>JAFZAF010000053.1 GCA_017548335.1 Bacteroidales bacterium | reverse complement strand
TCCTCCCTCCTCCCCGCCCTCACCACGCTCTCCGGGGCAGCGAGCAAACTCCTCGCCTGGCTCCTCCATCTCCTCAACACCATCATCCGACTGATCTCCGAACTATCATGAATAATTCGTATCTTTGTCGGAAACTACGACATTATGAAACGATCGATACTTCTTTTCTCGCTATTCATCTGCCTGTTCGCCTTGTCTTCCTGCGGTTCCGGCAAATGGATCAATGACGGAAACGACGGCGACCAGCCGTGGCTCAACTACCGGACGCTGGACGAATACATCGAAGTCATCTGTCCGCATTTCTTTGAAGGTGTCGCCGCCCGCGGCATCAGCACCATCAACGGCAGCACTGCGCCGCTGCTAATGGTCGACGGCTTCGAAGTCCAGAACTTCGACAGCATCGACCTCCACGATATCGTTGCCGTGGAGATCATCACCGACTCCCGCGTCGCCAGCTATGGCGTCCGCGGCGCCAACGGCGTCGCCCTCGTCACCACCAAGGCCTCCCAGAACGCCAACAAGAAGTATAAGGACCAGCACTAGAGAATTTGCGAAGCTGAAATCCAGCGGCCGTCGGAGGTGCGGCCTTCGATGCGCAGGTAATAGGGACCGTCGGCGCGGTCTTCCGTTTCGATCAGGACATCCGTAGGAACGGTGCCCAGACGAAGCGCCGGATTCCAATATACCGTATTCCGCCGATCGGGAAGGGTGAGCATGCGACGCCTGTCATACGCCGGATTGTAAAATGCACGGGGTTTCTGATAACCCAGCGGTGTGGCCACGATGGAATTGCTCTTGTCTTTCAAGGAGCCGGCCGGCCTGGCCGCAGACAGTTCAACCAGGACGATGCCGCCCGGCGAACGCGCCAAAAAAGCGTCGGAATTCATATAAGTGGTGACGCTGATCTTTTCCACTTCACTCATCCGGATAGTCTGGGCGATATCCCAAGGCATCTGGAAACCGCCGACATACAGGGCGACGGTCGAGAAGTGTTCCCCACCCTGATTGTTGTAGCCTGTCTTGGTGTTGATGATCTCATCGTCCTCTTTCCGCAGGGTCGGATGAGTCATCACCACGTAATCAACGAGATTGAGATTGTCATAAAACGCCAGGTCTTCCCGTTCCTTGATATTGGGCAGGTCGCTGGTGCCGAACGGCGAACGGATGCGCGGCATCATTCCCCGGATGACCGCTGTTTCCAGCGTATCGACGATGACATCGCCCGGATTGAAAGTGGCAGCAGGTTCATCATGGCTTTGCGCCTGAGGTTTGTAAGCGACGCGCCAAGGATAACTACTTGCATCTTTTTTCCCTTTGGGCGCGAATTCTTCATGGAGCACGGGATAATAGCGCTTGAAGTCTCCCCTGTTGTCCACATGTACAATAAACAAGGTGCTGTCGGGGAAATCCAGGCTGTCAACTACGAAACGGGAGCCCCGCGGAACGGCGACCACCTGCGAATATTCCAGTTCGGGAGCGATCAGGGAGAGAACAAACTTGCGGGGAACCCTGCCAAACACCGAGTGCACTTCCCCTTGAAGGGTCTGCTGCTGTTCCTTCGGATAGATCATCTGCGAAGGATTCTCCTCGCTATCATAATAAGTCCAACCCTGGATCAGCAGCAGGAGGTCCAGATGCGACATCCGGGCAGAGGCTGAGACATCCGGGTCGAAATAATAGTCCGGATCTTCGATATGGCCCCTGATTTCGCTTCCCAACAGCATATAGGCTGCCAAGGAACCTTCCTGCTGATAAGGACGGAAAGCATTCCTGACCACGGAGACCGAGAGTTCGGCGGAATCCATGTCTGACGGAAGACTGAATCGGATATTCCATTTCTTCCGGGGCGAATAATCAGCATCTACCGCCGCTGCCGCTATCGTGGCAGAAACGGGCTCTCCATCAAATACCGTACGTTCCGAAAGAATCCGCCCATCCGGGTCGGTAAGCACAAACTTCTGCAAGCCCGTCGAATCGCCCGACGGGTTGAAAACGCTGAGCGACACGGGGCCACCCGTGCGATTGATCGTCCGCACGGCAAAGTGGTCGCCCACACGCCTGGCCTGCAACGTCGCCCCCTCAAGACTCACGGGAGGAAGATCCCAGGATCGCCCGTCGAGGTCGGAGACCAAGTGGTACTTTCGCCCCTCAGAAGGCACAAAACCCAGCAGCCCCATTCCGGCATGCTCCGTTTTGGCATCACAGATGGAATTGCCGAGATCGTCATACAGCTTGCCCGTCAACGGCCGGCTGCGACCGTCCGCCGAAAGGACCTTGAAACCGACCGAAGCATACTCTCCATAGAAATAACGGCCGCCTTCCGGATAGAAACTGATGTCATAATCAGCTCCCGGCACTTCAGGAGAAGCTTCCTTGCCATCGTAAACTTCGATCGGGCAATGATACATCCATTCTTCCGGCCAGTTCATCTGCCAGCGCGTATAGGCACGAAGCATATAGCGGCCGCCCTGCATATCTTCCGGCAGGTCCAGATGTCCCGCAAAGCCCTCCTCTCCCAGACGGATCTTGCTGCGCAGCACGGCGTCATCGTCCTTCCCCCCAACCAGTTCGACATATAGGAACCGGCTGGTGTCAGCCGACGGTAATGCATTCTCCACATATCCTTTCAACCAGACCGTCTCCCCGATCGCAAAATAAGTCCGGTCGAGATGGACATACACCTTCTCCGGTACCGGTCCCTTTTGCGCCAGAGAAACCGTTGCGCCGCACAACAGCAAGATAATGACGATGATAATCTTCCTCTTCACAGTCCAAAGATACTAAAAAAGCGGGATGCAGCCAACGACCGGCTGCGCGGCGGATGTCATCCCTTCCAGCGTGGCGCTCATCCTGCCGCGCGAGGCCGGAATAGGGATCGGAACAGTGAGCGTCTCGCCGGGGCCCAGTTGAAGCAGTGGATGCCAAAAGAGGGTTTGGTAGCAGTCCGGGGGTTCGGCAGGAGCTTCAGGGTCGGGACCGAGCCAGGCCGTGGGCCAGCAAAGGCCGGGGAACGGCACGATCTGCATGGTCTTGTTCAGGGCAAAATGCGGCAGGTTGTGCGCGAAGGTGATGAGATTGACCGCGCCGGCGAAGGTACTGCTGCCCAGATAGTGGGTGTAGGGATAGACGTCAATACGCTGGATCTTGTGCGGGTCGTAGAGCAGCAGGCGCTCGTGGTCGAAAATGGGAACACCGTCGAGCAACACAAGCGAAGACGCGCCCGTGAAGGTACGAATATCCTGCGCCTCATCGAGGCGTACCTGAATCTCGGAACGGCCACCCGCTCCCTTGCGGACACGAACCTGCGGGATAAACTCGATGAAGGTCTCTTCCATCGTGTCGAACCGGGTGTAATCGTCCAGGATGTAGCGGACGGGCGCACCGTCGAACAGCGGGTATTCCCGGCGCGGGAGATATTCGTAGAGCGTATCGGCGTTTTGGCGGGCAGCCTGCTGCATCATCAGGCTGCGTGCCTTCAGGGACGCTTCCAGCGAAGGGCTGAGCAGCAGCTTTTCTGGGGCGGACACCTGAGCTTTGACGTAAGGTTCATTCAGCTCGATGCGTGGCGGAGCTTTCGGGTCGGCTCCTTCGATCTCGCATACCAGCTCCTGATTTCCAAAGTAATTACCTGTAACAAAGGTAATTGCGCCATCGCCGACAACCAGGGAGGTATAGACATCGGCCTTCTCGGAGGGCGTGGAGAGGTAGGCGCTGTGGCCCAGAAGGGAGCGCAGCGTGGCAGCATCGGCCACGACGCGGCCCGTGATGACTTCGCCTTCCAGCTCGGGAATGACCTGGCCCCGGAAGCTACGCCGTCCGATATCTCTCGCGGCAGAGAGAAACTCGGCGATATCAGGGTTCGCCGGCGGAACGATATCGTCTTCCCGCGCGACAGAAAGGCTGAAGGTAATGGGGCTGCCAGTGTTGTTGGTGACGTGGAGGACGCTGTCGGGGGACCAGGTGAGGTCAACGTCACCCCCGACTGCCCTTCCGTCATGCCCGGCTTGACCGGGCATCTCAGACCCCCGATCAGGTCGGGGGTGACGCAGATCATACTCCTCCGGCGACACCACCTCCACGCCATCCGTAACACGGTCGGTCGAGAAGACGTTGAAGATGGAGAGGGTTTTGGAGGCCAGGCCGGTATAGTCGTAACCAACCTCGTCCTTGTTTTGGGCCGTATAGGCCACCAGCCG
>JAFZAF010000052.1 GCA_017548335.1 Bacteroidales bacterium | reverse complement strand
CCCTTGAATTTATCGGGAACAAGCAGAATATTCCGTATCTTTGTCATCGGACACAAACCATCTGTACAAAATTACGAAATAAAATGAATCCCTACGACATCAAAGGGCCCTATAACCCCCATCCTCCGAAACCCCAGCCGAAGAAACGGCCGCTCGAACTCGGCATGGAACAACTCGCCGGCGTCCAGCATATCATCGCCGTCGCCTCCGGCAAAGGCGGCGTAGGCAAATCCACCGTCGCCGTCAACCTGGCCGTGACGCTTGCCCGCCTCGGCTACAAAGTAGGCCTGGCCGACGCCGACGTCTATGGCCCCTCCATCCCGACCATGACCGGCACCGAAGACGAAATCCCTGACGTAGAAGTCTACGACGAGATGGGAGAACCCCTTCCGGAAGAAGCCGAAATCACGGAAGACTGCAAGGAAATCATGATTCCCGTCGAAAAGTACGGTGTGAAATGGATGAGTATCGGCTACTTCGCCCGGCCGGAACAAGCCCTTATCTGGCGTGGCCCGATGGCCTGCAACGCCTTGAAGCAGATGCTCCTGCAAGTCAAATGGGGCGAACTCGACTACCTGCTCATCGACCTGCCTCCGGGAACTGGCGACATCCACATCTCGCTGGTCCACGATATTCCCTTGACCGGCGCCATCATCGTCACCACACCGCAGACCGTCGCCCTGGCCGACGTCGAGAAATGCGTTAATATGTTCCGCAATCCGCAGGTGAATAAGCCCATCCTGGGTATCATCGAGAATATGTCGTGGTTCACTCCGGCCGAATTACCCGAGAACCGCTACTACATCTTCGGCCGCGACGGCGGACAACTCATCGCCGACAAATACGGCATTGACCTGCTGGGCCAGATCCCGCTCGTCCAAAGCGTCCGCGAAGGCGGCGACGACGGCACCCCGGCCGCCCTCCAGGACGGCCCCCTCTACGACGCCATGCACGCCGCTGCCGACGCCCTCACATCTGGAGATTAAACCGCTGAATCACAACAATTTAAACACTTCCTACCTGCTCAATTTTAAGCAGGTAGATAATGGCTAAAACGCCGTTTCCGGTGAAGCCCTTTCACGGAGTTTTTGCGGGGAGGCTTGTGCGGACAGCCGTAGCGGATGTGAAAGGGCTTCACCGGAAACAAGAGGGAAAGAGATGCCCGGTCGGAGCCGGGCATGACGCAGGATTATTTCTCAGGCGCTGTGCTCTTGAGGAAGAGTTCGTCCATTTGGACGTCGTCGATGCGCGAAGGCGCGTCGAGCATGACGTCGCGGCCCATGTTGTTCTTCGGGAAGGCGATGTAGTCGCGGATCGTTTCCTGGCCGCCGAAGAGGGCGCACACGCGGTCGAAGCCGAAGGCGAGGCCGCCATGCGGCGGGGCGCCGAACTTGAAGGCATTGATGATGAAGCCGAACTTGTAGTCGGCATCTTCCTTCGAGATGCCCAGCACCTCGAACATCCGCTGCTGGACGTCAGCCTCATGGATACGGATCGAACCGCCGCCGAGCTCCACACCGTTGAGCACGAAGTCGTAGGCGTTCGCGCACACACGCTCCAGATCCTCTTTCTTGTCGCTGTAGAACAGCGCCAGATGTTCCGGCTTGGGCGCCGTGAACGGGTGGTGCATCGCATAGAAACGCTGCGTTTCATCGTCCCATTCGAGCAACGGGAAGTCAACCACCCACAGCGGAGCGTATTCGTGCGGGTTGCGCAGGCCGAGCCGGTTGCCCATCTCGATGCGCAGCACGCCGAGCATTGTCTGCGCCTTGCGCTTCGCGCCGCAGAGCACCAGCACCAGGTCGCCTTTCTGCGCACCGGCAGCGGCGGCGATAGCCTGGACTTCTTCAGGCGTATAGAATTTGTCGACCGACGACTTGACCGAGCCGTCTTCGTTCAGCTTGATGTAAACCAAGCCTTTGGCGCCCACCTGCGGCCGCTTTACCCACTCGGTGAGTTCATCGGTCTGCTTGCGGGTATAGCCGGCACAGCCGGGTACGGCAATGGCGCCCACATATTCCACACCGTCGAAGACACTAAAGCCATGGCCTTGCACCAGCGGCGTGATCTCGTGGATCTTCATGCCATAGCGGATGTCGGGCTTGTCGCTGCCATAGTTGTCCATGGCGTCGTACCAGCTCATCCGCGGAATTTTTGGCGCAATGGTCACGCCGATGACTTCCTGGAACAGGTGCCGCATCATGCCCTCGAACACCTCGAGCACGTCTTCCTGCTCGACAAAACTCATCTCACAGTCGATCTGCGTGAATTCCGGCTGGCGGTCGGCACGCAGGTCCTCGTCGCGGAAGCAGCGCACGATCTGGAAATAGCGGTCGTAGCCGGCCACCATCAGCAACTGCTTGAACGTCTGCGGGCTCTGCGGCAAGGCGTAGAACTCGCCCGGATTCATGCGGCTGGGCACTACGAAGTCACGGGCGCCCTCCGGCGTCGATTTGATGAGGAACGGCGTCTCGATCTCCAGGAAGCCCTTGCCGTCGAGATAGTTGCGCACTTCGTGCGCCATCCGGTGACGGAGCATCAGCGCCCGCTTCAGCGGCGCGCGGCGCAGGTCGAGGTAACGGTATTTGGCGCGGATATCCTCGCCACCATCCGATTCTTCCTCGATCGTAAACGGAGGCGTCTGCGACGCGTTCAGGACCTTGAGGTCTGTGAGCCGGATCTCGATGTCGCCCGTCGGAAGCTTGGCGTTCTTGCTCTGGCGCTCCTCGACGACACCGGTCGCCTGAATCACGTACTCGCGGCCCAGACGGGCCACGATCTCGCTCACCGCGGCGTCCGTCGTATCATCCACGCGCAATTGCGTGATGCCGTAGCGGTCGCGGATGTCCACGAAACTCATGCCGCCCATCCGGCGGCTTTTTTGTACCCATCCGGCCAGGGTCACGGTCTGACCCACATGGCCGATTCTCAATTCTCCACAGGTATGTGTCCGATACATGGTATGCTGCATTTAGAGTCTAGGTCTGAGGGCGCGCATCATCCGGTTGCCCCGGGCCAGTTCGGCGGCCCAATAGAAATAACCGTTGGCGGAAAGGTGGATGCCGTCGGTCGTGCAATCCTCCCGAAGATCGCCTTTCTCGTCCGAAAGCACGGAGGCGATGTCGATGTAGTAAAAGCCATAGCGGCCGGAAGCGGCTTCGAGCAGCTTGTTGATCTCGCTGGCCCGTTCGTTGAAGCCTTCGTAGAACTTCGACTTCGGATTGAGCGGCAGCATGCTCTGGACATAGAGTTCCGTCAAGGGGAGCTGCTCCTGGATGTCGAGGATCAGTTTCTCGTAGCGGTCATACACCTGCAGGGCGGTCACTTCGGGATCGTTGATCAGGTCGTTGGTGCCGGTGATCAGGAAAATCTTGTCGGGATGATCGGCCACGACTTCGTCGAGCCGCTGGTGGACACCGTCGATCACATCGCCGCTGATACCGCGGTTCACAATGTAGCCCATCGGAAAGAGTTCCGTCCACAAAGCGTTGTTGTTGAGGCTGTTGCCCAACATGACAATCAATTCGTCGGTATTCGGAAGCGAACGGAAGATTGACACGCGATGTTTGTAGTAATCCGAAACTTCCAGCGCATCCTCCTTGTCGTTCACATGGTTGAGGTGAGGTTTGCCGACCTGCCGCTCGATCGCCTGGGCAAAGGCCTCATAGCCTGCACCGTTGAGGAGCTTGCCGCCGTCCCAGGAGAAAGTCCCGTCGTTGATGCCCGGACGGAGCGCCGCGCAGATGTCAATCACTTCGAACCCGGCCTTCTCCGAAAGAGCCTTCACCTCCGCATTGACCGCTTCCAGCACAGTGAGCTGTTCGGCAGGCATCGTGCTGTTACCGACAATATTGAGCCAGTAGCACTTCGTTTTGGGCGATGCTTTCCGGATCCGTTTGAAGATCTGTGCGATATTGTCGACAATCACTTCCTGCGGCGTTCCGTGCAGCACATCGTTCCAGCCCGCGCTGACAAAAATCTTCGCCGGTTTTCCGGCGGCGATCTGGTCGATGCGGTAAAGCACGTGCTCCGTCGCATCGTAGGTAATGCCGCGGTTCTTGATGGTGGTGTCGCCGTAAAATTCATTCCACACGCCCCGGTCGATGTAGTCATCGCCGACCATCACGATGTTTCTCGGGAAAACGGGCATTTCGGCATACATGCCGTTCTTTTCTTCAAAATAGGCAGGATTGGTGAACCAGTCCGGCTTTGCGGCAGGGCGTTGGGAACACCCGGTGCTGCAGACCGCCAGAACGGCCGCCATCGCCATTGCATAGAGAATTCTTTTCATATCAAGTTGTTGGTTTATACATTGAACAGGAAGTGCATGATGTCGCCATCCTGCACCACATACTCCTTGCCCTCACTGGCCAGCTTGCCGGCCGCGCGGCAGGCCGCTTCGCTGCGGAGCGTCACGAAATCATCGTATTTGATGACCTCGGCCCGGATAAATCCTTTCTCGAAGTCGGTGTGGATCACGCCCGCCGCCTGCGGCGCCTTGTCGCCCCGGTGGATGGTCCATGCCCGGCATTCGTCGGCACCGGCCGTGAAGAAGGTCTGCAGGTTCAGCAGGGCATAGGCCGACTGGATCAAGCGGACCACGCCCGATTCTTCGAGCCCGATTTCCGAAAGGAACAACTGTCGTTCTTCCGGATCGTCCAGCTCAGCGATCTCCGACTCGATCTTGGCCGAAATCACGAGCAGCTGCGCATCCTCGCCCTTCGTCGCTTCGCGGACTGCCTCGACATAAGCGTTGCCGTTCGCAGCGGAATCTTCGTCCACATTGCAGACGTACAGCACGGGCTTGTTGGTGAGTAGGCAGAATTCCCGGGCGATGCGATGCTCTTCCACATTGTCGAGCGTCACTTCACGCGCATTCCGGCCTTGCTCCAGCACTTCCTTGTAACGGAGCAGCACGTCCACAGCCTTCTTCGCCTGTTTGTCGCCGCCTGTCTGAGCCTGCTTCTGGAGCTTGGACAGACGGTTCGTCACCGTTTCCAGGTCTTTGATCTGCAGTTCGATGTCAATGATTTCCTTGTCACGCACGGGATCGACGCTGCCGTCCACGTGGGTCACATTCGGGTCGTCGAAGCAGCGGAGCACGTGCAAGATGGCATCGGTCTCACGGATGTTGGCCAGGAACTGGTTGCCCAGCCCTTCGCCGCGGCTCGCCCCTTTTACCAATCCGGCGATATCCACGATCTCCACCGTCGCCGGAATGGTCCGCTTCGGGTGGCAGATGTCCGTCAGCACGTTCAGCCGCTCGTCGGGAACCGTGGTCGATCCGACATTCGGCTCGATGGTGCAGAACGGGAAATTGGCCGCCTGCGCCCGGGAAGAACTGATGCAGTTGAACAGGGTGGACTTACCGACGTTCGGCAATCCGACAATTCCGCATTTCAATGCCATTTTGCGCGTTTTAAATTATAACTCGCAAAGATAGCAAAAATGTAATTGATATTTTTACTAACTTTGGCATCATGAAAAAGATCCTCTTCTCCCTCGCCGTCCTGCTTTGCTGCCTGGGCCTCGCCACAGCACAGGACTACAATTGTTTTTCTGTCATAGCCGGCCGTGCCGCCACGGTCGACGGATCCGTCCTGATGGCGCACAATGAGGACGACGGCGGAGAACAGATGCTCAACATCTACGTCGTTCCCGCCACCAACAAGAATCTCCGTTACATCTGGTGCGAATTTCCAGGCATGGAGGTGGCCGACGTCTTCATGAACCAGTTCGGCGTTTCCATCGCCTCCAACGGCTGTCCTTCCCGCGAAGACCAGGGAGAATTGTCCGGTGGCGGCGTTCTCTATGAAATCCGCACATCGGTTGCCAAATATGCCCGGACCTCCCGCGAAGCCGTTGCCATCATCGGATCGATGGTCGAGACCTTTGGCTACAAGGGCAGCGGCCGTTCCTACATCGTGGCCGACCCGACGGAAGGCTGGGTGGTCTCGGTCGTCAAAGGCAAGCACTGGGTGGCCCAGCGTGTCCCCGACGACAAAGTGATGACCATTCCGAACTACTATGTCATCGGCGAGGTCGACCTGGACGACGAGGAGAATTTCGCGGCAAGCCAGGATCTCGTTGAATACGCCGTTTCCCGCGGCTGGTACAATCCCGAAAAAGACGGTGCCTTCCATTTCGCCAAGGCATACGCTTCCGAAAAATCGCTGGCCTCCCCCAACAACCAGCGCCGCCACCGCCAGGCCTGGGATTATTTCTTCGGCATGGAGCACCCCGAAGAATTTGCTTCCATCCCGCGCAAGAAAGTGTCGCTCCGCGACATGATGAACGTACTCGCGCTCCACGACACCCCGGACGCCGAAGGCCGCCTGCTCAACAGCATCTGCAACGACAACACCATCCTCTCCACCATCTTCCAGCTCCGTCCCTGGGGTGACTTCGACACCGGCTGCGTGATGTGGAACGCCATGGGACACCCCTGCTGCCAGACCTTCGTCCCCTGGTACGCGGGCATCACCGAAGCACCGGCCGGCCT
>JAFZAF010000051.1 GCA_017548335.1 Bacteroidales bacterium | reverse complement strand
CCGATCTTGGCCCCGTAGAAGAAGGAGAGATAAATGTCCTTGAGGATTACTTTGTTGTTGTGCGGCAAGATCTTGCTCACACCGTTCATCGAGAAGATGATCTTTTCGTCAGCCATATCAGATGAGATGTCGTTGTTTCATGTAATATTTGATGAGATCGACGACAGCGACGATGTCATCGTTGAGTTTGGAGGAGTCGATGCACAGGTCGTAGCTGGCGGAGTCGCCCCATTTTTTGAAGGTGTAGTAATTGTAGTATTCAGCTCGCTTGCGGTCACCTTGTTCGACATAGCGGCGGGCGTCCTCTTCCGACAGCTTTTCTCCTTCCATGATCCGTTTCACGCGGCTGTCCAGGCTGGCGCTGATGAAGACCGTCACCAGACGGGGTTCATTGCGGAGGATGTAATCGGCGCAGCGTCCCACGATGATGCAGTCTTCCTTGGCGGCGATGTCGCGCATCACCTCGCTCTGGATCTGGAAGAGCCGGTCTTCGTTCATAACGCTGTCGGTGCCTGCACGGTTGTAGACGCCAAACAACGAACGGAATCCCTGCAGGGCGCCGAGCACGCCGCGGGAAGATTTTTCGTCGCGCTTTTCGAAGCAGGCTTCATCGAGTCCGCTCTCGCGGGCCACCTCGGCCAGCAGTTCCTTGTCATAGACCTTCATGCCGAACTCCTGCGCCAGCAGCCGGGCCGCACCCAGGCCGCCTGCGCCGATCTGGCGTCCGATAGTGATGATCAAATGTGATTCCATAAGGCGAGTTTATGCGTGTATATCCGTTTATATGCGTTTTTATACGTTTTCAATCGTTTCAACCACAGGCTTCTCCATCGCTGCCTCCTGCTCGCGCCGGAAAGTCCGTTTCAGTCGGGCCAGCATGATTTCTGAAACCACCAGGGCGGCCAGATCGGAGGCTGGCATGCTGAGCCACACGCCATCCGCACCGAACCAGAGCGGCAGGATGGCCAGAAACGGCAACAGGAAGATCAGCTGTCGCGACAGCGACAGGAAGATCGCCTTGTTGGCCAGGCCGATGCTCTGGAAGAAGTTCGTGATCACCATCTGGCGGCCGATGATGAAGAAGATCGCCACGGTGATGCGGAAACCGCGTGCCGCCAGGCCGATGAGTTCCTCATCGTGTGTAAAGAGCGATACGGCCGCACGCGGGAAGAACATCCCGACGATAAAGCACGTGAATGTGACCACCAGCGCACACTTGACGGTCAGGCGCAGCACTTCCAGCACGCGGTCGTACTGCTTCGCGCCGTAATTGTAGCCGGCGATCGGCTGCATGCCCTGGTTGAAGCCCATCACGATCATCAGGAACAGGAACACCAGCCGGTTTACGATGCCGTAGGCACCGATAGCCAGGTCGCCACCGTAGCGCTTGAACTGGTTGTTGATGAAAATCACCACAAAACAGGAAGCGACATTCATCAGGAAAGGCGCCATGCCGATCGAGAGCGACCGCCTCGCGATGCCCCAGTCAATACCGAAAGTCTCGCGCGAGAGATGAAGGAATTCCCGCTTGTCGCAGATGATACGCATGATCCACACAAAAGCCGTGAACTGCGAAATGATGGTCGCGATGGCCGCGCCCTGGATGCCCATCTTGAACACGAAGATGAAGATCGGGTCGAGAATCGTATTGAGCGTCACCGTCAGGATGGTGGCGAACATCGCTTTCTGTGGGTGCCCCGACACCCGGACGATGGAATTCAGGCCGAAATACAGGTGGGTGATGACGTTACCGATCAAGATCGGAATCATATAGCTGCGCGCATACGGCAGCGTCGCGTCGCTGGCGCCGAAGAAGCGCAGGATCGGGTTGAGGAAGGTCAGCGCGACGGCCATAAAGAGAATGCCGACCAGCACGTTCAGGATGAATACGTTGCTGAGTACCTTTTTGGCCACAGGATAGTTTTTCTGCCCCAGCAGTACGGAAATCAACGTGGCACCGCCGACGCCCACGAGTGTGCCGAATGCAGCGGACAGGTTCATCAGCGGAAAGGTCAGCGCCAAGCCGGAGATGGCCATCGGACCACATCCCTGTCCGATGAAGATACTGTCGACCATATTGTACAGCGAAGACGCCGTCATCGCAATGATCGCCGGCATGGCATACTGTTTCAACAGCTTGCCGATCTTCTCCGTACCCAGTTCAAGAGGAATGTTTTCTGCCATAGATTACAAATTTACAAAATTTTGTAACTTGCAGATTGTTATGACCGGGATATCACTCATCATTGCGTTTGTCGTGGCGATTGTCGCCATGATTCTGCTCATTTCGAAGCTTAAGGTTCATCCGTTTCTGGCCATTCTGGCCATCGCGCTGGTGTTGGCCCTGCTGGCGGGGATTCCGCTGAGGCAGGTTCCGGGCGTGATCGGCTCGGGGTTCGCTGCGACATTCACATCCATCGGCATTGTCATCATCCTGGGCGCTTTTATCGGCGCCGTGCTGGAGAAGACGGGCGCGGCCTTCAAACTCGCCGACCTGGTCATCCGTCTTGTAGGACGCAAGCATCCGGAGCTGGCCATCGAGCTGATGGGCTGGGTGGTATCGATTCCCGTGTTCTGCGACAGCGGCTTTGTTATCCTCAATCCCATCCGCAAAGCACTTGTGCGCCAGACAGGCGCCTCAAGCGTGGCAATGACCGTCTGTCTCTCGTGCGGCCTCTATATCGCCCACGTGTTCATCCCGCCTACACCCGGCCCGCTTGCCGCGGCGCAGGCTCTCGGAATGGAGAATAATCTGTTGCTGGTCATCGGCATGGGTGTGCTCTGCTCGATATTCCCGCTCATTGCAGGTTACTTCTTTGCCCGGCACATCGGCAAAAAGGTAAAAAGCGCCGACGAGACGCCCTCAGACAACGAAACCGTCAAGACCTACGAAGAACTCAAGGTCGAATACGGAAAACTGCCGGGCGCGCTTGACGCGCTGGCCCCGATTCTCGTGCCCATCCTGCTGATGGCGCTGGCCTCTTTTGTTTCGATGGCTCACGGCGACGCCTGGCTGGCCGACCTGCTCGTTTTTCTGGGAACTCCCATCATGGCTTTGTCGGTAGGCGTCATCCTGGCCATCCTCCAACTCTTCCGCGCCAGAAAAGGCAAAGATTTCTATACGCTGACCAACGAAACGCTCAAGACTGTCGGCCCGATCCTCTTCGTGACGGCCGCCGGCGGCGTGCTCGGAAAAGTGATCGCCTCTTCCGACATGGTGAACTTCATTACGGCGCACGCCGAGACCTTCAAGGCCGTGGGAATTTTCTTCCCGTTCCTGCTGGCCGCCATTCTCAAGAGCGCGCAGGGATCATCGACCGTGGCCATCACCACGACGGCCGGCATCGTCGCTCCTCTGCTGGCTGCCCTTGGCTTCGCCACGCCGGTCGACGCCGCGCTGGTCGTGGTCGCCATCGGCGCCGGCGCCATGACCGTCTCCCACGCCAACGACTCCTACTTCTGGGTCGTTACCAGTTTCGGCGACTTGACCCCGCAGGACGGTTACCGCACCCAAACGCTGATGACACTCGTCATCGGCCTGGCTGCGATGGTTGAAGTGTTCCTGCTCAGTTTGATTCTCTAAACTCCTTTCGAAATGGCTTCCTTCAAAGAATTGATGAAAAAGAAAAGCGAACGGCAGGCCACGCTGATCCTGATCTCAGTCTGCCTGGCCCTTGTGGGCATCTTTGTCGTCGCCGTCTTCCCCCAAGTCCAGGACTTTCTCCTTCGGCTCCTGACTGGAGGGAAAGGGCTCCTCTGCCTGTTGGCCGCAGCTGCGTTGTGCACCGCCTGGTTCCTGATCCTCGGTGCCCGTGGAAAGACCCTTCGCTACGCATTGCTCATTCTGGTATTCACCATTCTGTGCTTATGGCTGTATGTCAACTTTGACCTGGTCTGGGACTCAATGATAAGCACCCTCGGTTTCTGGCCTACCATCATCATCGGCCTGCTGGGCGCCTTCGGCATCTGGTTTCTCGTCATGTGTCTCTAGTACCCATAGCCCATCCATAAAAACAGCCCAAAACGTGCAGATACTGTCTAAATACAGATAATGGGGACAAAAAAACTCCGGCCGCGGAGGCGGTCGGAGTTGTAGGATATATGTACGGGAAAATCCCCGGGAATTGTCCTACGAGACGATTACTCGTCCTGGAGCTGAAGCTTCTGCACGTAGATGGCCTTGTTCATCATTTCGCGCTTCTTCACGGACGGTTTCTCGAACGTCTTGCGGGAGCGGAGCTCGCGGATGACACCCGTCTTCTCGAATTTGCGTTTGAATTTCTTCAGCGCGCGCTCGATGTTCTCACCTTCTTTGACCTGTACGATAATCATTTGCTTACACCTCCTTTTTCTTAGGGACGGCAAAGGTAGATAAAATTTCTTACATTTGTAAAAATGTTGAAAGAAAATTTCATTCAATACCTGAAAGTGGAGCGGAGATACTCTCCGCGGACGGTCGCACTGTACGAAACGGCTGTGAATGAATTCTATGCATTTCTCGAAGCGGAGACCGTCGCGCCGGAGGCAATGACGACCCGGAACATCCGCAATTTCATTGCCCAGGGTCTTGACAAGGGGCTCGGCGCCCGTACGGTGAACCTGAAACTCTCCGCGCTCAGCACCTGGGCGCAGTGGCTGCTCCGGCAAGGCCTGCTTGACGCCAATCCCGTCCGCAAGGTTCCCCGGCCGAAGGAGGACAAGAAGTTGCCCGTGTTCTACACGGAAAAGGCCATCGACAACTATTTCGACGAGAGCCGCCGCAAAGTGGAGGAGCACCCCGAAGATTTCACTTTGCTGCGGAACCGGATGATGATGGTGATCCTTTACGCTACCGGGATGCGGCGTGCGGAGCTGTGCGCATTGAAAATCACGGATTTCGACCCGCATCGACGCCTGTTTCGCGTGTTGGGCAAGGGTGACAAGTTGCGTGAAATCCCGGTTCCCGCTTTGATTTGTCAGGAGATTTTGCTATATTTGGAAAAATTGGGTGAAGCGTATCCCGACAATCCGCAGGGGAAGTTCTTTCTCACCGACAAAGGCGCGCCGCTCTATCTGGCTTTTGTGGACAACCTGGTCAGGAGCGAGCTTTCCGGTGTCGAAGGTTTTACCGGCAGGAAGTCGCCGCACGTGCTCAGGCATTCGCTGGCGACGCACCTCCTGAACCGGGGCGCCGACCTGACCAGCATCAAGGAAATCCTGGGGCATTCCTCTCTGGCCGCGACGCAGGTGTATACGCACAACTCGTTCGAACAGTTGAAAAAGACATATTTAACCGCTCATCCCAGAGCAAAAAACGGAGGTAACCATGGAAATTAAAGTTCAGTCCATCAAGTTCGACGCCGACCAGAAACTGCTTGACTACATTGACAAGAAGGTCGGCAAGGTCGAGAAATTCTACGACGGCATCGTGCGCACGGAGGTCGATCTCTCCCTGCTCGCCGATCCGCAGAACAAGAACGTGAAAGTCCACGTCTTCATTCCGGGCAACGAACTGGTCGTAGAAAGAAACAATGACACCTTCGAAGGCGCTGTCAACGACTGCGTCGGCACGCTGAAGGATCTCCTGGTATCGGAGAAGGAAAGAAGATACAAATAAGATCTTCCGTTTCAATACCTGAAAAATAGTCGCCGGTCGCCACCGTAAGGAGGCGGCCGGCGATTGCGTTGCGATCGTAGGGGCAGCCTTCCAGAATCGCGCAGAACTCCTCCGTCGGACGCGTGAAGAAATAGTCTCCGAAGATCTGCAACCCGCTGATCCGCCCGCCGCGGAGGTCGAAGTGGACTTCGACCAGCCCGGCGGGAAACTTCCGCACATTCGTAAAACGGCAGGCAGGGGAGGCCCCGAAGTTCCAGGCCATCGCACCGAAACGCTCCGCGCGCAGCTGCGCGATGGCGGCCCGGTCTTCTGCCGAAAAAGCATAGGGTGTACAGCCCAGCGCATCCCCGATGTGCTGCGCCAGAAAAGCGATGAACGCCTCGATGCTCAGCGGTGCAGCCAGCTGGGACGACAAATTGGCCACCCGGCTGCGCACCGACTGCACGGCCTTGCCCGAGAACTTCTCGGGCCGCGGCCGCAGCGCGGCGGACAGCCGGTCGAACGAGGCGTCGAACAGCAAAGTCCCGTGCTCCAGCACGCGGCCGCCATGCTTGCAGACAGCTGTCCCCGAAAACTTTCGGCCATCTTCCAACACCAGATCGTTCCGTCCGGAACAGGATCCGACGACTCCCAGCGCAGCCAATGCCTCCAGGACCACATCGGTAAACCGCCGCTCCCGTAAATCGAAAAACGAATAGTTTACATTTCCCAGATCGTGGAACACGGCCCCGCCGCCCGTCATCCGCCGGACAACCGGGATGCGCTCCCGTTCCACATAATCCAAGTCAATCTCGGCGTATGCGTTCTGGTGCCTGCCGATAATCACACTGTCGGCATTCCGCCAGAGCCGGAAGAAAGGCTCGCTCCGCTGCGTGAGCAAATACTCCTCCGCGGCCAGGTTCCAGGCCGGGTCGGTCGTCGTATCGACGATCAGGTACATCAGATTTCTGCGTTGAGGGTGTTCCAGAGCAGGTCCTTGAGTTCGGGGATGCCTTCTCCCGTAAGGGAGGAGATCATTACGGCCGGTACCTTCCGCGGAAGATGCCGCCGCACTTCCTTCCGGAGCTCGTCATCGAGCATGTCGCACTTGGTGATGGCGACCACGCGCTGCTTGTCGAGCAGTTCCGGGTTGTACAGCCGCAATTCCTTCTGGAGGATGCGGTATTCTCCGGCGATGTCCTTGCTGTCGGCCGGGATCATGAAGAGCAGCATCGCGTTGCGCTCGATGTGGCGCAGGAAGCGCAGGCCGAGGCCCTTGCCTTCGTGCGCACCCTCGATGATGCCGGGGATGTCGGCCATCACGAATGAACGGTCGTCGTAGTAGTTGACGATGCCGAGTTGCGGCTCGAGCGTCGTGAAGGCGTAGTCGGCGATTTTGGGCTTGGCGGCTGAGACAACTGATAGCAGCGTAGATTTTCCCGCATTGGGGAAACCCACCAGGCCTACGTCGGCCAGCACCTTGAGCTCCAGCACGAACCAACCCTCGACGCCCGGCTCGCCCGGCTGGGCGAACCGGGGCGTCTGGTTGGTCGCACTCTTGAAGAAGTTGTTGCCCAGGCCGCCGCGTCCGCCGCGGCACAGGATCTTCTCTTCGCCGTCTTCCAGCACTTCGAACAGCACTTCGCCGGTTTCGCCGTCGCGCGCCACGGTGCCGAGCGGCACCTGCAGGATTACGTCGGCACCCTGTTTGCCGTGCTTGAGCTGGCCGGAACCCGCTCCGCCGTCTTCCGCCTTGATGTGCTTTTTGTACTTCAGGTGGATGAGCGTCCACATCTGCCGGTTGCCGCGCAGGATGATATGTCCGCCGCGGCCGCCGTCGCCTCCGTCCGGCCCGCCCTTGGGCACGTACTTGGCCCGGTGCAGGTGCATGGAGCCGTTGCCGCCGTCCCCGCTTTT
>JAFZAF010000050.1 GCA_017548335.1 Bacteroidales bacterium | reverse complement strand
TGCTTTCGCCGAAAGACCTCCGCTTCGACGCCCGCCTGGCCGACCTGGTCGACGCAGGCATCACCTCGTTCAAAATCGAAGGCCGCCTCAAAAACGCCTCCTACGTAAAGAATGTCGTGCGTCACTACCGGAACGTCATCGACCAGTTCATCGCCTCGTCCGCCCCTTCCGTCATGCCCGGCTCCGAATCCGTCATGCCCGGCTTGACCGGGCATCTGTATCGCCGGGCTTCGGCCGGGCGGGTGGAGGGCGGTTTTACGCCCGATCCCGACCGGACCTTCACGCGCGGCTGGACGGAGGCGTTCCTCGACGGACGCTGTACATCGCTTTTGAGCGGCGATGCGGCCAAAGCCTTGGGGGAATACATCGGCGAGATTGTTTCGGTCCATGGCCGGACTTTCGAGATGGAGACCGACAAGTCGCTGGCCAACGGCGACGGCCTGTCGTTCGCCCTTGCCGGTGGAACCACTTCTGTCGTCGGCGGCCGGGCCGAAGTGGCCCAAGGCCGCACCGTTACCCTGAGGGAGCCCATCCCGCTGCTTCCCGGCACTCGCGTCTATCGCAACTTCGATGTTCGCTTTGAGCGGGAACTCGAGAAGAACATGCCCCGCCGGGTGTTGGACGCAACAATCGAGTGGCGCAGCGGAGGAGATGCCCGGTCGGCGCCGGGCATGACGATTGTGACGGCAACGTCACAGGGAGTGACCGTCGAAAAGCGATTTATCGATGAGGCGCCGGTGGCTGACAAACCGTACGTGGCTCTCGATAGCCTCCGTCGTCAGTTGAACAAGAACAGCGGCCCCTTCGCCTTCGCCCTGAACTCCATCGATGTTAATCCGGTTCGGTTCTATCCGGCAGCATTCCTGAACGGAATTCGCCGCGACTTGGCATCCGCCCTGCAGGAGCGGCTCGAGACGCGCCGGCCTGGCCCGTCGCTGCCTGGCCCGTCGCTGCCCAGCCCGGATTCACCCCGTCCGGTGCCTCACACTCCCATACCCGGCGCAGGCGCTTACAACGTCTCCACCCTCGACATCCCCACCGAACTGCTCCGCGCCCGCTATTGCATCCGCTGGGAACTGGGCCTCTGCCCGAAAAGATGCCCGGTCACGCCGGGCATGACGCAAGAATTGGTCACGCCGGGCATGATCGACAAACGTCACCCCCGACCTGATCGGGGGTCTGGGTCCGCCCAAGAACTCTATCTCGTCAACCAGAAAAACCGCCTCCGCCTTGTCTTCGACTGCGCCCGCTGCGAAATGTCAGTCGTGGCGCAATGATAGCTGATAATCAGCTAGATGCTTAAAATCGATTGCGTAAAATAACGCAATCGATTTTATTTAAGTCGCTGAAAATCAGCATAGCTTGCGCCACGGGGGGCGAGACGGTTACGGCAGGAACAACGGCCCGACCGGCGTCGCCAGCTACCGCCGCAGGTGCCGGAGGAACTCCTCCGACATTCGGAGGAAGCCGAGGTCGGTTTGGTGGGTGCCGTCGACGGCGCCTTCGCCGTCGGGGCCGGTGAGATTGTCGGCCGGGATGTAGCGGAAATTATCGTAGCCTTCTTTCCGGAGCTTTTCGTATAACTCCCGCCAGTATTTGTTCTTTTCCGCGATCTGGTCGTGGACGCCCTTGCTGACGGAAGACTGGGAGAACCAGATGTGTTCTACCATGTAGATCGGCGCATCGGGCCGTTTCTGGCCCAGATAGGTCAGGAAGTACCAGGCGCTGTCGCGCATCATCTTGATCGTACAGTTCTCCAGGCAGTCGATTACATACTGGTCGGCGTCGATGCGGGCGATCATCTCGGCCAGCGCCTTGTCCATGCGGGCGTTGCCGCTGAATCCCAGATTGATGCACTCTTTCTGTAACGCCCGGCTGATAATGGATGTATAGACCATGCCCGGCCGCGATGCGCAGCCGCCCTGGGTGATGCTGGTGCCGTAGAACACAATGGGCTTTTCCTTGCCCTTGATCAGCACGTCGCGGTGCGGCTGGCCGATCTTCGCGTCTTTCGTGACTCCGATCTCGACCTTCGTCACTCCGTCGTATAAAGGCAGATAGGCCATATAGTCGTGGTCGAGGCCATCCATATCGCTGACGACCAACTGCGTTTTGGTCGTGTCTTTTCCGTTGGGGATGGCCGTTCCGATGAAGTGCCAATGTTCGTTTTCATCGAGCCGGTACAGGTCGATGCCCCGGATGCCCGTGCCGGCCATGTGGTGCATGATGAAATAGTTGAGCAGCGTCCAGCGGATGCCGATGGCCTTGCTGTCGGTCGAGAAGCGGATGGCCAGGCCGGCCGAGTTCAGGCCGAGCTCCCACACGCCCTTGCGCGTGCGGGCCTTCATATCTTCCGGTAGGCGGGAATAATACAATTCGGTATTGTCATACCCCTGGTTGATGAGCATCAGCTCGCGGGCGTCGGTGTACTTGAGTTCGGACGCTTTCTGGGCGAAGCCCGGGGCCGCGGTGGCCAGCAGGGCCAGCAACGGCAGAATCAGCAACAGTTTCTTCATGATATCGTTCTCCATTCAATTTCAATGCCTTTCCGCTCCATCCCACGGAACCAGGTCATCTGGCGTTTGGCGAACTGGTGGATGGCAATCCGGAGCCGTGAGACCATTTCGTCGTAGGCGAGGGCGCCGGTGAGGTATAAGGTTACGTATTTGTATTCCAGACCGTAGTATAGCAGGTCTTCCGGGGAGAGGCCGCTGTCAAGCAATCGCTGAACTTCTTCGACCAGGCCTTCCTGGAGACGGGCATCGAGCCGTCGGTCGATGCGAGCGTTACGCTCCTCGCGCGAGACGGCGATGCCGATGTATTTCGTCTTCCGCGGCAGAAAAGACGTGTGGGTGACAGGATGCGCTTCTTCCCAGAGGGCAATCTCGAGGGCTCGGATGAGCCGCTGGCGCGTGTCGTAGTCCGTGGTGTTGTGCGGGGTGCGGAGCGCTTCGTAGCGGGCGATGAGTTCTTCGGTGGGGAGTTTGTCGAGAGAAGCGCGCAGCACCGGGTCGGGCGGCACGTCGGGCAGATGGTAACCGCAGGTGGCGGCCTCGATGTAGAGGCCGCTGCCGCCGCAGAGAATCGGCGTCTTGCCACGCTCTACGATGTCGCGGTAGGCGTGTTCGAAGTCGTGCTGGTAGCGGAAGATGTTGTATTGTTCGCCGGCGTCTGCGATGTCGATGAGGTGATACGGGATTTCGCCGTATTCCGAGAGGTCTTTGCCGGTGCCGATGTCCATGCCGCGATACACTTGCCGCGAGTCGCCGGAGAGAATCTCTCCGTCCAGCTCGCGGGCCATCTGCACGGCGTAACGGGTTTTCCCGGAGGCGGTCGGGCCGAGGATGCAGATCAGGTCGTAACCGTCGGGAAGCATGGGCGGACTCAGTCGTTGTCGTCTTCTGCAGGCTCCGGGGGAAGCTGGATTTCCTTGAAGCGCTTGGCGCGCTGTTTCCAGCGCTCGCGCGCGAACTGCTGCATGTCGCTCACCTCGTCGTTTTCATCGATGATCTCCAGGCCGAGGATGGTCTCGATGATGTCTTCAAGCGTCAGGATACCCTGGAAGCAGCCGTATTCGTCGATGATCAAGCCGATCTGTTCTTTCTTGGTGAGCAGGGTGTCCCAGATGTCGGCCACGGACTGCTCTTCGTTGAAGAAGGTAATGTCGCGCTTGATTTCGCTCAGGCGCATGTCGAACTTATCTTCCGCCAGGCACTCGAGGGCTTCGCTGCGCAGGATGTAACCCGTGATGTATTCGGGGCTCTCGCTATAGACCGGAATGCGGGAGTAATGCTCGAAATCCTTGTCTTTGTAGAAGTTCTTCAGGGACATGTTCTCCGAAGCAGTTTGCGCTACCACGCGCGGGGTCATCACGTCGTAGGCCTTCACGTCGTCGAGCTTGATGACGTTCTGGATGATGCGGTTCTCGCTTTCGTCGATCACGCCTTCCTCTTCGCCCACATTGGCCATGGCGGACACCTCTTCGCGGCTCACGGCGGCTTCGTCGTCGTCTTTCTGGAAGATGCGCGTGATCAGCTCGATCAGGATGACGATGGGATACATGAGCACGATCAGGCAGCGGAGCATCCGGGTGGTGAAGCCCATGAGTTTGCGGTAGTACGAGGTACCGATGGTCTTCGGGATGATCTCGGCGAAGATCAGGATGAGCAGGGTCATGGCGGCGGACACCCAGCCGAACCATTCGGAGCCGAACAGCAAAGTGGCCTGCCGGCCCACGCCGGCCGCGCCGATGGTGTTGGCGATGGTATTGAGGGCCAGGATGGCGGCCAGCGGCCGTGCGCTTTCCTCCTTGTATTGCATGAAGCGGGTGGCGGGCTTATAGCCTTCCTCTTCCTTCATGGTAATGAACGACAAGGGCGTGGACATCAGCACCGATTCCAGGATCGAGCAGAGGAACGAGATGGCCAGGGCGCCCAGCAGAAAGATCAGGAGCAGCGTCATATCAGGGTTTCGGGGTGAGGGTTCCGTCGTCGGAGATGGTCAGGCCGTAATTCCCCCGGAAGTCGGCTTCCGAAAGGGAACGCATGTGTTGGGCGACCTTGTTTTCCAGATCGGGCAGCGGGCCCGTCCCCGGGGTTTGGATGAACGAATGGATGCGGCCTTCCACGAAGCGGCCGTCGCGGGCGATGCGGGCCACGAGCACGGGCGCATAGCCCGTGAGGCCCGCCACGTTGATGCCGTAGGTCGTGCAGAAATTGCCGAGGCTGTAAGCGATCAGGTGGCCTTTGTAGCATTCCACGGCTCGGACGACATGGGGCCCATGGCCGAAGACGATATCGGCACCCAGGTCGATGCAGTGGTGCGCGAAAGCGCGCAGGTTGCCGCGGTTTTCGCCCAGATACGTCTCAGGGCCGTCGGGCAGATGGGAATACTTCGTGCCTTCTGCCCCGCCGTGGAAATTGACCACGAGGATGTCGCATTGCGGCCGCAGGGCCGAAACGATGCGAGTGACGGATGCCGTGTCGGTGTGCTTGAGCGTGTAGGAATTCTGTCCGAAGGAGCAGATGCCGTAACGGACGCCGTTCTTCTCCACGATGGCGGTTTCACAATCGGGCAGGCCGCTATAGGCGATGCCCTCCCGCTCGAGGATCTCGCGGGTCCGCTTCCGCCCTTCCGGCCCGAAGTCGTTGGTGTGGTTGTTGGCCAGGTTGAGGTAGTCGAACCCGGCTTCGGTGAGCAGGTGGGCGTAGCTTTCCGGGGTCCGGAAAGCATAGTTGTTGGCTTTGCTCACGTCTTTGGTGCTCTTTCCGCCGTCGGCGATCACGCCTTCAAGGTTGCCAGCCGACAGGTCGGCGTCGATAAAGAGCTGTTTCACATGGGCGAAGATTTCCGCACCGTTATTTTGCGGCAACCGTACCGTGGGGTAGGTAGTCCCCATCATGATGTCGCCGCACATGGCGATGGTCAGCAGGGAGTCAGCCGGCTGGGGATCCGTTTGCGCGTCGGTCTGGGGCTGAGCCTGGGTCTTGGCCGGCGTGCAGGCGCCCAGCAGGGCAAGCAGGAGAATCAGCAATGAACGTCTCATCACTTGGTTTTTTTGATTTTTTGCGCTTCTCTCTGCTCTTTCGACAATGGACGGTAGTTCGTCTTTTCGGGCTCCTGACGCCGGGCCGGGATCTTCTTGATCGCGGCGTAGCATAAGAAGAAGATACCCACCAGGATGCAGGGGATGCTGAGCGTCTGGCCCATGTTGAGGACCATGTTCTGTTCGAAGTCAACCTGCGGCTCCTTGATGAATTCAATGAGGAAGCGCATGCCGAAGCAGACCAGGAAGAACAGGCCGAACAGGCAGCCTTTGTGGATCTTGTCGAGTTTCTTGAAATACAGCCAGGCGAGGATCAGGCCCAGGATGAGGTAGGAGAGGGCCTCGTAGATCTGGGTGGGATGCTTGGGCTCCGTCTCGCCGCGGCGCTCGAAGATGAAGCCCCAGGGAAGATCGGTCACGTTGCCGTAGATTTCAGAATTGAACAGATTGCCCAGGCGGATGAAACAGCCGGCGAAGGCCACGGCAATCACCAGGCGGTCGAGTACCCAGAGCATGTCGAACCCGTTCTTCTTACCGTAGCGGTGGGCGTACCACCAGACCGCCAGGATGACACCGATGGCGCCGCCATGCGAGGCCAGGCCGCCCTTCCAGGGCTTGAATATCTCGACCCAATGCTCGGACGTCAGGTAGTAGGAGGGTTCATAGAAGAGACAGTGGCCGAGCCGGGCGCCCACGATGGTGCCGATAAGCAGGGCGTAGAGCAGCGGC
>JAFZAF010000049.1 GCA_017548335.1 Bacteroidales bacterium | reverse complement strand
ACTGGACGACCTGTTAGGCCCTTATCTGACGGCTGATCTTGCCGCAGGAAGGCTTGATGAAGAGGAAGCATGTGATTATCTCAAATCGCTCTGGACATTGATTGAGAACCGGCGCACAACCGTCAACGGACGCATCATCGTAGGCGGGCGCGGACGGAAGCATCCCGCCGAGGCTGATGTGTTCCTGCACCTGGCTATGAAGGTCTGCCACGATACCCGATATGTCGAGCCGCAGTTTACCCTACGCCTTGACTCCGACACCCCGGAACAGGTCTGGGACGAGGCGCTGGATGCGCTCGGGGCGGGAACGACTTACCCGACCCTCTACAATGATGACGTGGAGGTGCCGGCCGTGGCCTTTGCCATGCGCGTGGATGAAAAGACTGCGGAGCAGTATGTCCCCTTCGGCTGTACGGAATTCGTCATTGCAGGGCAGAGCACGGGCACGCCCAACATCTGCATCAACCTTCTCAAGATCCTGACCATCTACCTAGAAAGAGGCATTGACCCGATGGACGGCGTCCGGAAAGACGGAGGCGTTCCGATCCTTCCCTTGGAGGAATACGATTCCTTCAATGCCTTCTACGAGGGTTACAAACGCCTGTTGGACTGGTATCTGGACCTTTCGGTAAAGGCACAGTACCATTCTTTTGAGGTGATGAATGACGAGGTGAGTTTCCTGTTCGTCAGCCTGCTCATGGACGACTGCATCGAGCGCGGCCGCGCCCTGCTGGACGGCGGTGTCCGGTATTTGGGTGGGACGAACGAAACCTACGGCAACATCAATGCGTCCGATTCGCTGCAGGCCATCCGGGAGCTGGTCTTCGAACGGAAGAAATACACGCTGGAAGACATCCGGCAGGCTGTTCTGGTTAATTTCGAGGGCTATGACGAACTCCGGAAGGACTGTCTGGCCTGTGACAAATACGGGAACGACCAGGATACGGCGGACGGACTGGCGAATGACTTGTATGAGTTCGTCTCGAAGGGTGTCCGGAATCGCGGCATCGCCGCCGGCATGCAGTATTTCCTGATTGTCATCAGCAACAACCAGCTCAACACCGACTGGGGCCTGGAGACGGCAGCCTCTCCCGACGGCAGGTTGGCAGGCATGTACATGAATCCGGCCAACAATCCGCAGGGAGGTGCCAACGTGACCGGCCCGACGGCACTGCTGAACTCCCTCAGCCGTTTCGACGCCCGGTATCACGCCGGCTCCGTGCAGAACATCAAGTTCGGCCGCGCCCTCTTCAACAACCGGCGGGACGTGATCAAGGCACTTTTCCGTACCTATTTCAAGAAGGGAGGAAGTCATCTGATGGTGACGGTCGTGGACCGGGGCGAACTGGAGGATGCGATGATCCATCCCGAGAAGTATCCGGACCTGATTGTTCGCGTGGCTGGTTTCAGCGCCAAGTTCGTGGAACTGCCCCGAACCGTCCAGGAAGAACTCTTGAGCCGCGTGCTGTATGACTGACGCCCGGGTTTTCAATGTGGAGCGTTTCGCCCTGGACGATGGCCCCGGAATCCGGACGGTCGTCTTCCTGCAGGGATGCCCGCTGCATTGCCCCTGGTGCTCCAATCCGGAGTCCCAGGCCGTGACCGACGGGTGGCTTCGGAGTGTTTCCGGCATCCTGGACGAAGTGGAGCGCGACAAGGACTATTATGACGCTTCGGGAGGCGGCGTCACTTTTTCCGGCGGCGAACCGCTGCTGCAGGGAGCGGCCCTGCTTTCCCTCGTGGAAGAAGCGCGGGGGAGGGGCATGCACACCGCCGTTGAAACAACGCTCATCGCGGAACGGGAAACGGTCCGCAGTGCCCTTCCCTTCGTAGACCTGTGGCTGGTTGACCTCAAGCATACGGACGCGAAGGTCCTGAAGGATGTAACCGGTGCGGAATGGAATGTTTTTTCCGGGAACCTCGCCTTGCTGGACCCGGCAAAAGTCGTTTTGCGCCGCCCCTGCATCCCGGGATTCAACCTGGAACCGGAGCAGATGGAGGATGCATTCCGTTTCGCCCTGGAAGGGGGCTTCCGCCGGATGGATCTGATTCCGTTCCATACCCTCGGGGCGGAGAAATACCGCCGGATGGGCAGGAAGTATCCCTACGGCGATGTCCCGGCGTTGGACAAGAAAGTTTTGGAACCACATAAACAACGGGGACTTGCCCTCGGAATAGACACCAGAATACTATGAACAAGCCTTTTCACCTCGGACTGGACGTCGGCGGGACGAACCTCGCCGCTGCTGTCATCGACAGCCGGTTCAACATCCTCTCCCGTGCTTCGATTCCGGCCGGGGCCGGGAGGAGCATCGAAGCCATCACGGATGACATGGCGAAAGTCAGCATCCTCGCCGTCGAGCGCGCCGGCATTTCCATGGAAGACGTCGCCGGCTGGGGCATCGGGATGCCCAGCTGCGTGAATGCCCGGACGAATCTCCTGGTCCACGCCAACTGTTTCGGCTGGCACAATGTGCCCATCTACGATTACCTGCGCGGCAAGCTTCCCTTGGATGTGAAGATTGACAATGACGCCAACTGCGCCGCGCTCGGAGAAGCGCTCGCCGGTGCTGCGCGGGGACATGAGAACGCTTTGATGCTTACATTGGGGACCGGGGTCGGCGGCGGCATCATCCTGGACGGAAAGATCTATGCAGGGGCGGACGGAATGGGTGCCGAGCTGGGGCACTCCAAACTGGTATTCGAGGGAGAGCGCTGCACCTGCGGGCAGAAAGGATGTCTGGAGGCGTACTGCTCGGCAACGGCCTTGCAGCGGGATGCAGCCCGAGCCGGCTTTGAAGGCGATGCCCGTGCCGTCTTTGATGCGGCCAAGTCGGGAAACCCCGTTGCGGAAGGGCTTGTGGACCGTTACATCGCCTATCTGGCGGCGGGTCTCTCCACCTTCATCACCATCTTCCGCCCGGAAATCATCATCCTTGGGGGCGGCGTGGCGGCGGCGGGAGACCGCCTGTTCGTTCCCCTTCGGGAAAAGATGTGCGAATGCACGTTCGGGGCCGAGGAGATAGGTCTTCCGCCGGTCATTCCCGCCCTTCTGGGCAATGATGCGGGACTGGTAGGTGCGGCCTTCCTGTTTTGATTGACTGAACTCATAACTGCATAACACGCATGAAAGAAGAACTGAAAAACGCACTGAAAGGCGGGCTGATCGTTTCCTGCCAGGTCCAGCCGGACGATCCGGTCTATTCCATCGACTTTGTCGTGAAAATGGCCAAGGCCGCCCAGTGGGGCGGCGCCGTGGGCATCCGCGCCAATTCTCCGGACCAGATTGCTGCCATCAAGCAGGAAGTGGACCTTCCCCTTATCGGGCTTTGGAAAATCTGGCATGATGATACGGATGTGTTCATTACTCCAACCTTGGAGGCTGCGAAGGCTGTCTGGGCGGCGGGGGCAGACATTATCGCCCTGGATTGTACCGACCAGATCACACATGATGGACGCCCCGCCTGGGAGTTGCTGCCAATCTTGAAGAAGGCCATTCCGGAAGCCCCTGTTTTCGCGGACGTCTCCAACTATGGCGAAGCCGCCCGTGCTGTCGAACTGGGGGCTGACATCGTCGGCCCGACGCTCTACGGCTATACGGAAGCCACCAAGCACATCAGCGAACCGGATTACAGGGAATTCGCCCGGATGTGCCGGGACTTCAAAGACAGAGCCTGTGTCATGATGGAGGGCCATATTTACACACCCGAAGATGCCATGAAAGTACTGTATCTGGGCGCGCATTCCGTGGTAGTGGGCAGCGCCATTACGCGCCCCCACCTGATCACCAAACGTTTCGTCGATCTGCTCGGTGGCTACCAGCACAACTGGCGGGATGCCGAACGGGCCCGTCATTGATCCGCAAGATGAAAAGATCCGTGATCTGCTTGGCCATTGCCGCTTGTTGCGGCACGGCCCATGCCCAGCCGTTGGGCCGTTGGCTGGAGGACGGGAACGGCCTTCCCGCATTCAGTTACGACGGAAGGCTCCCTTACCATGCCACGCTGTCGGACGGCCGCGTTGCAAACCTCGGCGACAGCCCGTGGTTCCTGTTGGGGAATTACAGGGCAACGGTCTTTGTCCATGTCAACGGAGAGTACGAACTCATCAGCGGAGAACGCTCCTGGGCCCGGATGAACCTGGGTTCAAGGCCGGACAGCGGTGAGAACGCCGCCCGGCTGACGATTGGGAAAAAGACCTACCTGCTCGCCGGTCCCGGCTCCCTCGCCGAGGACCCGGACATATGTGAGCGCGTCTTCGGCTGCGGATATGCCCGCTGGACCTTTCATGTGGACGGGCTGGAGATCGTGCGTACGATGCGGATTAATCCTTCCACGGAAATCAACACTGGCGATGCCGCTGTTCTCATCCGGCTGGAAGTGACGAATTTGCGAGGCGGGTCTCGGAAAGCCTCTTATGAAGAATCGGTCCTTGCGAACTATGTGCAGACCCAGTTCCAGCGGGGCGGGAACCGGATCTCGTTCCGGCGGAGCCTGTCCGTCGGAGATGGCCTTGCCGTGGCCGATTTCCAGGCGGTTTCCGAGGACCCGTTCAATCTGCCTTCCCGGCAAGACCGGTCAGAGATCGACGCTTATGCCCCGTCGCTCTATCTGTGCGGAGAGGGTGTCGTTGCATCGGAGTACGGAACGTTGCTTGCCCGGTCTGAACTGGTCTTGAAGCGGGGGAAGACGGCTGTGTCGGAAGTGGTGGTCGGATGGATACTGGACGCGGCCAAAGACCGGATTTTCGCAGCCGTAGACAGAGTGAAATCGGGCTCGGATGCTGATTGGAAGGCGGTCCTTCCTGCTTTCCCGGACGAGCCGGACCATGAACTGGCCCGGGAACTTGTCTGGCACGCCTACACCCTGGAAGCGATGGCGACCTACAGCGAGTATTTCGGCGAGACCAAAATACCCCAGGGAACCGTCTATGACTACTACTGGGGACAGCACGCCAGTGCCCGGGACAATTTCCAGCACGGCCTGGCGCCCGTCTATTACAATCCGCCGCTGGCGGCGAGCATCCTCCGCTACATGGCCGCCCGCACTACGGCCTGGGGCGACATCCGGCTCATCGAGTACGGAAATGGGAATGCCGACCACAGTTTCTACAATACCTCCGACCAGCAGTTGTTCTTCTTTCAGATGATATCCGAATACCTGCGTGTGAACAAAGATTTTGGATTTCTGGACACGAAGATCCGCTTCTATCCCAAAACCGGGGAAGGAACCATGCTGGAGGTGACGGAGCAGTGTTTCAATTATCTGCGGAATTTCATCGGCGTGGGCCGTCACGGATTGGTGAAGCTCCTGAATTCAGACTGGAACGACAACATCTTCGTCCTGAACAATGTCCGGTACAATAATGTCATCGGCAGCGGAGAGTCCCATATGAATTCCGCAATGGTGCTGGCAGTCTTCCCGGAACTGATCCGTTCGCTGCAGGCTTACCGAGGACCGCAGGAAAGCAAAGCCCGTCGCCTGGCGGAGGGCATGTCTATCTATTACGAAGCGCAGTATGCTGCTTTCATGAAGGATCTTGGAGACCGCGAGTTCCCGCGACGGATGTATTTCGACGGGAAGGCGGTCGGGGAGGAAGACATGTGGTTGGAGCCGCTGGGGTATCTGCTCCAGAGCGATCGGTTCCCGGTGGAGCGCAAGCGTGCGCTGCTGCAGGAGATGAAAAAGCGGGTCTATGCGGGAGAGAAAGTGGGTGCTCGCCAGCAGGAGAATCCGCAGGGGAGCGCCCCAGGCCTGGAACCGGGTTCCCGCGAAAACGGAGGTATGTGGTGGGCCTTGAACGGTCCGGTCGTGAGCGGCGTCGCCACTTTCGACAGGCAGGAAGCCGGCCGGCTGCTAAAACAGCTTTCCCTCTCGAACTATGCCAGGGAATTCCCTGAATACTGGACTTCTTGGTGGAGCTCTTCCGACAACATCGAATCCTCCTTGATGGGGCCCCAGGAAGGCTTGCCCGACCAGAGCCTCGACTATTGGGAGATTCCCGTCTACTGTGCGCATCCGCACGCCTGGATCCTGTATTGTTATTACAAGTTGCATGAATAAGAAGCGGCTTCTTTTGGCGCTTGCCTTCTGTACCGGCATCCTTGTCCGGGCGCAGACTCCTTTGGGCCATTGGCTGGAAGACGAGAACGGCTTGCCGGCATTCAGCTATGACGCCGCCCTTCCGTATCATGTCAAGCTTCCGGACGGGAGCGAGCCCAAGATGCGGAATGATCCTTGGTTTCTCCTCGGAAACTATCGCATTACCGTTTTTACACATGTGGATGGCACCCTGGAAATCATTACGGGAGAACGCTCGTGGGGCCGGCTGAACCAAGGGGAAAGGGTCAATTCGGGAGCGAATGCCTGTACTTTGACCTTGGACGGGAAAGAATACGCCCTGGTCGGTCCAGGTTCCCTGGCCGAGGACCCTGCCGTCTGCAACCGAGTGTTCGGCTGTGGATATGCGACCTGGACATACCGCATCGGGAAAGTGGAAGTTGTGCGGACCCTGTACGTGCTTCCTTCCCGGACGATGGACGGAGGAGATTCCGCGCTGCAGGTTTCTGTCAGAGTGACGAATCATGGCCGGCCAGTCCGGATTGGCTATGGGGAGAGCGTAGCGGCGGAATACCGACAGGCGCTGCATCAGCGCTACAACAGTTGCCCCGTCCGCTTTATCAAGCAACCTGTCTCCGGAGAAAAGGCCGCCTGGGTGGACTTCGAAGCCACATCCTCCAATCCTCTGAATACCCCGGAACGGGACCGGCTTTCCGTCATCGACTGCTATGCTCCTTCGCTATTTTTTGCAGGAGAGAACGTGTCCGTTTCGGACGAGGCCGTTCTTTCGTCGGAATCCTCATTTTCTCTGGGAAGGGGAAAAACGAGGGTTTTGGAGATGACTGTCGGATGCCAGTTCGATGCCGATGAAGGAAAGATTGCCGAAGTGGTCAACCGCCTGAAATCCGGTTCCGTAGCCGAGTGGACGGAAGTCCTTCCTTCGTTCCCGGACGAACCTGACCGGGAACTCGCCCGCGAACTGGTCTGGGACGCCTATGTCCTGGAGGCAATGGCGACTTACAGCGACTATTACGGCGAGACCAAGATTCCACAGGGAACGGTATATGACTATTATTGGGGGCAGCACGCCAGTGCGCGCGACCACTTCCAGCACGGCCTTCCCGCGGTTTTTTATCACCCGGAACTTGCCCGCAGCATCCTGCGCTACATGGCCAAGCGAACCACCGAATGGGGGGAGGTCCGTCTGATCGAGACCGGATACGGCAACGCAGACGCCAGCGTATACATCACGTCCGACCAGCAGCTGTTTTTCTTCCTGCTGCTGTCGGAATATCTCCGGGTGACGGGCGATTACTCCTTCTTGGACACGCCCATTCAGTTTTATCCCAAATCGAATCCCGGTACTATGCTGGATGTAGCGGCCGCCTGTTTCGACTACCTGAGGAACTTTTTCTCCACCGGCGCGCACGGCCTGGTCCGGCTGCTCAATTCGGACTGGCTGGACAATGTGTATGGGCTTTATGAAGTCCGATATAATGACGTCATTTACGGCAGCGAGTCCCATATGAACTCAGCCATGGTCATGGCCATCTTCCCGGATATGGTCCGTTCCCTCGGGCAATATGCCGGAGCGCAGTCTTCCCTGGCCTCCGACCTGGCCGACGGTATGAAGATCTATTATGACGGCATGCTGCAGGCGTTCATGAAGGACCTGGGCGACCGGACCTTTTCCAGAAGGATGTACTATGGCAAGATGGTCATCGGAGATGAAGACATGTGCCTGGAACCGCAGGCCTATGCCCTGATGGCGGAGGATTTCCCCGTCGAAAGGAAGAAGGTCCTCTATGCCGAAATGCAGCGGCGGTTGTTCAAAGGGGAAGCCCTAGGGGCGGCCCAGTGTGAAAAGCCCGTGGAAGGATATGATTTCCTGCCGGCCGGCGCCCGGGACAACGGCGGTTTCTGGTATTCTCTGAACGGCCCGGCCATCTGCGGAGTCGCAACTTTCGACAAGCAGGAAGCGATGAAGCTCTTGAAACGGATGACTTTCGCCAACTATGCCCGGTGTTTCCCGGACTATTGGACTTCCTGGTGGAGCGCCTCCGACAACGTGGTACCCGCCATCGGGGGAGCCATCGAGGGCCTGCCTGACCAGAGTTGGGACTACTATGAAATACCGGTCTACTGCGCCCATCCGCATGCATGGACCTTGTATTGCTATTACAAGATAACCGAACGCGCGACAGAAAGACAGCATCCCTACGCCATTGCTATGTGGGATTTCTCCTGGTTGGAACGCCGGATGCCCGGGACTGGCTTCGAGGACTGGAATGCCGTGCTGAACGGTTTTGTGGAAAGAGGCTATGATGCCGTCCGCATCGATGCGTATCCGCACCTGGTGGCCTCGGATCCCGAAGCGGAATGGACGCTGGAACCCGTGTGGAATACCCAGGACTGGGGGTGGCCGGATACGATTACAGTGCGTGTGCAGCCTGCCTTGAACGAGTTCATTTCTGCCTGCCGGGACCACGGGGTTAAGGTGGGGCTTTCCTCCTGGTTCAGGAGGGATGTCACTCATCGGGAAATGGAAATCCACACCCCGGAGGACCTTGCTGACCGTTGGATCCAGACGCTCTCTTCCATTGAGGCGGCAGGTCTGATGGACAATATCATCTTTGTGGACCTTTGCAACGAATGGCCGGGGGATACCTGGGCGCCGTTCTTCCATGAGCAGCATCCTGAGGTATACTGGGGCAACTGGGAAGTGCCGTCTTCCCTGACATGGATGGAAAAATCCATCAATCTAGTCCGGGAACGCTACCCGAATCTACCGTTGCTTTTCTCCTTCGACTCGCAGGAGTTGGACAAGGTGGCCCGGTACGATATCTCGTTTATGGACATCCTTGAGCAGCATATTTGGATGGCGCACCAGAGGGATAATGAGTTCAACAACCTGGTGGGCTACCATTATGAGAAGTTTTCGCCCGAAGGATATGATAATCTGGTGGCGAACGCCGAGCGGGAATACAGGGCGCGTTCCGATTATTGGAACTCCTTGCTGGTGAACCAGATCCGGAAAATGGCAGCAGTCAGCCGACAGGTTTCGATGCCCATCATCACGACGGAATGCTGGGGCCTCATCGACTACAAAGATATGGAGGGTCTCAACTGGGACTGGATCAAGGATTTGCGCGAGTTGGGCGTCCGGACGGCCGCATCCACCGGCCGATGGACGGGCATCGCCACATCCAACTTCTGCGCCCCGCAGTTCCACGGGATGTGGGATGACGTCGAATGGCACCGCCGCATGACGTCCATCATCAAACAATTCGTCGTGAACGAGGATATCCGGTGGATGGTCCAACCGTCTCTGGGAACGGACAATTGAATGTTTTTATTTAGAAAAAATCCAGTGCTTATGAAAAAGATGATTCTAGCATTCTTCGTCGGATGGTTCCTTTTAGCTCTTCCTCTTTACGCCCAACAGTACGACGTCCTAGACCAGGTTCGCTCCGACGTCAGGAAGTCCTACGGGATGGAGGGCCCGCACCGGTTTGATACGCCGGCGCCACTAACCAAAGCCCCCAAGGGTTATAAACCCTTTTATATCAACCATTACGGCCGGCATGGATCGCGGTATGCCTGGAATGCAGATACCTATATCATTGTCCATAATGCCTTTGCAAAAGCGAAGGAACTGGGCGTCTTGACTCCATACGGGCAGGAATTCGCCCGGAAATACGAGGTTTTTTATATGGAGCCTTGGATCAATGCCGGCGATCTGGTCCCGTTGGGATTCGACCAGCACCAACGGATTGGGGAGTTCATCTTCGACACATTCCCTGCTGTGTTCAAGGGAGAGCGTAAGGTCGATGCCCTCTCTTCGACCTCGCAGCGCTGCATTGTGAGCATGGGGGCGTTTAATCTAGGACTCAAGAGCAGGAACGAGGATCTCCGGATCCGACTGAATTCCAACCATAAGGGGATGACGATCGTGGCCCCGCCCAGCGCTCCACGCACGCTCCGGAAGCACTACAAGGGGGAGCAGGCCGACCTTCCGCTGGAAAGCGCCGACGACTTTTGGGACCGGAAAGTGGACTTTGACGGCATCCTGGACAAGCTGTTCACAGATTGCTCGTTCTTTGATGGACTTGAGGGTGGCAGTCGGTCCTTTGTGGTGGAACTGTTCCAGATCTACTGCGGCTACCACAACTATGTGACGGAGCCTCTGTTCGACGACCTGCTGACAGACGAGCAACGTGTGAATTTCTGGGAAGCGTTCAACTACAGTTCTTTCCGAACGGATCAGACGGCACGTTATTCTGAGATTCCTTTGCTGGTCGATTTCATTGAAAAGGCGAAGTCCGCATTCTTGGATTCCGACAAGGCGGCAGACCTGCGGTTCGGACACGATTACATCCTGGAAGCCTTTGTTGCCCTGCTCAATCTCAATGGCTGCGCCACCGTGCCCGCCACGGCGGACGAGGTCAAGTACTGGTTCCAGAGCTACAACATTCCGATGGCTGCGACTCTCCTGTTCGTTTATTACAAGAACAGGAAAGACGATATCCTGTTCAAGGTTCTCCTGAACGAGGAAGAAGTGTCGCTGCCAGCGTTGAATCCAGTCAATGGTCCCTATTACCGTTGGTCGGACTTCCTCGCCTGGGCGAAGGCCGTGATAGAGGCTCATCCGCAACTATAGCGACCAGCGGCACCATCGGCTGTCACCAAATCTAGCGAATGGTTTTCTCGTTGATGCGACTGTAGAAAAGCAGTCGCATCAATATTTATTAACAATCCGAAAATCAATAAGATACATTACAAATAGCAGAATCGTCCATTAAAAAAGGTTATATGCGTCATTTTATTGATAGTCAATCATGTATATTTTTATCATGCAAATTAATAATCAATTAACCAAACACCAGCTTTATGCGTTACAAGAACTATTTGGCGGTAATGCTGCTCTCCCTATGCTGCATCGCCGCAATGGCTCAGGGCAAACGTATTTCCGGAAGAGTCACAGACTCGAACGGAGATCCAGTCATTGGAGCCGGTATCACTCATGTCGGCACACAAAACGGTGTGGTTACGGATTACGACGGCAATTTCACGTTCACTGCTCCGGATGGTGCAACCATCAACGTGGAAGCCCTCGGATTCGATCCGCAGCGGTTCACTGTAGTCGCCGACCAGAATCGCTATGATGTAACCCTCGGCGAATCTTCTCTGGAGTTGGATGAGACTGTTGTCATCGGTTACGGTACGCAGCGCAAGCGTCTGGTCACAGGTTCGACGATCAGCGTCACCGGCGAGTCTATCGAGAAGCAGAACACGACCAGCGCACTCGGTGCATTGTACAGTTCCGTTCCTGGCGTGAACCTCATTCAATCCAACGGCCAGCCCTGGTCCGACTTTAAGATCAACATCCGCGGCCTTGGGACCACCGGGAATTCGGAGCCGCTCATCGTCGTGGACGGCGTTGCCGGAGGCGATATTTCCGCTCTGAACCCAGCCGATATTGAATCTATCGATATTCTCAAGGACGCCGCGTCCGCCGCCATTTACGGCGCTCGTGCCGCCAATGGTGTCGTCTTCGTCACCACCCGACAGGCGAAGAAGTCCGACCGGATCAGCGTTCATTTCAATGCGAGCACCGGTTTCCAGCAACCGAACTTCAACGGCGTACGCAGTGTCAGCGCCCAAGAGTATATGGACCTCTTGAACGAGATCAAAGTCATGTCCGGCGTCATCCAGCCCGGAGAAGACTACTACGGATTCGCCAACCGGATGCCTGTCCAGTACCCGCAGATCAAAAACGGCACCTTCACCGGTACCGACTGGTTGCGGGAATCGGTCAACAAGAACGCTCCGACGAATAATTTCGTGATCGGCTTCAGCGGCGGCAGCGATGTCGCCAGGTATTCCGTCAGTTACTCTAAGTCTTATGTGGAAGGCACGCTCGGGGCACCCAAGAAAACATACTATAGCCGCAATACCATACGCGCCAATTCAGAGTTTTCTCTTTGGCGCGCCCATGGCAGGGATATCCTGAAATTCGGCGAAAATGCCGTCATTTCCATCTATAATTCCAACAGCGTCACCCAAGGGACGATTTACGGAAATGCCATTCACACGGCATTGACCACCACACCGCTTCTCCCTGCCTATGACTCGGACGGCACATACTATGACTATACCGACCAAATCCGTGACAATTGGGAAAGCGTGCAGGATGGGACTTACAACCTGCTCGAGGAGAACGCGTTGGCAAAAACCGAAGGAAACACTTACCGCCTGCAGGCAAATGCCTATCTGGAACTTTTACCTCATCGGGACTGGAAACTCCGGTCAGTTTACGGACAGAACATATACGCCCGCTTCTCTCGCTCCTACACGCCCGCATATAACCTCTGCGCCACATCATTAAAGGAATTCGACGAGGTCAGGCAGTCTTCGAGCATCTCGAATCACTGGACGTGGGAAAACACGGTCTCCTGGAAGCACAAATTCGGTTCGCACAGTGTGGATGCTCTGGCAGGCGCTTCCATTGAAGGGACGTCCTGGGGAATGAGCGTCAATGGAAAGAACTCCATCACCAAGTTTGGAACCTGGGAGTCTGCCAACCTCAGTTCCTGCGAAGCGGACGTCACCGCCCAGTATGTGTCTGTGGGAGGTAGCAATACGGTTCCTTACAACAAGCTCCTTTCCTTCTTTTTCCGGGCTAATTATAACTACAAGGACACCTATCTGTTCACGGCCACTGTCCGGGAAGACGGGTCCAGCAACTTCGCAAAAGGACATCGCTGGGGCTTCTTCCCATCAGCCTCCGCGGGTTGGATAATCACAAATGAGCCCTGGATGGCATGGGCGAGGAGCGCCATGAATTATTTCAAGTTACGTGCAAGTTGGGGTCGCAACGGAAACTGCAACATCGCCAACTTCCAATATGCCGCCACCGTTTCTCTCCACGCCCCCTATGACTTCACGATGGATGGTATGTCCATTTCGACCGGTGCTTACCCTGACATCCTTCCCAACGCCAATCTGTCGTGGGAAACTTCCGAACAGACAGATATCGGATTCGACGCCCGCTTCTTCAACAGTAAAATTGGGGCGACTTTCGATTATTACATCAAGGACACGAAAGACTGGCTCGTAGACGCCCCGGCTCTTGCATCCTATGGCACCGGTGCGCCGACAATCAACGGCGGCGCCGTCAGGAACTCGGGCGTCGAACTCGGCCTGAACTGGACCGACAAGGCAGGTGATTTCTTCTACAATATCGCTGTCAATGGCGCCTATAACAAGAACAAGGTCCTCTACATCAACAACAGCGAAGGAATCATCCGCGGCGCGGACAATGTCCTTTCACAAACGATTGACGCCTATCCCTCCTTCGAAGCGCGTACCGGATATCCCATCGGACACTTCATCGGTATCGCCAGCGAGGGCATTTTCCAGAATCAGGCCCAAATCGATGCATACCATGCTAAAGGCTATGCCTTCATGAATGACGGTGGCTATGAGAAGGCGCAGCCCGGCGATGTAATTTGGATTGACCAGAACGGTGATGGTATCTACGATGAGAACGACGTCGTGGAAATCGGCAATCCGCATCCGGATTATACCCTGGGCCTGAACATCAGCCTGGAATGGAAGGGTTTCGACCTGTCGGTCAACGGCTCCGGGGCATTCGGGCAGCAGATCCTCAGCAGTTACCGAGGTTATGCGAACAAGGATGAAGACAACTTCACCAATAATCAGGTTGCCCGTTACTGGACCGGCGAAGGTTCGACGAATTCCTTCCCGCGTTTCTCTCCAGGAGGACATAGCAATATGCTTTGCAACAAGTATCAGGGCGATGTCTGGTCCTTCGATGCCGACTACTTCAAAATCCGGAACATCACCTTCGGATACGACCTCAAACACGTGGTAAAGAGACTGCCACTCGCTTCTTTCCGGCTTTATTTTTCAGGACAGAATCTCTTCACGTTCACCAAATATGACGGTATGGATCCCGAAGTCGGATACGGCGGAGGTGTCGCCTGGACGTCCGGTATCGACATCGGCTCCTATCCTTCGGCAAGGAGTTTCATCTTCGGGGTCAATGTCAAATTTTAAAGATGGAGAAAAGGAATATGAAAAAGATAATCTTTGCACTGACGGCCACCTGCTTCCTCGTGCTAGCCTGTGACAAGATCGATTCCCTTCTGGACACCACGAACTACCAGAAGGCCGACACATCCAACTTCCCCAAAACGGAGAAGGATGCCGTGCAGATCGTCAACTCGATCTACTCGAGCATGACTAAATACTATATGGATCCCAAGAGACAACCCGTCTGGAGAAATCTGGTCGCCGGAGACGAGAACCTGGGCGGCGGCAACACGGAAACGCAGGGAATCGACCGGCTGCTGGAAGACGACTCGTCTAACTTCGAGGATTGCTGGGCGTCCCGCTACAAGACCATTTTCCGCTCCAACTTTGCCATTGAATCGATCAGCCAGCTGGACGATGATGTGTTCAGCAGCCCCGAGTACAAGAATTATCTGCTGGGGCAGGCCTACTTCTTGCGAGCGTGGACCAATTGGGAACTCGCAGAACTGTTCGAGACTTTCCCGCTGCTCACTTCAACTGAGCCCGTCAACATTCCCCGTTCGAGCGTCGACGAAATCTATGAGTCCATCGCTTCGGACTTCGAGACGGCCATCAGCCTTATGTCAGCCAAATATGACTATACGCCCGGCAACAGCGAGACGACCGCACGCGCGACGAGATATGCGGCGGAAGCCGCCCTTGCAAGGGTATTCCTGTTCTATACCGGATTCTATGGGAAAGACAGCATGTTCGGCGTGACAAAAGATAAAGTCGTCAATTACCTGAAAGACATCGTCAACAATTCCAATTTCGGACTGGTCGACGACCCTCGTGAAATCTGGAGTTGGACCAACGAGTACTCGAGCGGCTTTGCCTATGGTACGGACTTCAATACATACGCTAGCCAGAACAACCTCAGGTGGGTAGGAAACCTTTGTAAGGAATCAATCTGGGTCACCCATTTCTCGCTGGTTGGGGACTACAACGACGGTTACAACCGTCTGTCGGACTATACCGGCCTCCGGGGAGGTTCCGGCAAGAAGAATCCGGACGCGGAGTCTTATCCGTACGGGAAGGGCTATTACGCCCGTTCCGTCAACCCCAACATGGTCAAGGACTGGCTTACCGACCCGGATTATGGCGCCCGGGACATCCGTCTTTGGGGGTCGCTTTTCGCGACCGGGGACATCGACCAGCGGCTGGACTGGATGAACGGGCAGTATGTGGAACTCCCCGCATTCTCCATGATGACCGTCAAAGACGACCAGTCCGAGGACTCCCACTTCCGCGTCAAGAAGTACATGCCGGTCGTCGCCTATGACGGTGCGGCGAAAAAGAACCTGTACAAGATCTGGTACTATGTCACACAGTTGGTGAGGAATGAAGTGAAGACGGCAGATAGAAGCGATGTCATCCACATCCGATATGCAGACGTGCTTCTCATGCTGGACGAACTACAGGGTACGGTGAATGGCATGAACCGGCTTCGCCAGCGTGCTGGTCTAGAACCTTATAGCGGCTACACGTTTGAACGGCTGCAGAAAGAACGCCGCTACGAATTAGCTTTCGAAGGGTTCCGTTTCATGGATCTTCGCCGATGGTATCCGAAGGATGCCGGCCGCATCATCAGCAACAACCAGGAGGGCGTCTACATCGAGCATCGGGGGAATGTCATTGAAAAGGGATGGCAGAATGTACCCGGAAACTCCATTGAGAAGCGGTATAATGAGACACGCGGCTTCTGGATGATCCCGACTTCGGAAATAATACTCTCCGATGGCGTGCTTGAACAGACACCAGGGTGGACGGCGGATTACGACTACATCTGGAGCAAGGAACGTCTCCCTTATTGATTTCGTCCATCAGCATGTATGATTGAAGGATGGCCCGAGCCCGATTGGCTTGGGGCATCCTTCTTTCTAATACTAGCCTGCATTGTTAGCTGATATAAAACGATATCTTGACGTCAGCAATTCCACTAAGGGCAGTTGTACTTTATTACAAATCACACTTGTAAATGTTTTCCAGAACTTCCGTGATGACATTACTACTGGTAATAGCAAAGAAGGCTATCTGGTAAAACTAGCCCTAGAAGCCCCTGGGCAACATCTTTTGCACATTCTGCAAAAGAAATTCAACCGCAAAACTTATAAGTACATCAAAACTCTGTATATCAACGTGTTACTATAGCGTGAATATGCCGTAAAAGTACCCCGTGGTAGAAATGTGGTAGAAAAAATTGCAAGAAATTGGACATTCTCGAAGTATCTTCGAGAGATTTATTGTAATTCGCTAAATATTAATTGAAAATCAATACGAAAATCGGCACTTTTTCGTATTGTGCAGAACTTAGCAACAAATTGATAATCAATTAGTTAAGTGTATTCATTTGCCGATGCAGATTATTTAACATATTGATTGTCAATTAGTTGCATATATCGTGGTAGAAATGTGGTACACACGACTCGTAAAAAACTTCCGATTAGCCGTGCAAATCAGCATAAAAGGAAAGCGTCGGTGAAGTTTTTAGATAGGTCTCTGACGCCGATGTCCCAGATAGTT
>JAFZAF010000048.1 GCA_017548335.1 Bacteroidales bacterium | reverse complement strand
GTAAGCTGCGCGCCTCCTGGGCACGCGTCGGTAAGGATGCGGGCGCCTACGCCACCAACACCTACCTGTGGGACGCCCAGGTCGTGAACGGCAACTTCATCGGTATCGGTAATAGCTGGACCGGTGGTTCCCCGTACCTCGTACCGGAAATCCAGACCTCCTGGGAAGTCGGTACCGAACTGAAGTTCTTCGGCGGACGCCTGGGTATCGACTACACCTACTACAACTCGATCACCCGCAACCAGATCGCCGCCCCGCGTCTGGCCCAGTCCACCGGTTACATCTTCCTGACCATCAACTCCGGTTCCGTGCAGAACAAGGGTATGGAACTCATGATCACCGGCACCCCGGTCGACACCCGCAACTTCACCTGGGACGTGACCCTCAACCTGTCGGGCAACCGCGGTACGCTGGGTGACTTCGTCGACGGCGTGGACTTCTTCTATGTGACCGACGTGCAGATCGGCGGCGTGAAAGCTGCTTCCATCCCGAACGGCGGCTACTTCCTCGGCCTGACCGGTAACTACTGGGTCCGCGAGACCGAGGCTGTCAACGACCTCGACAAGGACGGCAACCTCCAGTACAACACCGACGGCTCCGTGAAGATGAAGCAGGTCGAGAAAGAGGGCGGTCGCTACGAGATCGACCCGAACACCGGCCTCTACAAGCTCAAGGGCTCGACGACCAATGTCGTGGGTAACCGCGAACCGATCATGATCGGCGGTCTGAACAACAACCTCCGCTGGAAGAACCTGAGCCTGTCGTTCCTGCTCGACCTCCGTCTGGGCGGCGACATCTACAACGGCACGCAGTACTTCCTGACTTCTTACGGCCAGGCCATGCGGACCCTGCAGCGTGACAAGATCTCCTTCACCGGCGTAGTCAACACCGGCACAGCCGCCAACCCGGTCTGGGAAGACAAGACCATCACCTACGAGGCGGGCCAGACCTATGAGATCAACGGCCGCAACTATTCCGGCGCTTCGATGATCCAGTCGTACTACAGCAACTACTGCAACAACGCCTACAACTTCATCGAGAAGGTCAACTGGGTGCGTCTCCGCGCCGTCAACCTCTCGTATGACTTCTCCAGCCTCCTCAAGAACCAGCGCTTCATCAAAGGTCTCGTGGCTACGGCCAGCGCGAACAACCTGTTCGTCTGGACGAACTACACCGGCGGCCTCGATCCGGAAGTTGCCGCCACGGGTTCCGGTACCGGCGGTTCGGGTTCGGTCGGCATCGACTACTGCGGCGTCCCGAGCCAGCGTATGTATTCTTTCGGTCTTAACCTGACATTCTAATGGAGCTTAACATTTTAATGGATACGATTATGAAAAAGATATTTTCTATTGCGCTTTGCCTGTTGATGCTCCTTGGCCTTTCTTCTTGTGCAGAATGGCTTGACGTCAATACTGACCCGGATAGTCCGAGCAACAAGAGTGCGACGGTCGACAACCGCCTGCCTTGGATTCAGTACTACTATATGTACGGATGGGGCACCGCCAACACCCGTACCAGCGCCATCGTGCAGATGGTGACCACAGCCAGCCGTACAGCGGCCATCGGCCTGCAGGCCAACTGGAACCCGGCACAGGGTATCGCTACGACGGTCTACCAGAACTTCTTCCTGGGTGCTGCCTGCAACGTCCCCGACTTGTTTGAGAAAGCCGAAAAGGAAGGTGCCTACCATTACATGGGTGCTGCATTGACCGTCAAGGCGATGGGCTTCATCATGATGGTGGACCTCTATGGTGAAATGCCGTATTCCGATGCCGTGGGCGCCAACTATGCGCCGTACTACGACAATGGCGACGTGATCTACCACGGCTGCCTCGAAGACCTCGACAAGGCCATCGAATACTTCAAGATGACCCAGGAGCCCGGTGCGACTCCGCTCGCCGACGGCGACACCTGGTGCGGCGGCGACCCGCAGGCCTGGATCCGTCTTTGCTACGGCCTCAAGGCCCGCTGGCTCAACAACCTGACCAAGACCGGTGAGTTCAACGCTGACGCCGTGCTTGCCGCTTTGGAACAGGGTCCGACCTCCAACGCCCAGAATGTTACCATGCGCCACTACAACGTGGCGACCGCCGGAACCTGCTTCACCGTGGGTGACGCCTATGGTCCGAACACGACGTGGGACTCCTTCGGCTGGGGCGCTGCACAGCGTCTGAACCGTTACTACGTGAACCTGCTGACCAACTTCAAGGGCACGGGTGTCGAAGACCCGCGCGCCAATAAGCTGATCCCTTCGGGCATGTACAAGGTGGTCCTCAACGCCGACGGTTCGATCCGCAGCTACGAGTGGCTGCGCGACTGTGGCGTGGACAACCAGAACCCCGACGACATCATGCCGGCCAACCGCGTGGTGAACGGCAACCTGAACAACTACCTCAACCTGGCTTCGGCCGACGTGTCCAAGACCTATACGGGTTCCAACATCCTGAAGTACTACAATTCCGTGGATGACTTCATCAAGGCGGTCAACAAGTACTACTCCGAAGAGAACGTGACGATCTCCCGCAGCGGCGACGACGTGACGCTCGTCTATCACCCGGGCGCCATGTACGTCAACGATGTCAACCCGCTCTATGTGGAAGACATCAAGTACATCAACGTCAAGGCCGACGCGCTTTTCGAGACCTACGGTCTGGCTGAGAACGACGAGAACACGTATTACTGCAACGGTGCGCACGGCAGCCGCAGCCCGGCGGGCAAGATCGGCTTCGTGGTCGGTACCGGCGCGTTCTACACCCGTCCGACGTCGAACTCCTACATCATGACCTATCCGGAAATGTGCTTCATCAAGGCCGAGATCCTCTTCAACAAGGGTGACAAGAGCGGTGCCTACAATGCGTACATCAACGGTATCAAGGCCCACTTCGAACTGATGAACCAGAAGCTCACCGAATGGAAGGGTGCCGGTTACTGCACCACCGCCAAGGGCTTCGACGTGTCGTTCGCCTACGCTCCGATCCCGCAGAACGAGATCGACGCTTACATGCGGAGTGCCGCCGTGAAGCAGTCGGCCGGTGAACTCACGCTCTCCGACATCATGATGCAGAAGTACATCGCCATGGGTCCGGACATGCAGAAGTACAACGACGTGCGCAAGTACAACTACTGGCGTGACGGTGTCTACACCCAGATGAAGGAACCTGCATACCGTACCGCTACGGGCTTCGACGCCGATGCTTCGAAGCAGACGCACTACATGCGCCGTTGGCAGCAGTCCTCGCACGAGACCAACTACAACTCCACCAACGTGAACGCGAGCTACGAGCAGTACTCGAATTACGTGAAGTTCTCCACCGACGTCATCGCCCTCGCCCCGCAGGTGTGGTCGATTCCGGTGTGGTGGGATATGGAGTAATCGTCGTTGTGTAAACTGAAAAGAGCCGTCCTTGTGACGGCTCTTTTTTATTATCTTTGTGCCCGTGAAAATCGGGAACATAGATCTGGGAGAACGTCCGGTGCTGCTGGCGCCGATGGAGGATGTCACCGACCCTTCTTTCCGCTATATCTGCAAGCAGTTCGGTGCCGACCTGATGTACACGGAGTTCATCTCGTCGGACGGCCTTATCCGCGATGCGGCCAAGACCATCGCCAAGATGCAGGTCACGGACGCGGAGCGGCCCATCGGCATCCAGATCTACGGACACCTTCCCGATGCACTGGTGGAAGCGGCCGTGCGGGCTGAGGCGGCTGGTCCCGATCTCATCGACATCAATTTCGGCTGTCCTGTGAACAAGATCGCCCGGCGCGGAGCGGGGAGCGGCATGATGCGCGAGCCCGACAAGATGGTCGAGATCACGCGACGCGTGGTCGAGGCGGTCAAGTTGCCTGTGACGGTCAAGACGCGACTGGGTTGGGATGAGGACAACAAGATCATCGTGGAGCTGGCCGAGCGCCTGCAGGACGCAGGCATCTCCGCCCTGACCATTCACGGGCGCACGCGCGCGCAACTTTATAAAGGAACAGCCGACTGGACACTGATCGGCGAAGTCAGGCGCAATCCCCGGATGCATATCCCTATCATCGGCAATGGCGACATTACCACACCCGAAGGAGCGAAAGAGGCCTTCGACCGCTATGGCGTGGACGGCATCATGATCGGCCGCGCGAGTTTCGGCCATCCCTGGATCTTCCGGGAAGTCAAGCATTACCTGGCCACGGGCGAACTGCTGCCGCCGATGAGCGTACGCGACCGCGTGGACCTGGCGAAGCGGCATTTAGCCAAGTCGCTGGAAGTGAAAGGGGAGAAGGTCGGCGTGCTGGAGATGCGTCGCCATCTGAGCTGCTATTTCAAGGGGCTCGAGAATTTCAAGGAAACCCGGTTGAAGCTGGTTACGCTCACCGATCCGGCGGAGCTGTTTGCGACGCTCGACTACATTGCGGAGGTCTGGGGATGATCAGCAGCGTCTTTCTTTTCCCATACTGGCTGGTGCTCCGGATCCGGAACACGCTTTACGATAAGGGTCGTCTCAAGACTGTGGAGCATCCGGTGCCCGTCATCTCGGTCGGCAACGTGACGGCCGGCGGGACGGGCAAGACGCCGATGGTCGAATACCTGGTGAACCTGTTGCAGGGCAGCTGCCGCGTGGCGGTGTTGTCGCGCGGCTACAAGCGCAAAGGCAAAGGATTCCATCTGGTGACGGAAGACGATACAGCCCTCGTGGCGGGCGACGAGCCGCTGCAGGTCAAGCGCAAGTTTCCGCACGTCCTGGTGGCGGTCGACAAGAACCGCAACCACGGGGTGGAACAACTGCTCGCCCTGCCCGAAGACCAGCGTCCGGAATTGATCCTGCTCGATGACGGGTTCCAGTACCGCTGCCTGAAGCCTTCGACCAACCTGGTCCTGGTGGACTACAACCGTCCCATTTTCAAGGACAACCTGCTGCCGGTCGGCCATCTGCGCGACCTGCCCGAGCAGATCCGCCGCGCCGACGTAGTGGTCTTCACCAAAAGCCCGCGCTATCTCGACGAATGGGAACGGGGCAAGATGCGGCAGCTGACGCGCCTGCGGCCGGAACTGCCCGCCTTTTTCGCTACGGTCAAATACGGTGAGCCGCTGCCTGTGTTCCGTTGGGAAGCCGACAAGCGTTATATCTATTCCAAAGACGTCTTTCTTTTCTCCGGCATCGCCGACGACAGACCGCTGCGGGTGCAGCTGAGCGACCGTTACGAGCATATTGCCCATAAGCGCTTCGGTGACCATCACCGCTTTACCCGCGCCGACCTGCGGTACCTGGCCGCCCAGGTCCGCCGCAACCCGCGGGCCGTGCTGATGACCACCGAGAAAGACGCGCAGCGCCTCTTGCACTGCGACCGCCTCGACCCGGAAGTGCGTCGCCGCCTCTTCTACCTGCCCGTCGAGACGGAATTCCTCACCTGGGAAGAGAGCGAATCCTTCGATGCCCTCCTTCGCCAGGACATTCCAGAAACGGCCGGCAACGGTCTGCTCTTCTGAAAAAATTTGCTATCGTAAAAATAATTCGTAAATTTGCAGCCCCCAAAATAGCGGGGACTCGCAACATTTTAACTGTATTAACTTAATAATCAAGAAAGTGGACACTTTAAGCTACAAGACCATTTCCGCCAATAGCGGTACCGTCAAGAAAGAATGGTACGTTATTGATGCGACCGATCAGGTGCTGGGTCGTCTCGCTTCGCGCGTCGCGCTTGTCCTTCGTGGCAAGAACAAGCCGGATTATACGCCGCACGTGGACTGTGGTGACAACGTCATCATCGTCAACGCCGAGAAAATCCGTATGACGGGCAAGAAGCTGACCGACAAAGTGTACGTTCGTCACACCGGTTATCCGGGTGGCCAGCGTTTCGCTACGCCCAAAGAGATGCTCGATCGCAAGCCGACTTTTGTCGTGGAGCATGCCATCAAGGGAATGCTTCCGAAGAACCGCCTCGGTGCCGACCTGTTCCGTAACCTTTATGTGTATGAAGGCCCGGAGCACCCGCACGAAGCTCAGCAACCCAAACCCCTCACGTTAAACGAAATTTAAGACAGAGTAATGGAAGTATTCAACGCCCTTGGAAGACGTAAATCAGCAATTGCTCGCGTCTACATGAACGCTGGAGCCGGCAACATTGTCATCAATGGCAAGAACCTCGACGAATACTTCAAGGAAGAGACCCTGAAGTACATCGTCAACCAGCCCCTCGTTCTCACCAGCACCGTCGGCCAGTTTGACCTCAAGGTCAACGTGGATGGCGGCGGTATCAAAGGCCAGGCCGAAGCCATCCGCCTCGGCATCGCCCGCGCCCTGTGCAAGGTCGATGCAGAAGCCTATCGCCCGGTCCTGAAGTCCAACGGTTTCCTCACCCGCGACGCCCGCGAGGTCGAGCGCAAGAAACCCGGACAGCCTGGTGCACGCAGACGCTTCCAGTTCAGCAAACGTTAATCGAACTGATTTACCATTGTACAGTCCGGATCTAAAACCGCAGGATCCCTGCCCATCGCGGCAGCAAGCTGCCTGAGATTTGTCCGGCTGCGGAAAATCCGGGAGACCGGCCCCAACAGAAAGACCGCTGCTCCGGGATTGAAGAAAAGAGAACAACAAAACAATTAAAAACCAACAAAATGTCTAGAACGAATTTCCAAGACTTACTCGATGCAGGTGTCCACTTCGGTCACCTGAAGCGGAAATGGAATCCCAAAATGGCTCCGTACATCTTCATGGAGAAGAACGGGATCCATATCATCGACCTGCACAAGACTGTCGTCAAGATAGATGAAGCCGCCGGCGTGATGAAGCAACTTGCCCACGCAGGCCGCAAGATTCTCTTCGTTGCCACCAAGAAACAGGCCAAGGACATCGTCGCGGAGTGCGCACAGAAGGTCAACATGCCGTATGTGACCGAGCGCTGGGCCGGTGGCATGCTCACCAACTTCCCCACCATCCGCAAGGCTGTCAAGAAGATGAACACCATCGACAAGATGATGACCGACGGCACGTTCGAAACCCTTGCCAAGCGCGAGCGTCTGCAGATTTCGCGTCAGCGCGCGAAACTCGAGAAGAACCTCGGTTCCATCGCCGACCTCAACCGCCTTCCCTCCGCCATCTTCGTCGTGGACGTCCAGAAAGAGATCAACGCCGTCCGCGAAGCCAATCGTCTGAACATCCCCGTTATCGCAATGGTTGATACATGTTGCGACCCGACCACGATTGATTATGTGATTCCGGCCAACGACGATGCGGCAAAATCCATCCAGCTGATCACCGAGACGCTCTGCGGCGCCATCGCCGAAGGTCTCGAAGACCGCCGGATCGAGAAGGAGAAAGAGAAGGAAGAAACGCCCGTCAAGGAAGAGGCTGCTCCCGTCAAGCGCGTCCGCGCCCGCCGGAACGCCCCCAAGGCGGAAGAAGAGCCCGCTGAAGAACCTCAGGACGAGTAAATAACCCTTAATCTGTAACAACGATGGAAATCAAAGCAATTGACGTCGCAAAACTGCGCAAGATGACCGGTGCCGGCATGATGGACTGCAAGAAAGCCCTCGTTGAGGCTGAAGGTGACTTCACCCGCGCACAGGAAATTATCCGTGAGAAAGGCAAGCTCGTGGCCGCCAAGCGTGCGGACCGCGAAACGACCGAAGGAGCCGTCAAGGCCCGCGTCGCCGACGGAAAGGGTATCCTCGTCTGCCTCGGCTGCGAGACCGACTTCGTTTCCCAGAACGCCGAATTCCAGGCCCTGGCCAACGCCATCGCCGATGCGGCTATCGCCGCCTGCCCGGCCGACCTCGAAGGCCTCAAAGCCACGAAGATGGCCAATGGCGAGACGGTGGAGGAAGCCATCTCCCAGCAGACCGGCAAGAGCGGTGAGAAACACGTTCTCGCTTTCTACGGCAAGCTCGAAGCTCCTTATGTGGCTTCGTACATCCACACCACGAACGGCAAGCTCGGCGCTATCGTCGCGTTCAACAAACCGGTCGACGAAGAACTCGCCAAGGGTATCGCCATCCAGGTGGTCACGATGAACCCGGTTTCCGTCTCTGCGGAAGACTGCCCGGCCGAAGTGGTCGAGAAGGAGCGCCAGGTCGCCATCGAGAAGACCAAGGAAGAGCAGGTGCGCAAGGCTGTTGAGAACGCCCTCAAGAAAGCCGGCATCAACCCGGCCCACTGCGACAGCGAAGACCACATCCAGTCGAACACCGCGAAGGGTTGGCTCACGCCGGAGCAGGCCGACCAGGCCCGCGAGATTATCGCGAAGGTATCGGCCGAGAAGGCTGCCAATCTGCCCGAGCAGATGATCCAGAACATCGCCGCCGGCCGCGTCCAGAAGTTCTTCAAGGAGAGCACCCTGGAGCAGCAGGAGTACCAGATGGGCGACGGCAAGACCCCGGTGAAGGACGTCCTCGCCGCGGCCGACAAGGAAGCGAAGATCCTCGCTTTCTACCGCTTCTCGCTCACCGACGAGTAGAAAAAAGATGCCCGGTCGGAGCCGGGCATGACGCAGAAAGATATCGTCACCCCCGGCTTGACCGGGGGTCTTTTTTTATTTGATCACGCCAAGCTCTTTTCCGATCTTGGTGAAAGCCTCGACACATTTGTCGAGGTGTTCTTTTTCGTGGCCGGCCGAGACCTGGACGCGGATGCGGGCCTGGCCCTTCGGGACCACCGGGTAGTAGAAACCGGTGACGTAGATGCCTTCTTCCTGCAGACGGGCCGCCATCTTCTGGGAGAGCGGGGCGTCGTAGAGCATCACGGCGCAGATGGCCGATTCGGTGGGCTTGATGTCGAAGCCGGCGGCCTTCATGCGGCCGATGAAGTAGTCGGTGTTGGCGTGCAGCTTGTCCTGCAGTTCGTTAGTCTCGCTCATCATCTCGAACATCTTGATGCCGGCAGCGGCGATCATCGGCGGGATGGAGTTGGAGAACAGGTACGGACGGGAGCGCTGGCGGAGCATGGCGATGATCTCCTTCTTGCCGGTGGTGAAGCCGCCGACGGCGCCGCCGAAGCTCTTGCCGAGGGTGCCGGTGAGGATTTCGATCTTGCCGCGGAGGTTGAAGCGCTCGGTTGTGCCGCGGCCGGTCTTGCCGACCACGCCCGCGGAATGCGACTCGTCGACCATCACCATGGCGTTGTATTTCGTGGCCAGTTCGTAGATCTTGTCGAGCGGGGCGACGTTGCCGTCCATCGAGAAGACGCCGTCGGTCACAATGATGCGGTGGCGCTGAGCCTGGGCGGTCTTCAGGCAGTTCTCGAGTTCTTCCATGTTGGCGTTGGCGTAGCGGTAACGCTGGGCCTTGCAGAGGCGGACGCCGTCGATGATCGAGGCGTGGTTGAGGGCGTCGGATATGATGGCGTCGTGCTCGTCGAGCAGGGGCTCGAACACGCCGCCGTTGGCGTCGAAGCAGGAGGCGTAGAGGATGGCGTCTTCCGTGCCGAAGAACTCGGAAATCTTCTGCTCGAGTTCCTTGTGCAGGTCGCCGGTTCCGCAGATGAAGCGGACGGACGACATGCCGTAGCCGTGGGTGTCGAGCGCCTGCTTGGCGGCTTCCACGAGCTTCGGGTTGTTGGCCAGGCCCAGATAGTTGTTGGCACAGAAGTTCAGGACATCTTTACCGGGCTGCACCTTGATGGCAGCCTGCTGGGCGGACGTGATGACGCGTTCCTCCTTGTACAAGCCGGCTTCGCGGATGGATTGAAGCTCGGCTTCCAGATACTTTTGAAAATCGGTATACATCTTGTAAGAGTGTTGGCTTGTGTTACAAATATATGAAAATTTGTGATTTTCAGCAAAAATTACTTACTTTGCAAAATCTTGTGGCAAAAGCGCACTGGATTTATTAGACTGCAACCAAACTAATTACTATTAACCAAAACCATTTCACCATGGAAGATATTGCTTCAAAAGTCATCTCCATCATCGTTTACAAACTGGGTGCTGAAGAAAGCGAAGTGACCCCGGCCGCCAGCTTCAAGAATGACCTGGGCGCCGACTCCCTCGACACCGTCGAACTGATCATGGAGTTTGAGAAAGAATTTAATATCACCATCCCCGACGATGTCGCCGAAAAGATTTCGACCGTCCAGGATGCGATTGACTACATCAAGGCCAACGTTCAGTAGCCTATGCCGAGGAAAAGGGTCGTCATCACGGGGATCGGCACGATCAATCCCCTGGGAAACAACGTTGCGGAGTACTTCCGCAACCTGGACCGGGGTATAAGCGGAGCCCGCATCATCGACCGGCTGGATACGACCTTTTTCGCAACCAAGTTTGCGTGCCAGATTCCGGACTACGACCCGCTGCGCTTTCCTGAGGCCATCGACCGCAAGGAAGTGCGCAGAACCGACCCGTTCACCCAGTACGCCATGATTGCGGCTGCCGAAGCAGTCCGCGACAGTCGGCTGGATGATGGCTCCGTCGACCTCAAGCGGATCGGCGTGGTGGTCGGTTCGGGCGTGGGCGGCATCAACACGTACACGGAAGAGATCAAGGAATATTTCGAGAGCGACCGTCCCCGGTTCTCTCCTTTCCTCATTCCGAAATTCATTACCAACATCGCTTCGGGCCACATTGCCATCAAGTATGGCTTTCGCGGCCCGAATTTCGGTGTTTCCTCCGCCTGCGCTACCTCGGCCCACGCCATCCTGACGGCCGCCTCGCAGATTCAGCTGGGCCGCGCCGACGTGATGATCTCCGGCGGAACGGAGGCGCCGATTTCAATTCCGGGCCTGGGCGGCTTCAATTCGGCCCATGCCCTTTCGACCAACAACGAAGAATACCGCACGGCTTCCCGCCCCTTCGACAAGACCCGCGACGGTTTTGTGATGGGTGAGGGTGCCGCCATCCTCGTGGTCGAGGAATATGAACACGCGCTGCGCCGCGGTGCGCACATCTATGCGGAAATCGCGGGCTTCGGCATGACCTGCGACGCCTGGCACATCACGGCACCGCGTGAAGACGGCGAAAGCGCCGGCGACGCCATGGAGCTCGCACTCCGGGAGGCCGGGCTCATGCCGGCCGACGTCGATTACATCAATGCGCACGGCACTTCCACGCCGCTGGGCGACCTGGCCGAACTTCATGCCATCAAGCGCGTCTTCGGCGACGATGCCTACAAGGTCAACATCAGTTCCACCAAATCGATGACCGGCCATATGATGGGCGCCGCCGGTGCGGCGGAAGCGCTGGCCTGCATTCACGCCATCCGTGACGGCGTGATCCCACCGACCATCAACTTCCAGTACGAAGACGAGCAGATCGACTATCGGCTCAACCTGACGCTCAACGAAAAACAGGAGCGCACGGTGCGGGTGGCCCTCAGCAACAACTTCGGCTTCGGCGGGCAGAACGCCAGCCTGATTTTCCGCGCCATCTAGCGGAAAACTTTATTTCAAAAGGGTATACGTGAGTTTCAGCACGGGATGACGCAGGGCGCTCGTCCCGTTGAGCCGCGTTTGCGAATAGTACACGTTGTCTGTGTAGTAATAGGTTGTACCCGTGGTCGAATTGTAGTAGCTGAGGGTGGGCATCAGCCACAGGTCATCCTCGTCGGTGATGCTGCCGGCCTCTTTCTTGAGAAGGTCCTGGAGATAGAAGCTGATGCCGGCCTTGTAGACCAGCAGCGAACGGTTGAGGTTGCCGTTTTCCACGGACGATTCGCCCAGTTCATCCAGCGGGGCGTAGTATGGATAAGCATCGTCCACGATGGCGCGCTTGCAGGGATACAGCGAAGCGGCATAGTGGTCCAGTTGGTGCATGTCGCCCCCGTATTCGAACGGAAATTCCAGGGTGGCCTTGGCAATGACCAGGTTCTCGAGCGGTAGGTTCCGGGCCTGGGCCCAGGAGGCTATGGTATTCCGTAGCAGTGCGGCTTCGATGCGCGGCTTGCTGCCGCTCAGGCCCTGCACCAGGAGGGAATCGTCGGAGGCGTCGTCATCGCGGAGGTTCCGGTAGATGTTGAGGGCAAAGTACTGGCCGAGTTGGAAATAAGTGGTGGTGGTCTTCCGATAGCCATCGTCGTCCGTGTAGTCCCACGACAGGTAGAGGAAGGAGTTGGAAAGGTCAAACTGGTTGATGCGTCCGGAATTGTCCGGGGCGATGCGGGGATCGTCCGGCATGTCGGTGCGCAGGCAGAATCCGTAGAACTGTTTCATGAACAACTCTGCACTGTCGCGCGTTTCCATGGGGATGCGCAACAGCTCTTCGCCGATCTCTTTCTTGAGTTCGACCGTCCAGGTGTCGTCTCCCGTAAAGACGCTCCCGCCCAGGGAAACGGGCTCGGGGTCGTAATAGGCGGTCTGGAAGCGGGCCTGGGTGCCGTTGATATGCGTGGAGTCGAGTTCGAAGTTCAGCCGGTGGACGTACAGGTTCTGGGGGATGTGCAGCTGGTCGTCGAACATGGCCTGGGTGGAATCGCAAGTGAAGGTCAGGTAGATCTTGCGGACGACGGGGTTCGTTCCCCATACTACGGAATCGACGGCCGGATTGACGGACATCAGGCCTTCGGAATAGAAATCGGAGCCGATGTTGCCTACTGTGATACCGCTGGAGATACGGCTCTGCAGGTCTGCGGCTGTGCGGGATTCGCTCAGGGGCAGGTCGATCGTGACGGTTTGTATGGTGATGTCCTGGCTGTCGGAGACCAGGGCGGAGCCCAGGGTCGGGTCGGTGGTGATGCACGAGGCGAGAAAAAACAAGGCCAGCAGCGTGGCCAGACCCGTTATCATCCCGGAATGTCTCATCTTATCTTCTTCTCTTTAATAGGTCGTCGTAAAATTGGTTGTACAGCCGGACGTAGGAGCCTCCCTCCTGGGTAATCGGGGTATAGGGCAGAATGGGAATGCCGCGTTCACCGGCGAAAGCCGCCAGCTGCGGGTCGATTTCCGGTACGCCTGCGATGATGCCGTCCGCATACTGGATGGCCAGTTTCGCAAGATTTATGCCATCGGGGTTCTCCAGGACGGACACGTCCGCGGGCGTGAGGTTGTCCATCATCATTTTTTGGATGAGGTTGTCGCTGAAGCGGGCGTCGAGCATCTCGTTGTAGAGCGAAAGCACGACACGGGACTCCGTGAAGATCGGGTCCTCGTGATAGACTTTCTTGAGATAGACCGGCAGGAAGTGGGAGATCCAGCCCTGGCAGTGCACGATGTCGGGTTTCCAGCGGAGCTTCTTCACGGTTTCGAGCACGCCCCGTGCGAAGAAGATGGCCCGTTCGTCGTTGTCCTTGAAATCTTTGCCTTCTGCGTCCCGGTAGATGAATTTGCGATGGAAGTAGTCTTCGTTGTCGATGAAGTAGACCTGCATCCGGGCGGAAGAGATGGAAGAGACTTTGATGACCAGCGGGCGGTCGGCGTTGTTGATGACGAGGTTCATCCCCGAGAGGCGGATGACTTCGTGCAATTGGTTGCGGCGCTCGTTGATCGTGCCGTACCGCGGCATGAAGGAGCGAATCTCCTTGCCGCTCTCCTGGATCCCCTGCGGTAGATACCTTCCCAGCACAGCTATGTCTGTTTCAGGCATATAGGGGAAGATCTCGGAGTTCACGAACAGTACTCTTGCAGGCTCTTCCATTTTTAAAGTCGTTTTAAGGCAAATTCGATACAAAGGTAACAAATTTTTTTGATTATCTTTGTGACTCCGTCCGGAAAATGGCTTCGAAGGGTAAAAATATCGTACACAGGAGGTTGATCCGTTCGTACGTCACCTCGGTCATCAGCATTTCACTCGTGTTGCTGCTGATGGCGGCGGCGGCGCTTTTCGCGGCCAACGCCGGCAGCATCGCCCGCTGGTTCAAGGAGAACATGGCGGTGTCTGTGCTGCTCAAGCAATCCACCTCCGAGAAGGAGGGGCGGGCCCTGGCCGAAGCCTTGGCTGCGCGTCCCTACGTCAAGGAGAGCCGCTTCATCTCCAAGGAGGAGGGGGCGGAAGAGATGAAAGGGCTGCTCGGCGAAGATTTCCTTTCGGTTTTCGAGAGTTCCCCCATCCCCTTGTCGATCGACCTGAAACTCGACGGCAGTTTCGTTACGGCCGATTCGCTCGACGTGATCAAAACCGACCTGCTGGCCGACAAGCACGTGGAAGAAGTCGTCTACCAGGCCTCCCTGGTGGATGCGCTCAACGCCAATCTGCGCCGGATCAGCCTGGTGCTCGGCGTGGTGATCGTGCTGTTGCTGGTCATCTCTTTTGCGCTGATCAACAATACCGTGCGGCTCAATATCTACGCCCGCCGTTTTACCATCCACACCATGAGTCTGGTCGGGGCCAAACGCTCTTTCATCGCGCGGCCCTTCTTGTGGCAGGCCGTCATCCAGGGTGCCATCGCGGGCCTGATCGCAGCCGGCCTGCTCTATGGCGGCATCCGCTGGCTGGGACGCGATTCCGACCTGCTGGCGCTGCTGCTCGACATGCGGCTGGTGTGGGCCGTGCTCGCCGGCACGGTGCTGCTGGGCATCCTCATCTGTGTGGTCTCCACCCTGCTGGTGGTGCGGCGCGTGGCCTATTTTACCAAAGACGATTTGTATTATTAAACAGACAGACACATGGCAAATTTCTCCATGCCTTCCAAAAACGTCAAAATCATCGGGATCGGCCTGCTGGTCATGGTCCTCGGCTTCGTCCTGATGCTCGGAGGCGGCTCGTCCGACCCGAACGTGTTCAATCCTGCGATGTTCAATTTCCGCCGGCTGGTGATCGCTCCGGTGGTCATTGTTCTGGGCGTCGCCGCCATTATTATCGGAATCATGAAAACGCCCAAAGGGGCTGGGGAGGAGTAGGCCATGAGTTCCCTGGAAGCCATCCTGCTGGGCCTGGTTCAAGGCCTGACGGAATTCCTGCCTGTCAGCAGCAGCGGACACCTGGCCATCGGCAAGGCGCTGTTCGGCATTGAAACGAGCGACCTGAGCTTCGAAGTGGCGGTCCACGCCGCGACGGTGCTGGCCACGCTCGTCGTCTTCTGGAAAGACATCCTTGCGCTGCTGCAGGGTCTTTTCAAGTTTAAATGGAACCCTGAGACCCGCTACATCTGCCTGATCCTCCTGTCCATGATTCCTGTCTTCATCGTGGGAATGTTCTTCAAGGATTCCGTGGAAGAGTTGTTCGGCAACGGCTTGCTCGTGGTGGGCATCGCCTTGCTGGTCACGGCGCTGTTGCTGTTCCTTTCTGAGACCTTGACGGCCCGCCAGGCGGGAGAGGGAGGAAAGGTCACCTGGAAGTCGGCGCTCTGGATGGGTCTGGCCCAGGCTGTGGCCGTCGTGCCGGGGCTTTCGCGCAGCGGCTCGACCATCGCGGCCGGCCTGCTTTCTGGCGTATCCAAACAAGAGGTCACGCGTTTCTCGTTCCTGATGGTGCTGATTCCGATCCTGGGCGAGGCATTCCTGGACGTGGTCGGTGGCGATTTCGCCGCCAGCAGCGTCGGCACGCTGCCGCTGGTGCTGGGCTTCCTGGCAGCCTTCGTGTCGGGCCTCTTTGCCTGCAAGGTAATGATTGCTATCGTCCGGCGGGCACGCCTGAAATGGTTCGCCCTCTATTGCGTGCTGGTCGGCGCCGCCTGCATCGTTTCCACGCTGGTTTAGCCTATGGCCGGCGGCAGGTTCTATTTCGTAGCGGATCTTCATCTGGGCGCGGATTCCGATCCCGGCGGAGTCCGGGAAAAGGCGTTCGTGGACTACCTGCACGCCTTGCCTGCTGACGCAGAAGCGCTTTTTCTGCTGGGTGACATTTTCGACTTCTGGTTGGACTACCGTCATGTCGTGCCCCGCGGCGGCGTCCGGACGTTGGCTGCCCTCGCCGACGTAGCGCAGCGGATGGACGTTTGGTTCTTCCGGGGCAACCACGACTGGTGGGTCACCGATTATTTTGAAAAGGAGTTGGGTGTCCACATCGTCCGGGAGCCTTTCCGGATCATGGACCTGGGCGGCCGGAAAGTCTGCATGGGCCACGGTGACACGCTGGGCTGCCGCGACGCCAAGTCAAAGCTTATTTACCACGTATTCCGCAACAGAGCCTGCATCGCCTTCCTGCGGGCGCTCCCGCCGCGCTGGGTCTTTCGTTTCGCCCACGCCTGGTCGTCCAGCAGCCGCCGGCGTCATCCGGAACCCACGCCCTTCGCCGGCAAAGAAGCCGGCCTCTACCAGTTTGTGAACGAATACGGCCGGGGCCGCGACATCGACCTCTACATCTTCGGCCACTGGCACGCCCCGGCCCGACTCCCCGTCGAAACCGGCGGAGAACTCATCATCCTCGGCGCCTGGTCCGGCCCCGCCGACACATTCGTCCTCTAACCTGTCGTTTCACTGCGCTCTGGTATTTCGTGTCGCTCGCAGAAAAATGCTCGCGCCACAAAATACCATCCGTTTCGTTTGCGTCATGCCCGGCTTGATCCTTACGTCATGCCCGGCTTGACCGGGCATCTGCCTGCGTAGGCTGGAAGCCCCTTCACGGAGTTTTTGCGGGGAGGCCTGTGCGGATAGCCGTAGCGGATGTGAAGGGGCTTCCAGCCTAGCCGCCAAACAGGCGCACGCCTTCTTTTGTAATCGCCTAATAATCAGCTATACTTTTTTCTCCATCGTGCGGGAGGGCCCGATATCGGCCGTTGGCGAAAGTACCCAGCCTTTCACGCAGCCAATTCCCGTTATCCGGCGAGGAAGCAGATGCGGTGGCTTTCGAGGGAGTCGGCGATGGTGACGGCGGGCTGGCGGCCGGGGGTGGACACGGCCCGGATGAAATCTTCGACCAGGAGCAGGTCGGCATTCGCGTGATACGGCAGGGCGGCTTCGCCGGAGAAGTCCAACTTCTGGATGAGGGAGCCGGAGCGGTCACGGACTTCGATGACCTGGCCGGCGATGGAGATTTCGCCCCGGGTTCCGCTGATGACTGTCTCCCGGCCTTCGCGGCGGGTAAGGGCGTTCATTTCGATGGTGAGCAGGATGCCATCGGTTGCGGTGAGCGTTACGACCTGACGGTCGGCCACGTCGTTGTCGCAGCGGAAGGCGCATCGTCCGAACCGGCCGGACCGCATCTCATCTTCCAAGACTTCCTGCAGCGTTTTTCCTTCCGGAATGGGAAAATTGCGGGTCCACACGCCCCGCCGAAGGTACATATCGACAGCTGAATACGAGCAGTCGGACTCTACGGGGCAAGTGATACAGCGATCCGTACTGCCTTCCGGGGCATTCTCCGGCCTGTACCACGCCAGACTGCCGGCCGATTGGACCTGCTTGATCTTCGCGCCGGTAGTCCAAAGGAGCATATCTACATCATGGCAGCATTTGGATACGAACGACGGAGCCGAAAGGTCCGCGCGGTTCCAATAACCCCGCACGAAGGTATGCAACATCCGGTCGATCCCGACGTATTCCTGGTGGGAAACGCCCGTGACCCGGCCAATGGTCCCGCTTTCCAGCAGTTCCTTCACTTTCCGGTAGAGCGACAGGAAACGGAGCACGTAACAAACACCCACCTTGACACCTCGGCGTCGGGCGGCTTCGGCGATCTCAAGGCACTGTTCATAAGACTGCGCCACCGGTTTTTCGAGCAGGATGTCCCATCCTCGCGCAATGGCTTTCAGGGCCTGTGCATGATGGTAGCGGTCGGGGGAGCCGATGATCACTCCGTCGCAGGGCTTCCGGAACCGGTCGAAAAAGACATCGGAGGAGGCGAAGCAACGATCTTCGGACAGTGAAAACTGCTTCCTGCAGGCTTCCCGGCGTACCGGATCCGGTTCGACAACGGCTGCCAGTTCCACGACATCGGGATGCAGGGTAAAGTAGTGCAGATACTTTCCCGTGCGGTTTCCTACCCCGATGACTGCCAGCCGTACGCTCATCTGACCTTTTTTCAAAAACTATTTCGCGGATTCCGCCGCCTTTTCGACCGCGCGCCAGACGCGGAGGAAATTGCCGCCCCAGAAGAGTTCGAGTTCGCGGTCGGTCCAGCCGCGGCGCATCAGTTCCACGGTGATCATCTTCATCTTCGAGGCGTCTTCGAGTTCGTTCATGCCGCCGCCGCCGTCGAAGTCGGTTCCGATTCCCACGTATTCCACGCCCACGAGGTTGCGGATGTATTCCACGTGGTCGCAGAAGGTGCCGATGTTCACCTCGGCGTGGGGCAGCCACGACAGGGCCCAGCGGCCCGTCGTGACTTGAATCACGCCGCCCGCCGCCGCGATGGCGCGGATCTCGTCGTCCGTGAGGTTGCGGGGATGGTCCTTGATGGCATACACGCAGGAATGCGAGCAGATGACCGGCGCGGTGCTGAGCGCCAGACAGTCATACAAGGTGGCCGTAGAGGCGTGCGAGCAGTCCACGATGATCCCCAGGCGGTTCATTTCTTTGATGAGTTCCTTGCCGAAAGGCGACAAGCCGCCCCAAGTATTCTGCGGATAGCGGGAGGCGTCGCAGATGTCGTTGTCGTAGTTGTGCGACAGGGTAATGATACGCGTGCCCAGGTCATAGAACGTCTGTACGCGACTCAGGTCGCGGCCGATGGGATAGCCGTTTTCAATCCCCATCACCAGGCTCAGCCGGTGCCGTTTCTTGTTTTTGACGATGTCATCGGCCGTCAGCGCGATTCGGGCTTCCCGCGGACGCGCCTCAATGTACGCACGGATGGCCTTCATCTTGGCGACGGTCCAATCGAACGCCGAATCCCGGGAGGCATCTTCCAGCGGCCCCTGGTCCACGAAAATCGGATAAAAGCAGCAGTCCACCCGCCCGGCGCGGAGCTTGGCGAAATCGGCCTGCACCTTATTCATGTCTGCGCGCTCGCGGATGAGCGTCAGTGCCGTGTCGGTGTGCGTGTCGATGGCGATGATCTTATTGTGCAGCTTTTCCGCCCGTTTGAGCAGCGCGGCATCTTCGTCCTGCTGGACCGTGAATCCGAGTGCCGCAAAGAGCAGCAGCATCGGCAGTAAGGTAAGAACTCGTTTCATAATCATTCATGCAGATTCCCGGTCAGCCGGGAATGACGTTTATTGTTTGGGGATCCACCACTTGAGCCGTTTGGCCAGGAAAAGAATGAGCAACGACAGCGCCAGGCAGGCGAGCATCAGCCAGATGCCCTGTCCGGAAGCGAAGAGGATGGGGACAAAAGTGATGAGCAGGATCTCGATGGGCGCGCAGGGCAGATAGGCCAGGGCGTAGTCGTCCATGGCCCGGCTGGCCTGCTTGGGATCGACGATCCGGAGCAGGGCGATGCCCATGGCCATGGTGCCGGTCCACCAGCCCCAGGCGAAGATCGACTTCTCGAACCAATCCTTGCGGTTGAGATGCCGGCCGAAGTAAAAGACCGTGAAGATGGTGACGGCAATGCCGACCAGCGTCAGCACGATCAGCGGCCAGGCATACTTGACCACCACGCTCAGTTTGATGGAGGCAACCCCGCAGGCGACCAGCAGGTCGGTTGCGGAGCTGCTGATGCTGCCTGTCGTCCGGGGATCGATATACTTGGCGGCGCCGGCTTTGTTGAAGCAGAGCTTGATAAGCATGCCCGCCACGAAAGCGCAGCTGAAGACCGGCAGTTCGAGTTTCGGCCAGGCCATCTTCACCCCTTTGCTGAGCAGGTAGCCACAGAAAGCCGCCAGCACGACGAGCGCCAGATGGAAGATATGGGAATCGATGGAAATGGGCGAGGTGGTGCCGACCGCCGTCGGTTCGCGCTTGTCTTCCGGAAGCAGGCCGCTGCGGTATTCTTCGGGCAGGTCGCTGAAGTCCGTGATATATGACGTCTGTCCTTTCTTCGTGGCGACCTTGATGAAAAGCAGGCCGCCCAGGATGGCGACGATGACACCGATCGTAGCCGTCGTCATACCCAGGCTTGTGGCTTCATCCCAGCCCAGGCCGTCGAAGGCCGAGCCAATGGCGGCTGCCGTACCGTGTCCGCCGTAAAAACCGGTGGGGAGCATCACGCCGAAGGCCGGATGCAACTGCGGCCAGATGAGATTCAAGACAAGCAGCCCGAACAAGCCCATCACCGCCCATTGGAACAACATCCCGAACTGGGAGAAGGCCCACATCGGGCCAACCCTACGGGCCACCTCCTTGACCTTGAAACTCGGCGACGAAAGCGGCAGGGCGCCGAAGACTACGGCAATCAGGATGGCCGCATACGTGCTGATGTTGCCGGAAAGCGGAATCCACCCCAGCCCGTTCGGCCCGAAGGCGAGGCCCAGAATACCGGCCAGCAGGCTCGGCGGAATGAAAAGTTTCTGGATGAGACGGATCTTCACCCGCAGGAACTTGCCGATCAACAGGAGTCCGCAGATGAACCCCATGTCGGAAAACAGCACCCACGGCGTAAAATTTGCAAGGTCGAACATCGATTTGAGGGATTTATCTGGTAAAATTAACTTTTTTTCGGAAAGAATCCTACCTTTGCCCCGCCAAATGAAGATAAAAGCGCCATTCCTCCTTGTGGCAGTGCTCCTCGCAGCGCTCCTGGCTCCTTCGGCTTCCGCCCAGTCCAACCGACGGGAACTCAAGGTGATGGAGTACTATGTCTATCAGGGCGACACCATCTACGTGGACGAACTCCCCCCCGCCGTCATCCATCCGAGGCAGACCATGAGCCACCGCAACTGGGTGAAGTACTACAAGCGCGTCCATAACTTCAGCAAGGCCTATCCGTATGCCATCTTCGTTGCACGCGTCATCAACGAGACCGACAGCCTCTTCGAAGCCGACCACTATACCAAGCGACAGCAGGACAAGTACCTCAACCAGATGAAAGATGACCTGCTCAAGGACTTCGATCCGATCTTCCGGAAACTCACCCTCAAGCAGGGCCTGATGATGATCCGCCTCATCGACCGCGAATGCGGCCAGACGCCCTACTACATCCTCAAGCGCTATCTCGGCGGTACGACCGCCGGCTTCTGGCAAGGCGTAGCCAAAGTCTTCAAAGGGAACCTCAAACAGCCCTACGACAAATTCGGCGAGGACAAGGACCTCGAAGAACTGGTCGGCTACTGGGAACGCGGCCAGTTCGACGATCTTTACGAAATGATCTTCGGCAAACCCCGCCCCGAAATCTACATCCCCGAACGCTTCCGGTAAGTTGCTGGCACGTTTTGCCGGCGATTTGTGCCCAAGCGATCGTAGGCTGGAAGCCCCTTCACATCCGCTACGGCTATTCGCACAAGCCTCCCCGCAAAAACTCCGTGAAGGGGCTTCCAGCCTACGCAGAGAGATGCCCGATCAGGTCGGGCATGACGCAAGCGCAGCGGAGCAATAACCGTGCGGTCGAAAATGAGCAGAAAGCAGCGGTTTTAGATTTGCCTAATTGCCTGGCATTACAGGAAGTTAAGTGCTAAATATTTTTGTCGAAAATTTCGCAAAAGTTTTTGGTATTTGATTTTTTTGTGTACCTTTGCAACCCTGTATCTTATGCCTGAAATAGGCTAAGATGCTGAAAAACAGAAGTTTAAGGTATTATTAAAGTAATAAGGCTATGTTACAACCTAAGAAAACCAAGTTCAGGAGACAGCAGAAAGGCCGCATGAAAGGCATCGCCCAGCGTGGCAGCCAGTTGGCTTTCGGATCCTTCGGCATCAAGACCATGGAGAGCTGCTGGCTCACCGGTCAGCAGATCGAAGCTGCCCGTCAGGCTGTCGTCCGTTACATGAAGCGTGAAGGTAAGATCTGGATCCGCGTATTCCCGGACAAGCCGTACACCAAGAAGCCGGCCGAGGTCCGTATGGGTAAAGGTAAAGGTAACCCCGAAGGTTTCGTGGCGCCCATCACCCCGGGTCGCATGATCATCGAAGCCGAAGGCGTTCCGATGGAAGTCGCCAAGGAAGCGCTCCGTCTCGGTGCCCAGAAGCTCCCCATCACCACCAAGTTCGTCGTCCGCCGGGACTACACCGAATAATCCATCAGGAGGAAAGACCATGAAAAGAAAAGAAATTGAAGAGATGGCGGTCAAAGACCTGCGCGAGCGTCTCGAAGTCGAGAAGCAGAATCTCAACAAAATGAAGATGAACCACGTGATCTCTCCGCTGGAGGACACTTCCGCCATCAAGAAGGCGAAGACCGACATCGCCCGGATGATGACCGTGCTGGCAGAAAAAGAGAAACAGAACTAAATAGAAATGTCCCATGGAAAGAAATCTTCGTAAAGAAAGAATCGGCATCGTGGTCAGCAACAAGATGGATAAATCTATTGTAGTTGCTGTGAAGACCAAGGAAATGCATCCGATCTACGGCAAGTTCGTGAACAAGACCACGAAGTTCGTCGCCCAGGATGACAAGAACGAGTGCAGCGAAGGCGATACGGTCCGCATCATGGAAACCCGCCCGCTGAGCAAGACCAAACGCTGGAGATTAGTAGAAATCGTAGAAAAAGTCAAATAACATGATACAGCAAGAATCACGTTTGTTGGTGGCTGACAACTCGGGTGCGAAAGAGGTTCTCTGCATCCGCGTCCTCGGTGGTACCCGCCACCGCTATGCC
>JAFZAF010000047.1 GCA_017548335.1 Bacteroidales bacterium | reverse complement strand
TTGACGCACCAAACCCATTCCGTAGCCCTGTTTTGCAGCGCCTTCGGCAGGCGGGCTAGGGGAGGAGGATGACTTTCAGGTATTCCTTTGTGAGGCCGCCGTAGCCGCCTTGGGAGTCGGCGATGAGGAGGAGGGTTTGGCGGCCGTCTTGCAGGACGGGCCCGAGGCACATGCCTTCATAATTGGCCAGATTGGCTGCCCGGGTCGTGAATTCCACGAGGAGGTGTTTCGGAAGGATGGCGCTGCCATCGCCGGAAGGGACAACCTGATAGATTTTTGTCACCGAAAAGGTTTCGCCGATGGCGCGGACCAGGCTGGTCGGGACGTATACTTCTCTTTCGAGGATGAGGAGGCTGCCGTCGTCGAGGGCCGTCATGGCGGAGATTCCGTGGATGTAGGCCCGGGTGTCGGCCGGTGACGCGAAGGGTTCGTCCATCTGGTAGAGATATTGCCGGTCCGGCTGGAAGGAATCGTTGAATCGTTGAAGCCGGTGCAGGCGCGGAACCAGCGTATCCTTCAGGAGCGGCCGTTCCGTCGTTGTCCAGAAATGGCGGGTGACGGCGTTGTAGGTAAAGGCTTCGAAACCGGCGTTAGGATGGATCCGGTTGATACCCATCTCTTCCGGGACGGCAAACGTCCGGCCGGTGGCGTTGCCCGCCAGGTCGTATTCCCGGATGGACTGGTCGGTTTCCGCCGAGACGTAAAGCATGCCGTCGGCGTAGGCGATGCCTTCGCAATCTCTTCCCGATACCTTTGCCAACTTCGTTGCCGGCGGGATTTCTGTACGAACCTGCCCAATGGTGCCGGTAACGGGATCGAGTTCAATGTCGAAGAAAAGGATGCCGCCGCCGCGGTATTTGTCGTCCACGACGGCATAGCGGCTTCCGGCGATATGCGTGATACCCGAATACTGCCCGGAGGCAATGGCCGGCGTCACGGTCGCCTTGGTCTCGACCACTGGCGCAGACGCTTGAGACGCCGACGCCGTCGCCATCCGTCGGGTCGGCCCGCAAGCTGCCGTGACAAGAGACAAGATTACCAGCAGGACAGCCGGCTGAATGAATCGGGTTCCCACGTCAGATGGACAATACGGTCAAGACGTTGATCAGTTCGGGGTCGATCGGCTTGTCGATCTTGATGGCCTTGCTGATGGGCACATACACCACCTGATCGTTCTTGATGCCGATCATGATGTTGCGCTGCCCTTCTTTCAGGGCTTCGACGGCCGCCACGCCGAGGCGGGAGGCGAGGATGCGGTCGTAGGCCGACGGCCGGCCGCCGCGTTGCAGATGGCCCAGAATCGTCACGCGCACGTCGTATTGGGGATACTCGTTGCGTACGCGTTCGGCATAGTGCATCGCACCTCCGGTGCCGTCTTTCTTGCTTTCCGACACCAGCACGATGGAACTGTTCTTGCTCTTGCGGATGCCGCGCCCGATGAATTGGGCGAGCTGGTCGATGTCGGTCTGGTCTTCCGGAATGATGGCGGCTTCCGCGCCGGCGGCGATGGCGCTGTTCTGCGCCAGGAAGCCGGCGTCGCGGCCCATCACTTCCACGAAAAAGATGCGGTCGTGCGACGTGGCGGTATCACGTATCTTATCGACGCAGTCGACGATGGTGTTGAGTGCCGTGTCGTAGCCGATGGTCGAGTCAGTTCCGTAAAGGTCGTTGTCGATGGTGCCGGGCAGGCCGATGATCCGGATGTCGTGCTCCCGTGCCAGCTCCTGTGCGCCTGCAAGCGATCCGTTGCCGCCGATGACCACTAGCGCGTCGATATGATGCCGCCGCAGGGTCTCATAGGCCTTCTCCCGGCCTTCGGGTGTCCGGAAATCGTTGCTGCGGGCCGTTTTGAGGATCGTGCCGCCCCGCTGGATGGTATTGCTCACCGATTCACTGGTGAACTCCTTGAGTTCGCCGTTGATCAGGCCCTCATACCCCCGGTAGATGCCGTACACTTTCCATCCCGCGAAAATGGCCGAGCGGGTAACGGCGCGAATGGCCGCATTCATTCCCGGCGAGTCCCCGCCGGACGTCAGGATGCCGATGCATTGGATCTCTTTCATAATCCGTTCTGATTTGAATCCGTTATTTGATATGTACATCCCGCTGCGGGAACGGAATCTCGATGCCGTTCTCGTTCAGGGTCTTGTAGATCAATTCTTTGGCCTTGGCGATGAAGCTGTAGCGCTCCTCGACGAGGACGTACTGCTTGAGGGCGACGTTCACGCTGCTGTCGCCGAAACCGTCGAAGGCTACGGTGATGCCGCGCTTCGGATCGACGATGTTGCGGCCGTATTTGTCTTTCGTCATGAGTGACTTCGAGGCTTCCGTGAGCAGGTCCCGCAGCCGGTCCATATCGGTTCCGTAGCTGACGCCGACGTCCACCTTGATGTATTCGTAGGCGCTGCTCCGCGTCAGGTTCTTGAAGTTCTTGTTGAAGAGCGTGGTGTTGGTGAAGGAGATCAGGGTGTCCTCGACCGTCTGGATCTGGGTCGTCTGGTAGCTGATGAAATTCACTTTTCCGCGGATTCCGTCGCATTCGATGATGTCGCCGACCCGCAGGCGGCCGCTCATCAGCTGGATGCCGTAGATGAAGTTGTTGAGGATGTCTTTCATGGCCAAGCCGAGACCAGTCGCCAAACCGGCGGCGACGATGGAGAGCGCGCCCATCGGAATCTTCATCAGGATGATGGCCATCACGATGTAGCTGCCCCACACGAGGATGCCGATGATGTTGTCGGACAGGGTGAAGTTGATCTCATTGGCGTGGACGTAGGTCTTGCCCTCCTTGGCCATCAGTTTTTCGTAGCGGGCCTTGCGATACACGGCCTTCAGCAGGTAGCTGATGTAGCGGAACAGGAAGAAGAGCGCGGTCACCAACACGAGTTTGTAGAGCGACAGATGCAGGATGGCGTTGCCGTCCTTGTCGGCAAGGTTGAAGAAGGGCTTGTAGAAGACCTCCTTGCAGATCTCGGTCAGGTCAAACACGCCGGAGGCCATCCAGAGGCAGAAGGGGATGGAGAGGACCATCAGGATCGGCAGGCAGGCCTGCTTGATGAAGTCGAAGAGCCAGGTGACGGCGATGAACGAATCCTTGCGGCCCGGGTCGAAGACCGTGTGGTTCTTCTTGTATTCCATCCGGCGCTCCTTGATTTTCCGTTTTTCATAGAGGTCGAGCAGCACGTACAGGGCCGTGATGGTCTCGATGGCCGTCAGCTGGAAGAGCCACCAGATGAAGATCTGCACGGCCAGCAGCACATAGCCCATCCAGGATGCGACGAGCGTGACGAACATCACGCCGAAGGAAATCCAGCAATAAAGGATATCGCCGCGGGCCTCCTTTTCATTCCGCATCCGCAGGCACAGCACGTACTGCCAGATGGTGAATCCCAGGATGATCGGCGGGAAGATGAGATTGACCAGCCGGTTGGGTATGAAGATGATGCGGAAAATGATGACCAGCAGGCCCAGGATGGCGACCGGGATGTAGATCTTGGATACCTTGCGGATATGGACGGCCGGAATCCGGATCAGGATGGAAACGAGGATGGCGGCCAGCAGCCAGGCATAGATGAGCAGGAGTCCCGACGCGACCTTGAAGAAGTTCTGGCTCAGCGACAAACTGGCGATCATCACGGTCACGGCGAAAATCACCACGCCGCTGAGGAGGGTGATCAGCGGGCTGCGCTGGTGGAAGGCTTCGGTACGGAAGCGCGCCACCCGTTTGCGGAGGATCCGGACCACCAGGTTGCTGAGCAGCGTGGCGACCAGGATGTAGAACACGATGAAGGAGATGAAGCGGATCACGACGGGCCCGCGCCAGTCGCTCTGCCGGAGCGCCACGGCGTCGGCGCTGTTGTCGCCGATCCCATATTTGCGCCGGGTGTCCTGCATGGCCAGCCGCACATAGCGCGGGAAAGAGCGGATCACCTTGAAGTAGTTGTCCTGTCCGTCGATGAAAATGCGTTTCTGGATGAGCCGGTAGCGTTCGCGCGCATATTCATAACTCTCCGTCAGGCGGTTCCGCATCCCCTCGTAATGGTCATTGTCCATCACGATGTTGTCGCGGAATTCCGTGTACATCTCCAGCAGATTGAGCGTGTAGGCGAGGCAGGAGTCGCGGTCTTCCCGGCTTTGTGCATCGAGATAGAAGGTGTCGCCGGTTTCCTCCTGGTGCCGGAAGGCGTCGAGGATGGCCTCGGAGGCCATTTCAGTCACGCTGTTGTGGTGGATATGGTCATGCTCGGTTCCGTCGAAATGGGAGTGGCTTTGGAAATGCTCGTCCAGGTCCACCAACGTATCGACAGTGCCGGTGATGTCGAAGCCTTCATGGTGGTGGTGGCTTTCGTGCACGAGGATCGTGTCCATGACGGCCGACAGGCTGTCGGGCACGGCCTCGAGCTTGTCGAGCACGGGCGGGAGGCGGCGCAGCGCCTCGGCCAGGTGCTCATAGCGTTCGATCTCCAGATTGAGCCGGTCGACGATCTGGTCGAAAGGCATCCGCTGCTTGTTGAAATCCTCATATTGTTTGGTGACTTCCTCCAGCGCATAGGTCATGTCGAACGTGTAGTCCTGGTTCTGGGAGTAGAGGATCAGCGCGAGTTCGTTGCATTTCTTGGTCATGTCGACCAGCCGTTTGTGCTGCGCGTCGTTGCTCTGGCTCAGGCGGTTCTCCATCGCCGCCATCTTGGCGTGCTCCTGGTGGAGTTCGGAACGCAGGATGCTGAGCGTCTTGGCGAAATTGCGCTCGTTGAAGACGGCGAAGGCGGGAATGGCGACGAGAAGGCTCAGGGCGAGTATCGTGAAGGTCCTCTTTTTCATGAAAAGTCACGTTAATAAAATACAAATATACAAAATAGCTGTTTTTTTGCTAACTTGCCTGGGTAAAACCCGATGCCATGCGATCCTTTTTCACCCTTTTCCTCGTCTCATACCTGATGTTCTCCGTGTTCAGTTGTGTACGGCCGATCGATCCCGAATCATTGCGCGGACTCAGCAAAGAGCAGCTGCAGCAGATGCGGGAGGACATTCTCCAGAAGCACGCGGACGGCAGTGCCCTTTCGCGTGTGGAAACGGCAAACGTGGAACTGTTGCGCGAACAGGAACGCCGTCTTGACAATCCCTGGATTTTTGGGGAATGGCGGGAGCGGCATGGGGCGCGGCTGATCTTCCGGGACGACGGCTCGGTGAGTGTCGGGGCGCGGGGAGGCGTCTACGATGAAGTCGGGATTTACAAGTTCATCTCGCCGGAAGAGCCTTCTTTCGAATCGACCTGGTCCGTCGTCTATGATGCCGCCGGAGATCCGGTCGTGGTCGTCCTCCGGAAAGCGGGGAATCTCCTGTATCCTTTCCACCGCAGCCGGACGGACGTTTATGAGCAGGCGGGCGACCTGATGACTGCCACCGAAACAGGTTTTTATTTTTCAAAGAGTCAATAAGCCATGTGTCATTCTCCAGAACCCGAATTGTTGATCCGTCGCGCTTCGACCGACGATATCCCGCTCATCCGCCAGTTGGCCGACACAGCCTTCCGCAACACCTATCGGGAAATCCTGTCTCCCGAGCAGATGGCGTATATGATGGACTGGATGTATTCGGAGAGCAGCCTCCTGCGCCAGATGGGACCGGATGGACACGCCTGGTTTATCGCCGTGCTCGGCGACGAACCCTGCGGCTATTTTTCCGTACAGCCGCTCGGCCTGCAGGAAGACGGCGCGTATTTGTTTGAGCTGCAGAAAATCTACCTTCTTCCTGCCTTTCAGCAGCAGCACATTGGAAGACGGATGTACGACTATGTCTGCCGGTTCGTCAAGCAGGCCGCCAACGGATGGCCCTGCCGCATCGAATTACACGTCAACCGCTATAATTCAGCCGTGCGTTTCTACAAGCATCTGGGCATGGAAATCCTCCGGGAGGGCGATTTCCCCATCGGCCACGGCTATTACATGAACGACTACATCATAGGCGTGAGCCTATGATGTAGTCGGACAGCGATATAATTTTGTCTTATTTCCGGTTGAGATAAGCCAGGATCACCTCCACGGCTTCATCTTCGGTCATCCCGTCGACGTTCATCGTCAGGCTGTAGTTGCGGGCGTCATAGCGGCTGACGCCGGCAAAGCGCTGGATGTAATTCTCGCGGGCCTTGTCCACCTTGCCGAGCACTTCTTCGGCCAGTTCGCGCGGGAAGTTCTGCTTTTCCATGGTGCGCGCGATGCGGTTTTCTTTCGATGCCGTGATGAAGAGATCGACCTTGTTGGGGAAGTCCTTCAGCACAAAGAAGCCTGAGCGGCCGGCAATGACGCACGATTCGGCCTCGGCCATGGCACGCAGGATCTCTTTCTCGGCTTCGAAAATCTCGTCGGTCGTGACGGTTGGGTTGAATTCCTTGCCGTACACGGGATCGCTGCCGATGAAACCGGCGGGTGACGGAGCCGGTGCCAACCGCTGGATAAAGTCGGAGAGCCAGTTTTTCTTCTCGCTCTTCAGATGCTCGATCGTCTGCGGCGTCAGGTTGAAACGCTTGGAGAGTTCCTTGATGAGTTCCTTGTCGCAGAAGCGGACGCCCAGTTTGTCGGCCAGTTTCTTGCCGATAGTGTGACCGCCGGAACCGAGTTCGCGGCTGATGGTGATCACGAAGTGTTCGTTGAGGTTCATAGGGGTGAATATTAATTGTTTTCTAGTCTTTTCCTTTGATGTCGACGGAGAAACCTTCGTCGATGAGCGGCTGCACGAGGGTGCGCATTTCCTCGGTAGAGAAGGCCTCCAGCCCTTCGGAAGGGGTAGGGCGGTCGAGCGTATAGACCATCACCTTGCGGGGTTTCAGCCGGCGGACGATGGCCATCCATCCCTCAAGTACTTCTGGAGATGAAGAATCAAAGTCCTTGTTCTTGAGGAACATCGTCTGTAGGACAAACTTGCCTTCGAAGCGCTCGAGCGCCTCGATGACGCGGTCCAGGCTATAGCCCGGAGCCGGCTGGTTGATTTTCGCCACCAGGGCGTCGGTGGGGGCATCGATCTTGAGGATCGGATTGTCCACTTTGCGGAGCGCCTCGAAGATTTCGGGGATATGGGCGCGGGTGGCATTGGACAGGACGGAGACCTTGGCTTTCGGATAATAGGCGTCGCGCAGGAAGATCGTGTCTTCGATGATGCGCGGGAACTCCGGGTTGAGGGTGGGTTCGCCGTCGCCCGAGAAAGTGATCGAGTCGATGGGCGTTCCTTCGAGCATGAGCTCGATCAGCTTGTTCTCCAAGTCGTTCCGGACTTTGGCTGCCGTGGGAAGGACCGTATCGTCACGGCCGTCGCGGTTCCAGCCGCATTCGCAGTAGATGCAGTCGAAATTGCAGATTTTCCCTTTCGTGGGAAGGAGGTTGATGCCGAGCGACCGGCCGAGGCGGCGGCTGTGGATCGGTCCGAAGACCGTTTCTTCTCTCATCATGGCGATAGAACGACGATTAAAATCTATCAAAGATAACGATTATTCTTGGAGTATCCAAAAATGCCTATCTTTGCAGGACTGATAAGCAAAAGAAGATGTTCATCTATACGCACAAGGTCCATTATTACGAGACCGACCGGATGGGGGTGACCCATCATTCGAACTACATCCGCATCATGGAGGAGGCCCGTGTGGCCTATCTCGATTCCATCGGGGCGAGTTTCGCCCGTATCGAGGCCGACGGCATCGTCTCGCCGGTCATGTCGGTGGAGGGCCGTTTCCTGCAGCCCACCACTTTCGATGACGTCATCGAAGTCGAAGTGTTCATCCAGGAAATGTCGCTGCTCAAGCTGCGGATCGGCTACCGGATGCGCTGCGGCGGCAAGGAGGTTTTCGAAGGAAGTTCGGTCCACTGCTTCCTTGAAAAGGATGGCAAGGCGGTCCGCATCGCGGAGCGCTATCCCCAGTTCAAGGCACAACTCCCCGCGGAATAACCGATGGCGTCGACGCTGTTTACCCTCGTGATCGTCATCGTGGTGGCCGAGTATCTCTGGTCCACCTGGCTGACCATCCTCAATATCAAGGCTTCCCTGCGGCCGATCCCGGATCTGCTGAAAGATCTTTATGACGAAAAGCAGTACCGGAAGCAGCAGGAATACGCCATGACGAACCGGATGTTCTCGCTCATCTCCGGACTGGTGAGCATGCTGGTCACGCTGGCGATTTTTGCTTTTGGGGGATTCGCCGCCTTTGATGCGGCGGCCCGTTCGGTCAGCCGTTTCCCCGTCGTGCAGGCGCTCGTCTTCTGGGGCATTTTCTATTTGATCTCCTGGCTCATATCGCTTCCGTTCGACATCTACCGAACCTTCGTCATCGAGCAGCGCTTCGGTTTCAACCGCAGCACCCCGAAACTTTTCGCCGCCGACGCCGTCAAGAGCCTGCTGCTCAACTGCGTGATCATGGGCGCCGTCCTGGCGCTCTGCGTTTGGATCTACACCTTGACGCCCCGCTGGTTCTGGCTCATCGCCTGGGGCGCTGTGACGCTCTTCTCGCTCTTCATGCAGTACTTCTACTCGCAGCTCATCGTGCCGCTTTTCAACAAGCAGACGCCGCTGCCGGAAGGGGAGTTGCGCACGGCCATCGAGGCCTTCGCCGCCCGCGTGGGCTTCCAGCTCGACAACATCTTCGTCATCGACTCCTCGAAGCGCAGCAGCAAGTCGAATGCCTACTTCACGGGCTTCGGCCGCCGCAAGCGGGTGGTGCTCTACGATACATTGCAGGAGCAGCTCTCCGTTGACGAAATCGTCGGCGTGCTGGCCCACGAGATCGGGCACTACAAACGGCATCATATCCTCCTCTCATCGCTCGAAGGGTTTGCGACCAATCTTTTGATGTTCTGGCTGTTCAGCCTGTTTATCGGAAGTAAGGATTTAGCTATGGCTGCCGGATGCGCCGAGCCGTCGTTCCATGTGAACCTGGCGGTCTTCTCGCTCATCTACACGCCGCTCAACCTGCTGCTCGACATCGTCACGAACGTCATCTCCCGCCGGCACGAGCGCCAGGCCGACGCCTTCGCCGCCGCCCACGGATGCGGCCCCGCCGAAGCCTCCGCCCTCAAGAAAATGTGCGCCAAAAGCCTCGCCAACCTCACCCCGCACCCGTTGGTGGTTTTCACGGAATACTCGCACCCGACTTTGTATGAGCGGGTGAAGGCGCTGCTGGGAGAGGCGGTGGATGGCGGTGCTGTGGCAGATGGGGAAGTGGCCGCCACGGATGAACACGAAGTTTAACAAAGAATATTATAAGACGATGGATATCTACGACGTGATTCTCCTCAGCGACCGGACCGAAAACGGCATCCGGAAGGCCTCCTTCCAGACCTGCGACATGGTCTGCTCCTCCCGTATCGACATCGAACTCGAAGGCGACATCATCCGCCGCATCCAATACACCGACGGCTGCCACGGCAATACCCAAGGCGTCGCTGCCCTCTGCACCGGCCAGCGCGTCGACGAAGTCATCTCCCGCCTCTCCGGCATCGACTGCCACGCCCGCGGCACCAGCTGCCCCGACCAGCTCGCCCGCGCCCTGAAAGCCCTGCAAGCATAGTCTGGAAGCCCCTTCACATCCGCTACGGCTACCCGCACAAGCCTCCCCGCAAAAACTCCGTGAAGGGGCTTCCAGACTATGCGCCGTCCTATCTCCAAACTCTTCACT
>JAFZAF010000046.1 GCA_017548335.1 Bacteroidales bacterium | reverse complement strand
TCGGCAGTTCAACTCTGCCAGGGCCTACCGAAAAGCCGGACGCCAGCCCGGCTTTTTTTGTATCCCGGGGGTATAGCTCAGCTGGTAGAGCACATGCTTTGCAAGCATGGGGTCGCCGGTTCGAATCCGACTATCTCCACAAAAAAAGGTCATCGACTGCCCGTCGATGACTTTTTTTGTGCAGATTCCTGTGTCTGACCCCCCGCGCTTCGCGCTGCCCCCGAGGGGGCACACCCCCTTTGGTCCCCCTGGAAGGGGGATATGTCGGCCCTGACGGGCCTCCGAACTTTAACAAACCTTGAAATAACACGGCAAGCCTTGCCGTGAATCCGACATTGCAAGACTTGCAATCATAGATGATTTCGTTTCTTCTTCCATATCTTTGCCCAAAGACACATTGACATTGTATATGGAAGAAAACGAGATCATCAAGAGCAAAATTCGTCTAATCCGAGGAGAGCAGGTGATGCTGGACAGTGACCTGGCTGAATTGTATGGAGTGGAGACGAAAAACCTGAAACGACAGGTACGGAGGAATGCAATCCGGTTCCCGGAAGACTTCATGTTTGAACTCACGCCAACAGAGTTTTCACTTTTGAGGTGCCAAAATGGCACCTCAAAAGAAAGGGGAGGGAACCAATACCTTCCTTTCGCTTTCACGGCATCCGGTATCGCAATGCTCAGCAGCGTACTAACCTCTGAAACTGCGGCATTGGCCAACATCCGTATCATGCGCGCTTTCGTCGCCATGCGAAAACAGATTTCGGAACTCTCTGCCCAACAAATACAAATCGAAAGGCTGGAGATGAAAGTGGACCGGCTTAACGATTATGTCGAATCCATCCTTCACGACCAGAATGAAATCAATGAGGAGATCGCGATGCAAATTGAACTGATTAACGAATCCATTGCTCAGTTGAATGCCAGCCATGAAAGCGACAAGGCAAGGCCCAAGATAGGATTCGTTACAAGCGCACAGCGCGCCCCGAACCCCGTGCTACCTCTCGAAATTCCTCGACGCGAAGGGCAATGAGAGGCGGAGGGCTTGGTGCCAGTATTCCCAGTTGTGGACGCCGTCGCGGATGCGGAGTTCGCTGCGGAGGCCGCGGGCGCGCATCTTCTGGAAGAGGGATACGGACAGGTCCATGAGGCCGTCGTCATCGCCGCAGTCGATGAACCATTTCACGGTGCGGAGTTTCTCGATCGTCGCGTCATCGGCGTTGTCGATGAAAGCGAGGGCGGAGTGGTCATGGACGGCCTTGGAGACGATGTAGAACTTGTCCTGGGTGTTATCCCCGCGCGGTTCGGGGTTGTCGAGCCAGCCGCTCATGGCGTAGCAGCTGGAGAACATGTCCGGGTGGCGCTGGGCATAGACGGCGCTGCCGCCACCGCCCATGGACAGGCCCATCACGGCGCGGTGCTGCTTGTCAGCCTTGATCTTGTAGCGGGACTCGAGCGTAGGGATGAGTTCCTGGAAGAAGAAGTCTTCGTAGGGGCGGCCGGGCATGTTGAAGTAGCCGTTCCAGTTGTTGTGGATGTCGGGGTCGCCGGCGTTGGGCATGATGATGACCATCGGCACGATTTCGCCGCTCGAGACGAGTTCATCGACCACGTCCTTCATGTGTCCCGCCGTGGCCCAGTCCACATAGGTGCCGTACAGGCCGTGGAGCAGGTAGACGACCGGATAGAGCCGGTCTCCTGCGGCGTCGTAGCCGGCCGGGAGGTAGACATTGACATTCACGGCCTCGCCGAACAGCTTGCTGTCCACGGTGTCGGGACGGATCTGACTTTGGCGGAGCGGCTGGCCGAGCGCGGCCGGGACGAGGAGGAGGCCTGCCAGGAGGCCGAGGAGCGTTCTTTTCATGTTGTTCGTCGTTGATTGAAACAAAGATAAGAAAAAAACCGACAGATTGGCAGTCCCGCCGCTGTGGACCGATATTTGCGGGCACAAGGACGCACAACAAAAAGAAGAGACATGTCATCTGCAAAATGGATCGGCGGATTCCTGGGATGGGTCACGTGGGGGCCTATCGGCGCACTCATCGGCTACCTCCTGGGGAAGGCGGTAGATAAATATATCGATGCCTCCCATCAGCTTCCGGGCGGGGACAGTACGTCCCAGGGCCAAGGCCAGGGGCAATACCGGCAGCCGGGAGGCGGTTACACCGGGGGGACGTCGTCCCGCCGGTATAGCCCCGACGAGCAGCGGAACAGCTTCTTCGTCAGCCTGTTGGTCCTGTCTTCGGCCGTCATAAAGGCCGATGGGAAGACCCTGCAATCGGAGGTCGATTGCGTGCGGAGCTTCTTCCGCAGCAACTTCGGCGAGCAGGCAGCCCAGCAGGCCATCCAGATCCTCGAGCAGCTGGACAGCCAGCAGGTGAACATCTACTCGGTGGGCGACCAGATCGCGGCGAACATGAACTATTCGCAGCGCATGCAGCTGCTGCAGTACCTCGTGCAGATCGCGATGGCCGACGGCGAATTCGCCAAGGCCGAGAAGAGCGTCATCGAGTGCATCGGTTCCGTGATCAAGCTCACGACGAGCGATGTCAACTCCCTCATCGCCATGTACTACAAAGAGGAGCTGTCGGCCTACAAGGTGCTGGAAATCTCCCCGAACGCGACGGACGACGAGGTGCGCGCCGCCTACCGGCGGATGGCGATGAAGAACCATCCGGACCGGGTGTCCACGCTGGGTCCCGACGTGCAGAAAGCCGCCGCCGAGCGTTTCCAGCAGATCTCCGAGGCCTATGAGACCATCAAGAAGCAGCGGGGGATGAAGTAGATGACGACCGACACCATCCGTATCCGGGGCGCGCGGGAGAACAATCTCAAGGACATCTCCCTGGACATCCCCAAATACCAGATCACCGTTTTCACCGGGGTTTCAGGCTCCGGCAAGAGTTCGCTGGTGCTGGACACCATCGCGGCGAAGTCGCGGCGCGAGCTCAACGACACCTTCCCGACCTTCGTGCAGCAGTATCTGCCCAAGTACGGGCGTCCGCATGTGGATTCCATCGAAG
>JAFZAF010000045.1 GCA_017548335.1 Bacteroidales bacterium | reverse complement strand
CCAGGGCGTCCTCTCCCGGGACAACCACGTCAAATCCTTCCGGTGAAGGGAGCTCCAGCAGCTGGGCCAGGTCGAGGCGGGCCAGCCGCACGTTGTTCTCCGCCTGCACGGCGGAGAGGCGGCTCTGTGCCAGCGTCGCGCGCTGAGCCGCCACATCGGCGGCGGTAGCCTTGCCGTTGGCCTGCAGGGCCTCCAGCCGGTCCACCTGCTGCGCATCGATTTCCACCTGGCGGGCTGCCACTTCGGCAATCTCCCGGTTATAGAGGATCTGCACATAGGCCTGGGCCACGGCGACGCGGATGTCGTCGCGGGCTTTCTCCAGGTCGGCGGTCGCCGCTTCGAGGTTCAACTGGCCCAATAGGATATTATTGTAATTGCGCAGGCCATTGAAGAGCGTCATGTCGGCACCCAGGCTCAGCGAAGTATTGGTGGTGTTCGTATTGGCGTAGGTGTTGTCGGCGGTCAGGCCGCGGCCGAACGAGAAGTTCTGCGAGGCGCCGGCGGAGACACCGGGCAGGCGGTTGGCGCGGGCCGTGTTCAGGTCGATTTCACGCTGCTGCACCTGAAGAGCGCTCTGCTGCACGCTTAGGTTGTGGTCGAGCGCGTAGCCGATGCACTCCTGCAAGGTCCAGGGCGTTCCCGCCGAGGCTGGCTGGGCGGCGGCGAGATTCCCGGTCAAGCCGGGAATGACGCTGGCCATCCAAATGAGGGTTATGACGAGTTTTTTCATGTTACTTCTCCTCGATGATCTGGTTGCCGCGGACTACGTCGCCTTTCTTGAGTCCGTCCTTGACTTCAATGTTGATGCCGTCGCTGATGCCGGTCGTCACCTGCGTCCGGGCGAAAGCGCCGTCGGCCCCTTTCAGATAGACGAACGTCGAGTCGCCTGAGAATTCGAGCGCGCTTTCCGACACCGTCAGCACCTGTTCAGCCCGCTGCAGGACGATTTCAGCATTGGCGCTGTAGCCGGAGCGGATGGTCTTGCCGGGTTCGGTCTTCACGGCTGCCTTGATCTCGAACTGGTTGGAACCGTTGTTTTCCACAGCTTTCGGGGCGATATACTCGAGCGTGGCGTCGAACGAATAGTCCTGCAGCGCACCGATCGTGATGACGACCGGCATTCCTTCGGCCAGCGCGCCGACCTCGGTCTCGTCGATCTGTCCGTCGAAGATCAGGTCGTTCATGTTGGCCACGGTAGCCACGGTCGTTCCGTCGTTCATCGTGTTGGCCTGGATCACGGAATTGCCCACCTTCACGGGGATATCGAGAATCAGGCCGGTGATGGTCGAGCGCACCAGCGTGGAACTCGACTTGGCGTTCGACTTGGACACGCCGTCGCGAATGACTTCCAGTGCATCCTGGGCGGCAGCCCGTTCTTCTTTCGCCTGGTTATACTGCTGCTGCACCTGATCGTACTCTTCGGCGCTCACCAGGTTCTTGTCGTACAGGGCCTTCTCACGCTCCAGGTTGGTCGCTGCCTGCTTGAGGTTGATGTCGGCCAGGCGCACGCGGCTCTGGGCGGAGCTCAGCGAGGTCATGTCGGGAATCACCGTCAGCTTGGCGATGACTTCGCCCCGCTCCACATGCTGGCCGGCTTCTTTGTAGAGCTCGGCGATGATGCCGTTGATCTGCGGCTTGATGTTCACTTCATTGCGCGGCTCGATCTTGCCGGTGACCACGGTGGTGCGCTGGATGTCGGCCTGTTCCACGGTCAGTTCGTGATACTTCACCTCCTTCGGCTTCGATTTCACGAAGAGGAAGATGAACGTGCCCAGGAACACGATGGCGATCAGGGCGACTACGATGTACTTCAAAACTTTTTTCATAGTATCTTGTATTTTTACTTTTTCGTCATTTATTCATCCCGCATGGCGTCGACCGGTTTGACTTTCATGGCCCGCAGGGCCGGTGCCAGGCCGGCGAGCACGCCCAGCACGCTGAGCAGTAACGCGGCCAGGATGGCTGTCCAGAAACTGATCTGGAACACGGCCTGGTGCTTGGCGATGGCCTCTACCACATTGAGTATCAGCACCGAGAACACGATGCCTGCACTGCCGGCCGCCAGGGTGAGCGTCACGCTCTCCCAGATAATCTGCGACAGGATGTCGCGCGGCACGGCGCCGATGGCCCGGCGGATGCCGATCTCCACGGTCCGCTCGCGCACCGTCACCATCATGATATTGCTCACGCCGACGGCGCCGGCCAGCAGCGTGCCGATTCCCACCAGCCAGATCAGGAAGTTCACGCCCCGGAACAGATTGTCCACAATGCTGAATATCTGCTCGGTATTGAGAAGCAGCAGGGCCTGTTCGTCGGTCGGGTCGAAAATGTGTTCCCGGGACATGATGCTGCGGATCTTGTCTTCCATCTGGCTCATCTTTACACCCGGCTTGCCGGTCACGCAGATCAGGTCCACCTTGTCGCCCCGCTGGTAGAGTTTTGCCACCACCGAGAAGGGAACGAGCAGGGCGTCCGCCGAACTGCCGTTGATGCTGATATTGCCGGTCGAATAATCCACACCGATCACCTGCAGGAACACGGATCCTACCTGGATGTATTCTCCGCACGGGTCGCCGCCCTGGGGGAACAGGTCGTTGTAGATGCGTTTCCCCACGACACAGACTTTACGCTCCTGCTCTACGTCCGCGTCACTGATCATGCGGCCGTACTTGATGATCGGCGCCTCGACCTTATGATAGTCGCCCGCGATTCCCTTGATGGAAGGCGAAGCGGTATTTCCTTTATAATAGGCCGTCTGGCCCCAGTTGCTCACGATCGGCGCCACCACGTCGAATTCGGGCACCAGCGCCTTCAGCCGCTCCACGTCCCGCTGGGTCAGGCTCCAGTAGCGACCCTCCTTCATTCCTTTGTAAGGCATGGAGGTATTCGCGGAAACCATGACCATGGTATTGGTTGCAAATCCTTCAAAGTTCTTGGAAAGCATCTGCTTGAGCCCCTGGCCGCCGCCGATCAGGAAGAGGAGCATGAACAGGCCCCAGAAGATACCGAAACCGGTCAGCAGCGTGCGGCGCTTGTTGCGGAAGAGCGAATCGCCGATCTCGCGCAGGGTATCGAAGTCAAAACGGTGTCTCATCTCAATCTGCCCTCAATGCTTCAATGGGTTTGACGCTTGCGGCCTGACGGGCCGGGAAGATGCCGGCCAGGGTGCCGGCCACGATCAGGACGACGGTGGCTCCGATCGCCGTACCGAGTCCTACCGTAGGGTTGTCAAGCATTTTCATGCTTTCGCCGAAGATCACCACCTTCGACTGGCCGACCGTCGCGTCCAGGATTTCGCACGCGATCATGCCCAGCAGCATGCCGATGTAGCCGAAAAAGGCCGTGATCAGCACGCTTTCCGTCACGATCAGTTTCAGGATACTTCCGGGACGGGCGCCGAGGGCTTTTCGGATGCCGAACTCGTGCGTGCGTTCCTTCACGGTGATCAGCATGATGTTGCTCACGCCCACCACGCCGCTGATCAGCGTGAAGAGGCCGATGATCCAGAGTGCCGTGATCAAGAGGCTCTTTGCCTTCTCCGTCTGCAGATACTGGGAAAAGCGGTTCCAGATCCACACGGCGCTGTTGTCGTCGGGAGCGGCCCGGTGGGCCGCATTGAAGGCCGTGCGCACCTCTTTCTCGAAAGCGTCGCTTTCCGCCTCGGTCGTCAGGCCATGGAACGAGAACGTCACGCCGTCTACATCGTCGCTTAGGCCAAATATCGACTTGATGGTCGAATACGGCACATACAGCTCGCGGTCATCCGTATTTTCCTCACCATGTCGCACGCCGATGATGGTAAACGACAGGTTGCCCACCTTGACGCTCTGTCCCAGCAGGCGTTCGTAGTCGGTGCCGCCGGTAAGGAAATTCTTGGCGTGGAGATGGGTAATAATGATGACCTTGCGCTTGTCGGTAATGTCTTTCTGGTTGATGAAGCGGCCGGCCAGCATCTTCACGCGGTTCATCTCGGCGTCGCTCGGGTAGGTTCCGGTGAGCATCACGTTGGTGAAGTAGCGGCGGCCATAGGTCATGGTGTAGCCGCTCTTGCTCAGGGAAGTCGAAATCAGGTCGACTTTGTCGGAGAACTGCGGGTCACGCAGGATGTCCATATCCTTGTCTTTGATGCTGATACGGCGCCCCTGTTTGAAGCCGTCGTACGGCTTGGAGGTCCGGCCGCCGCCGACAAGCATGGTATTGGAGGCGAATCCGTTGCCGGTGTCGCTCAAGAAAGCATTGAGAAGGCCGTTGCCGGCTCCGACCAGCACGATCAGCATGAAGATGCCCCACGCCACGGCCAGGCCGGTCAGGCAGGTGCGCACCTTGTTGCGCCTGAGTGATTCCCAAATTTCTTGCAGGAGGTCTCTCATTGCCTTTCTTTATTTCATAATGGTATCCGTTCCGAACATCGAACTGTGATGCTGGCGGTTGTCTTCGATCCGTTCAATCAGGCCGTCCTTGATGTGGACGATCTTGTCGGCGCAGTTGGCCACGCCGCTTTCGTGGGTCACCACGATGATGGTCACGCCGTCTTCGCGGTTGAGCCGGGTAAGGAGTTCCATCACCTCGACGGATGTCTTGGAGTCGAGGGCGCCGGTCGGTTCGTCGGCCAGGATGATCTCGGGATGCGTGATCAGGGCACGGGCGATGGCCACGCGCTGCTTCTGTCCGCCGGACATCTCGTTGGGATAGTGCGAAGCCCAGCCGGTAAGGCCCATCTTTTCGAGGTAGGCCATCGCCGCCTCATGACGGCGATGGCGGTTGACCCCCTGATAGAACAAAGGAAGTTCCACATTCTCGACGGCGGTCTTGAAGCCGATGAGGTTGAAGCTTTGGAACACGAAGCCGATCATCTGGTTGCGGTAGGTGGCGCTTTCGCGCTCGCTCAGGTTCTTGATGAGCTTGCCGGCCAAGTGGTATTCGCCTTCGTCGTAATTGTCGAGGATGCCCAGGATGTTGAGCAGGGTCGACTTGCCCGAACCGGATGCGCCCATGATCGACACGAATTCTCCTTTCTCGATTTCCAGATCGATGCCTTTGAGCACATGAAGCGGCTGCCCGTTGTCGTAAGTCTTGTGGACTCCCTTGAGTTCGATTAACATACAGTGTTTAGTTTTGACGATGCAAAGATATATAAAAAATTTGGTACCTTGTATCACAAAGTACCAAAAATTTGCAAATATTTTTTCTTTTTAAGGTATTTTTCTTCCTATGATAGTGTCATACCTATTTATATTAGCCAACGGTGGGTCTTTCCATCGTACGTCATGCCCGGCTTGACCGGGCATCTGTGTATGTAGCCTGGAAGCCCCTTCACATCCGCTACGGCTATTCACACATACCTCCCCGCAAAAACTCCGTAAAGGGGCTTCCTGACTACAATCTATCGCTACTCCTTCGGACAAGGTCAAAGAACCTACCGCTCCACCAGGCCATCCCACGACCCGCCATCGTCATGCCCGTGGCGCAAACTATCCTGAGTATCAATGTTTTAATAAAAATCGATTGCGTATTTTGACGCAATCGATTTCATGCAAATCTCTGATAATCAGCGGGGGATCCGCCACGACTATCGCATGCGGATGGTGAAGCCGAAGTCGGCGTCGGAATGGACGCGGTCTTCGGGAAGCGGGAGGGGGCCGCAGCTGGCGCCGCCGAGGCCGGTGACGGCTGCGTCGAGGCAGAGCCAGGTGTCGCCCGGCGCCGGTAGTTCATAGGCGTGGGCTGCCTCCACCAGGTCGACGGCACGGTAAGGCAACGCCTGAAGCGACAGCACCGGCGTACCGGAATCGGACTGGCGCATGCTGTTGGCTGCCGCTTCGAAGACTACGCCGCGGCGGGCGCGCGTGAGCGCGGCCCAGCGGACTTGCTCGTGATTGGCCATGTCTTGCGGCTTTGTGTAGTTGCCCACCTGGTCGGAGACCCGGCCGGAATGAATGCCGACAAAGGCGCAGGTATAGCGGTCAGAATAATTCTCCTCGGGTCCGCGGCCGTAATAAGTCAGCCGGCCGAGACGGGCAGGCACCTGCAGGATGTAACCCAGACGGCCTAATACGAGGTCGGGCTTGTCGGACGTGATGTGCGAACGAAGTGTCAAGCTGCCGTCGCGGGCGACGGTCCAGATGACATGCGAGGTAAACTGCATCGTCGATGTGCTATCGGGGTCTTCCACGATGCGGCAGGTGGCGCTGGCGCTGGAGCCGTCGAGGTGGGCGCCATTCGGGGCCTGCGACACAATGTCCACATCGATTGTGACCGTTCCGTCGGGCTGTTCGTTGACCGACAGGGTGGAAACAGCCTTATGTTGGAGATTGTGCAGGCCCTGGGCGAACCAGTCTTCGTAATACCAGGCGTCGTTGTTGACCAAGGCGCGGAACGCATTCAAGCGCGGACCTTGTCCGGGGACGATGACGTCGCGGCCACGATACTTGAGCCGGGAGAGCGATCCGTCTATTGCGTCGAATTCTGCCCGGAAGCGACGGCCTTTCACGACGAGGTGGCCAGTTTTGTCGTCCACGAAGGTTTTGAGCGCGCGCCCTTTGGCCGGAGTCGCAATCACCGGAGTCCCTTTCTGCAGGAACAATTGTTCCTTGCACGCCTCAAAGCCTTCTTCGGCCCAAGGCAGGTTTTCCTGCAGGGTATAGGAGAGGTTCAGATAACATTCTTTCCCTTCGGGAAGCGGCCCAATGGAAAGGGCATGGTTTTCTTTCGTCCGGGGAGCGAGGGCGCCGGTCTCGAACCGGCCGCTGCGGATTTCTTCTCCATCGGCCAATAATGTCCAGCGAGCGTCGTAGCTCACGGGTTCATAATAATTCCGGTTGAATAACTGCACGATGACCCGGCTGTCCTGCATTCCTACCAGCGTCGTATAGAGATTCTGATAGACTTTCTTCACCTCGTAATACTGCGGCTTGGGGCTGCGGTCGCCGTTCAGGATGCCGTTCATGACGAACTGCCCGTCGTTGGGCTTGTCGCCGAAGTTGCCGCCGGAGGCCAGGTAGCGCGTACCGTCGGCCGTCCAGTTCCAAAGCGACTGATCCACCCAGTCCCAGATGGCTCCGCCGATGAAGAAGTTGGTGGAGTCCATTGACTGCCAGTACTGGGCGAAGTTGCCCAGGGCGTTGCCCATCGAATGGGCAAACTCATTGATATGGTACGGATATTTCACGTCGGCCGTTCCCGTGGCGACGTTCTGCACCCAGGCGACGGAAGGATATTG
>JAFZAF010000044.1 GCA_017548335.1 Bacteroidales bacterium | reverse complement strand
GGCACCCGTGACCGGTGGCTCGACCCTTCGGAATACGACAAAATGGTCCGCGAATGGACAGACCTCAAGAAGCAATTCGGATTATAAACGCATTATATGGAAAAAACCATCCTCCTGGAAGAAATCGACCCCATCGACATTTACGGCATCAACAACCGCCTGTTCGACCTGCTGGCCGCCCATTATCCCAAAATCAAGGCCATCGCCCGCGGCGCGGAGATCTACCTGATGGGGCCCCAGAGCGAACTCGACGACTTCGAGGAGAAAATCACCCTGCTGCGGCAGAAACGCATGCACAAGAGCGTGCTCACCGAATACGACGTGGAATCCCTCTTCGAGGGAAGCGACCGCAGCGTGGAGACGGGGCCCGTACAAGCTGGTCCCGACGGCAACAACATCATCCTTTACAGCAACGAGGGACGGCCCATCAAGGCCCGTACGCCCAACCAGAAGCGGATGGTGGCCGAATGCGCCCGCAACGACCTGGTCTTCGCCATCGGCCCGGCCGGCAGCGGCAAGACCTACACCGCCATCGCCCTGGCGGTCCGCGCCTTGAAGAACCGGGAAGTCCGGCGCATCATCCTCACCCGCCCCGCCGTGGAAGCCGGCGAGCGGCTCGGCTTCCTTCCGGGCGACCTCAAGGAAAAGCTCGATCCCTATCTGCAGCCGCTCTACGACGCCCTGGGCGACATGATCCCCGCCAAACGGCTCCAATCGTTCATGGAGGAAGGCATCATCCAGATCGCACCCCTGGCCTACATGCGCGGCCGGACGCTCGACCGGGCCTTCGTCATTCTCGACGAAGCCCAGAACACCTCGCTCGGGCAGTTGAAAATGTTCCTCACGCGCATGGGCAGTGACGCCAAGTTCATCGTCACTGGCGATGCGACACAGATCGACCTGCCCAACAAGAGCGACTCAGGCCTGATCCGCGGCGTAGAACTCGTCCGCGACATCAAGGGCATCAGCATTGTGGAATTCGGAAAGGAAGATATCGTCCGGCACCCGCTCGTCACTAAGATTGTGGATGCGTTCGAACGCATCTGACGCTGGCGCGCAGATCCTTTTTGGAGGTATAGCTCATCGGGAAATCACCGCTCTCGCTGTAGATGTAGCGGTAGAAGGCCTGTTCGGCGTTCTTCTCCGTGGCGCTCCACCAGCATCCATAGGTATTGACCCCGGTGAAGGTGCCGCCGCCGGTATCGGCAAAGGTATAGCCGAGCGGCAGGGCGTTCCAGCCGACATCGTTGGTGTGGAGGTTGTCGGGGGTATACGACCACATCCGCTCTTCGTTCATCCGGGCGTCGGCGGAAGCCCGCTCGCCGAGCTGGGGCCAGTTGCTGTAGAAATCGAGCGGCTGCCCGCCGTTCAACACGGCGGAAAGAGAGATCCAGTCATCTTGCGAGGGAACCCGCCAGCCTTCGGGGCATGCATTGCCTTCCACCGCTTCCTGCCAGGTATAGAAACTGCCGAAAAGGGGCGCTGTCGCCTTCGAAGCCTTGAAAGGAACGCCGGTTCCCTGCCAGGCGAGGTTCTGGGTGAACCAGTCGATGCCGCTCAGGGTGACATAACCGTAGCAGTGGCCGTCTCGCGGGTCCACGAAGCTGTTGCGGCTGCGGTACAGGCCGGTGAGCGAGGTGTTCCAGGTCGTATCGATCGTCGTCACGGTCTGCGTGGTGGAAGTGCTGTAGAAACCGGAAGCAAAGGCGAAGGCCGAGACGGAGAACACGCCGAGGCTGTCGGGAAAGCGCACCGTCACCCGGGAGAAGGCCAGCGTGTCGGAATAGACACCGGAAATATACCACTTGTATTGGATGTCGGTCGGATAGAGGACACCGGTGGCTGACATCGTGACCGTCTCGCCCTTGAGCACGTAGGAGGGGATGTCGAAGGTGACCGAGCCCGACATGGACGGCAGGGTCGTATCTTCCTCATCCTCCTTGCAGGCGGTCAGGCCACACAGGAGTGCGAGCGCAAAGACCAGCCAGCCCGTTTTTCTGATCAGATTCATCGTTCTACTCTTTTTCTTCTCAGTACTACAACTTGCAAAGATGCACAAATAATCGTAAATTTGCAAGAAATGTACCGTACTGTCCTCCTGCTCCTGACCTCATCCCTGCTGTTTTTCTGCAGCTGCGGGAGAGACGAGCCTTATGTCCGCATCGAAGGCTTCGCCCAGGGCGGAACCTACCATGTGATCTGCCGTCCCGTGCAAGGCATCGGCGAGCCGGCGCTCCGCGCGGCCATCGACAGCCGGCTGCTCGCCATCGACGGAAGCCTGAGCGGCTACAACAAGGGCTCGCTGCTCTCCCGGCTCAACGCCGGGGAAGACCTGCCCCTCGATCCGCTATTCCTCGCGTGCTTCACGCGTTCCAAAGAAATCTGGACCGAGACGGAGGGCGCCTTCGATCCGTCGGCCGCCCCGCTGTTCGATCTCTGGGGCTTCGGTTTCTCGAACAAGGGGAACGTCACGCAGGAAGCCATCGACTCCATCCGGGCCTTCGTCGGCATGGACCGCCTCACGCTGGAAGAGCGTGCCGACGGCACGCACCTGATGAAGGCCGATCCCCGCATGAAACTCAACTTCAACGCCATCGCCCAAGGCTATTCTTGCGACGTGGTGGCCCGCTACCTCGACTCCCTCGGCTGCGAAAACTACCTGGTGGACATCGGCCGGGAAATTATCTGCAAAGGCGTAAACGCATCCGGGAATCTGTGGCGCATCGGCCTCGACAGGCCCGAAGACGGCAACTACGAAGAAGGGCGCAACCTGCAGGCCATCCTCGAAGTGACGGACTGCGGCATCGTGACCTCGGGCAACTACCGCAAGTTCTATGTGGAAGACGGACAGAAATACGCCCACACCATCGACCCGCTGACCGGCCGTCCCGTATCGCACAACCTATTGAGCGCCACCGTCGTGGCGAACGACGCCGCCACGGCCGACGCCTACGCCACCTGGCTGATGGTGGTGGGGCTCGACCGCGCCCGCAAAATCCTCGCCGCCCGGCCGGATCTCGAAGCCCTGCTGGTCTACGACCAGGACGGGCAGATGAAGACGTTCCAAACCGACAAAATCAAAACGCAATAATATGAACAGAAGAGATTTCCTCAAGACTTCCGTGCTGGGCGCCGCCGCCCTGGGATTCACAGGCATGACGGGATGCAAGGTAAGCACCCGGCATTCCTTCGACGCCATCATCAAGAACGGCGTGATCCACGCCGGCGACGGCAAGGCCCCTATCCAGGGCGACATCGCCATTCGCGACGGCAAGATTGCGGCCATCGGCAAGGACCTCGGCACCAATGCCGGGACGGTGATCGATGCCAAGGGGCTGGTGGTTTCACCTGGATTCATCGATATCCACACCCACACCGACACCAACCTGTTCGACGCCCCAAAGGGCGACAGCCGCATCTACCAGGGCATCACCAGCGAAGTGGGCGGCAACTGCGGTTACTGCCCCTTCGTATATTCCGACGAGGCCTGGGAAGGCCGCAAAGACCGGCCGCGCCACGGCGGACCTGCCTGGCGCGACATCGACGGCTTCTACCAGCGGCTCACGGAAAACAAGATCGGCATCAACTACTCCAGCCTCGTAGGCCACGGCGACGTGCGCGAGGCCGTCGTGGGCCCCTACAACGTGAAGACGAGCGAAGAAGATCTCAAGAAGATGGGCGAGATTCTCGACCGCCAGCTTGGCATGGGCGCCATCGGCCTCTCCTACGGCCTGGAATACGCCCCCGGCTGCTACTGCGACACCCGGGAAATGGTAGAGATGAACAAAGTGGTCAAAAAGCACAACGCCCTCTACACCATCCACATGCGCAACGAGGACGACCATGTGCTCGAAGCCATGGACGAGGCCATCGAAGCCGCCCGCCAATCGGGCGCCCGCCTCGAGATCTCACACCTCAAGGCGCAGAACCCGGCCAACTTCGACAAGATCGACGAGATGCTGGGCAAGATCGACAAGGCCCGGGCCGAGGGCATCGATATCGCTTTTGACCGCTATCCCTACACGGCCTTCTCCACCGGATTCACTTCGTTCATTCCCATCGAGCTCCGCGACGGCACGTCGGAAGACATCTATCGCCGCCTCAACGACAAGGCCGCCTGCGAGAAGATCAAGAAATACGCCTACAGCCGCCTGGAACGTTTCGGCGGGCCGCAGCAGGTGGTCGTAGCCGGCTGCAACGACCCGGCCAACGCCGTCTACGCCGGCAAGAACCTGGCCGAGTGCTGCAAGATCTCGGGCATGAACGAATGGGAGATGATCCGCTACCTGCTCATTTCCGAGAAACTCGAGGTCAACCAGGCCACCTTCGCCATGAAGGAGGAGAATCTCAAGAAGATTTACGCCCATCCGCTCTCGATGCCCGCCTCCGACGGCAGTGTCTATTCCCCGGAGGGACCGCTGGGCAAGGAACTGCCACACCCGCGTTCCTACGGCACTTTCCCCCGCTTCTTCGAGAAGTTCGTCCGGGAAGACAAGGTCCTCGACCTGCCCACTGCCATCTGGAAATGTACGGGCCTGCCGGCTTCGCGCATCAAGTTCAAAGAGCGCGGCCTGCTGATTCCCGGCTACGCCGCCGACATCACGGTGTTCGATCCCGAGACCATCGCCGACCGTTCCACCTACGCACAACCGCACCAGTTCCCCGCCGGCATTGCGCACGTGTTCGTGAACGGTGTGCATACCATCAAAGAAGGCGCCCATACAGGCGCCCTCTCTGGAATCATTCTGGATAACAGCCAGCTGAGCCGCTAGATGCCCGATCAGGTCGGGCATGACGGTTGTAGGTCGGGCATGACGGCTGCTAGAAGTGAAGCTTCAGGCCCACCTGCAGGATGCCCTGCATGCCGGCGCCGAGTTCCATGAAGCCGCAGAACTGGCGGCCGAGCTCCATGCCGATTATCGACAGTTGACCGGTCGGCAGCCATACGTTGCCGCCGCTCTCCTCCATCATGTTGCCGTTGATGCACATCACACCGAGGCCGGCCTTGGAGTACATGCCGAAAATGTCCTGGCGGAACCAGTTCACCTTGGCGTCCACCATGGCGAAAATAATGTTCGCCGAAGCGGCTGTCAGCTTTCCGGTTTTATCTTCCATGTTGACACTGAGCCGGTTGAAGCCCACGCTTCCACCCACGCCGAAAATAGGGTTGGGGTGATAGATGTAATTGAGGTTGATGACGCCGCGGGAACCGCCGCTCCGGATGGAGGCGATGTCCTCGCCGATTTCATCGCTGAAGAAATCGGCAATACCGGCGAGATCGATGAGGGTATTGATCGAAGCACCCAGCAGGGAGACGCCGTAACTGGCGGAAATCTCATTGGGGTAATACTCGTTGATCGACTGCGCATTCGCGGCGGGAGCGGCCAGTAGCACGCAAACAGCCATTAAGGCTATCCAAATTCTTTTCATGGGAGTCTTTATTGGGTTTGTTTGTATTTTTCGGTTTGTTCGGCGATGAGCTGGTCCAGCACGCCGGGGTCGAAGTAGTTGATGCGCATGGCGCGCTTGACGCCGGCGAGGGTTTCGGCGGCGGCGGCACGGGCCACTTCGGAACCTTTGCGGAGCACCTCATAGACATACGGGATGTCCTGTTCCAGCTCCTTGCGGCGCTGCCGGATGGGCTCGAGGGTCTCGTTGAGGACGGCGTTCAGGAAGTTCTTGCACATGACGTCGCCCAGGCCGCCGGCGCGGTACTGCGCCTTCATCTCGTCGAGGCTGTGGAAATCGAAGCTTACCTTCCGTCCCTTGAAGCAGTCGGCGAAGCGTTCGAAATGTTCCGGGCGGCAGAAGGCGTCGAGATAGGTGAAGACCGTGTTGCCTTCCACCTTGCCGGGATCGGACACCTGGAGGTGGCCCGGGTCGGTGTACATGCCGCGCACCTTGGCCGCCACTTCTTCGGCGGAATCCGAGAGGTAGATGCAGTTGCCCAGCGACTTGCTCATCTTGGCCTTGCCGTCGGTGCCGGGCAGGCGCAGGCAGGCGGCGTTGTCGGGCAGGAGGATCTCCGGCTCGACGAGCGCCGGGCCGTAAGTCGCGTTGAACTTGCGTACGATTTCGCGGGTCTGCTCGATCATGGGCTCCTGGTCCTCGCCTACCGGGACGACGGTAGCCTTGAAGGCGGTGATGTCGGCGGCCTGGCTGATGGGGTAGCAGAAGAAGCCCACCGGCGTGCCGGCCTTGTTGTCGGCGCCTTCGGCGTCGTTGAATCCCCGCATCTGGATCTCGGCCTTGACGGTCGGGTTGCGCTGGACGCGCTGGACCGTGACCAGGTTCATGTAGAAGAAGGTCAGTTCGGTGAGCTCGCTCACCTGCGACTGGATGAAGAGCGTGGACTTGGCCGGATCGAGGCCGCACGAGAGGTAGTCGAGGGCCACTTCGATGATGTTCTGCCGTACTTTTTCGGGATTGTCGGCGTTGTCGGTCAGGGCCTGCGCGTCGGCGATCATGATGAAGATCTTGTCGAAAGCACCGGAGTTCTGCAGTTCCACGCGCCGGCGCAACGATCCCACATAATGGCCGATGTGCAGCCTTCCGGTGGGACGGTCGCCCGTCAGGATAATCTTTTCCATCAATGGATCAGTCCTTTATGGTTTTGAGTTTCTCGCGGATCTTCGCTTCGATTTCGTCGGCCAGCTGCGGGTTGTCCTGCAGGAGTTTCTTCACGGCATCACGTCCCTGCGCCAGTTTCGCATCTTCGTAGCTGAACCAGGAGCCGCTCTTGCGGATGATGTCGAGTTCCACGCCGAGGTCCACGATTTCGCCGATGTGTGAGATGCCTTCGCCGAAGACGATGTCGAATTCGGCCTTCTTGAACGGCGGAGCCATCTTGTTCTTGACGATCTTGGCGCGGGTGCGGTTGCCCGTGGCGTCTTCGCCGTCCTTGAGGGTGGTGATACGGCGCACGTCGATGCGGACCGAGGCGTAGAATTTCAAAGCGTTGCCGCCCGTGGTGGTCTCGGGGTTGCCGAAGAGGATGCCGATCTTCTCGCGCAGTTGGTTGATGAAAATGCAGCAGGTGTTGGTCTTGGCGATGTTGGCGGTGAGCTTGCGCAGGGCCTGGCTCATCAGGCGGGCCTGGAGACCCACTTTGTTGTCGCCCATCTCGCCTTCGATTTCGGCTTTCGGGGTGAGGGCCGCCACGGAGTCGATGACGATGATGTCGATGGCGCCGCTGCGGATGAGGTTGTCGGCGATTTCGAGGGCCTGCTCGCCGTTGTCGGGCTGCGAGATGAGCAGGGTGTCGATGTTGACGCCCAGGTTCACCGCGTAGGTACGGTCGAAGGCGTGCTCGGCGTCGATGATGGCGGCGATGCCGCCCTGTTTCTGGGCCTCCGCGATGGCGTGGATGGCGAGCGTGGTCTTGCCGCTGCTCTCGGGTCCGTAGATCTCGATGACGCGGCCGCGGGGGTAGCCGCCGATGCCCAGAGCGTGGTCCAGGGCGATGGATCCGGTCGCGATCGTCGACACCTCCAGATTGGGCTGGTCGCCCATCTTCATGATGGTACCCTTGCCGAAGTCCTTCTCGATTTTGGCAATCGTCGCCTGCAGCGCTTTCAGCTTCTCCGCATTCTTCCCGGCGCCCGTTGTCATTTCTTCATTTTCTTTTGCCATACAATAAAAATTTAAGGGTTAATGGATCGCTGACACGTTCCGTCTAGTACGCAAAGATACAATTTTTGTGGGAAATTGGCTCGGTTTGTAGTATTTTTGCAAAAGGACCAGACACGTGGATCATGAAAGAGGCTTTATTGGGCAAAACACCCTCCGAACTGCAGGAAATCGCCCTGCAGGCCGGGCTTCCCGCCTTCGCGGGGAAGCAGCTGGCGCAGTGGATCTACCAGAAACGCGCCACGGACTTCACCGCCATGACCAACCTCTCCAAAGCCGCCCGCGCCACCCTCTCCGAACAGTATGAAGTGGGGCGTATCCAGCCCGTGGAAACCTTCACCTCGCGCGACGGCACCCGCAAATACCTCTTCCCCACCGGCGTCCCCGGCAAATACATCGAGACCGTCATGATCCCCGAGTTCGAAGACGGCTCGGAAGGCGGCATCGCCCGGGCCACGGTCTGCGTCTCCTCGCAGATCGGCTGCAAGATGGGCTGCCGCTTCTGCATGACGGGACGCGGCGGATTCCACGGACAGCTCTCTGCCGCCGAGATCCTCTCCCAACTGCTTTCCATCGACGAAGCCGACACGCTCACCAACGCCGTCTTCATGGGCATGGGTGAGCCGCTCGACAACTGGCCGGAGGTCTCCAGGGCCCTGGCGGCCATCACCGCCGACTGGGGCTTCGGCTGGAGCCCCAAGCGCGTGACGCTCTCCACCATCGGCGTGCTGCCCAAGCTGAAGCTGTTCCTCGAGGAGAGTCGCTGCCACCTGGCCGTAAGCCTGCACAATCCCTTCCCGGAAGAGCGGGCCGCCCTCATGCCGGCCCAGCAGGCCTGGCATCTCCAAGATATCCTCGGCCTGATCCGGCAATACGACTTCACCGGCCAGCGTCGCGTGAGTTTCGAATACACGCTCTTTGCCGGAGTCAACGACACCCGGCGCCACGCCGATGCCCTCGTCCGGCTGCTGCGCGGCCTGCCATGCCGGGTCAACCTCATCCGTTTCCACGCCATTCCCGACTCCCCGCTCCACACTTCCGACGCGGCGGCCATCGCCGCCTTCCAGGCCCGGCTGCAGGGAGCCGGCATTACCACCACGCTCCGCGCCTCGCGCGGCGAAGACATTCTGGCCGCCTGCGGCCTGCTCGCGGGCAAAGGACTGAAAAAAACGACGACAAACCCATGAAACGCATCCTGTCCCTCTTCCTGTTCCTCTTTCTCCTCATCCCCGGGCTCCGGGCGGAAGACGAAACCGCCAGCCCTGCTCCGCAACGGCAGCGGCCCAAGGTAGGTGTCGTCCTCTCCGGCGGCGGTGCCAAAGGCATGGCGCACATCGGCGTCCTGAAAGTGCTCGAAGAGCTGAACATCCCGGTCGACTGCATCGTCGGCACCAGTATCGGCTCCATCATCGGCGGCCTCTATGCCCTGGGCTACGACGCCACCGAGCTGGATTCCCTCGTACGCGCCCAGGACTGGAACCAGCTGATGAAAGACCAGGTCGAACGCCGCGACGTCGCCTACTCCCTCAAGAAAGACGACGACAAGTTCATCGTCACCATCCCCTTCATGAACCACAAGATGCTGACCGCCGAGACCGAATCCGCCCGCGGGGTCCAGGGCGGCCTGCTGAAAAACGTACCGTCGGCCCTGGTCGAAGGCCAGAACCTCAACAACCTGTTCACGAAGCTGTCGGTCGGCTACCAGGACGACGTGGATTTCAACACCCTGCCCATTCCCTTTGCCTGCGTGGCGGTGGACCTCAACACCAAGGAAGAAGTGGTTTTCCACCGGGGCAACATCGTCACCGCCATCCGGTCCAGCATGTCGATTCCGGGCTATTTCGCCCCGGTGCAGAACGGCAGCCAGTTCCTGGTGGACGGCGGCGTGCTCAACAACCTGCCGGTCGACGTGGCCCGGGAGATGGGGGCCGACTACATCATCTGCGTGGACTTGCACCACTTCAAGAAAAACAAGGCCGATTCCGAGCAGACCATTCCGGAAATGTTCTCCAGCCTGCTCAGCATCATGAACGGCGAGAAATACAAGTCCGGCCGGGCCGCTTCCGACATCCTCATCGAGCCGAACACCAGCGCCTACGGCGTCCTGGCCTTCGACGACCAGAGCGTGGACGCCCTGGTCGACAGCGGCCTGGTGGCGGCCAACCGGGTGCGGCCCCAGCTCCTTTCCCTGTCCAGCCATTTGAAAACCTACCAGGAACCGCATCACCTCCGCCCGCCCAAGGCCATCGACCTGAGCCGCGACTCCGTGCGGATCACGCAGATGGAGATCCAGGGGGCCGATGCCGGTGACATGGCCTGGCTTCTCTCCAAGACCTCCATCGGCCCCGGCGAACTGGTGTCGGGCAACGACATGGACCAGGCCATGGCCACCTTCTACAACACCCGCGCCTTCACGAAGATCGCATACGCCATCGCGGGACACGAGGGGGATTACCGGCTCAAGATCAAGTTCAGTCCGGAACGCATCCACCAAGCCGGCCTTGGCTTCCGCTTCGACAGCGAAGAGATGGCGTCCATCCTGCTGGGCATGAGCCTCAACAAGCACAAGCTCTTCGGCTCGAAACTGGACTTCGAAACAGAACTCGGCGCCAATGCCCATGCCCTGCTCCGCTATGGTTTCACCTTCCACAACCTGACCCAGCTGAGCCTCTCCGCCCGGCTGGGCCATACGGCGTTCGACAACTACGAGGCTGGCCGGATGCTCTACACGGACCGCTTCAACGCATTCCGCGGCGAAGCCGCCTACCAGATTACCGGCTGGCGGAACGCCGACATCCGCTTCGGCGTGTTCTATGACAATTTCCGCGAGCAGATCGCCTTCACCCAGGAGGCGGAAGACTATGTCCGGCCCGGCGAACAGCGGAGAGGCTCCGTGCCGGGCGGCTTCTTCAACTGGCAGTTCGACAGCCTCGACGACAACTACATTCCCACGAGGGGCCTGAAAATGAACCTGCACGGCGCCGCGTCCTGGTCGCCCGGGTGGACCTATGAGGCCCGGATGGACTTGAAGGCCGTGCTCCCGCTGGGACCGGGCGTCGACTTCATCCCGCAAACCTACAACCGCTGGCTCCTGGGCGAATCGCCCGCCCGTTTCTATGAAAACACGGTCGGCGGCTCCCTCTACGGACGCTACAGCGACTGGCACTTGCCCTTCATCGGCATGAACCACGTGCACAGCTCGCTGGACCGGGTGGACATCGCCCGCGCCGACCTGCGCATCAACGTCTTCCGCCAGCACTTCCTCACCCTGATGGGCAATTACCTTCTGGAATGGAACATTGACAAGGAAGCCAAGGCGTTGGACCTGGTGCATAACTATGGCTTCGGCGTCAGCTATGTCATCGGAACGATTGCAGGTCCCGTCCAGGTCGCTACACACTGGTCCAACATTTCCCGGACCATCGGCTTCTATTTCTCGCTGGGTTACGACTTCTAAACGCCCGATTCCGATGAAACGCCTCCTGTCCGTCCTGCTGTTGATGCTGTTGCTGAGCCCGGCGCTGCTGGCCCAACGACCGAAGGTGGGCGTCGTGCTCTGCGGCGGCGGCGCGAAAGGCGCCGCGCACGTGGGCGTCCTGAAGGTGCTTGAAGAGAACGGCATTCCCATCGACTTCATCGCCGGCACCAGCATGGGCGCCATCGTCGGCGGGCTCTACGCCATCGGCTACTCCGCCGCCGAACTCGACTCGCTGATCATGGCCCAGGACTGGAATTATGTGATGAGCGACCGCATCTCCCGGCGGAACACCTATTTCGAACAACGCAAATACCAGGACAAATACCTGATGCGCATCCCCTTCGGCTCCGGCGACTACAGCCGGATCGGCGCCCGGCCGCAGCCGCGCCGAAGCGAGGGCGGTTCGCTGCTCGAGAACATCCCGCTGGCCATGGTCAGCGGCCAGAACATCTACAACCTCTTCACGCGGCTTTCGGTCGGCTACCAGGATTCGCTCGACTTCAACCGGATGCCGATTCCCTTCGCCTGCGTAGCAGTCGACCTGATCGGGAAAAAGGAAGTGGTGTTCCACAGCGGCAACTTCGTCGATGCCCTCCGCGCCTCGATGGCCATTCCGGGCTACTTCTCCCCGGTCCGCATCGACGACATGGTGCTCATCGACGGCGGCGCCCTCAACAACTATCCCGTGGACGTGGCCCGGGAGATGGGGGCCGACATCATCATCGGCGTCAAGCTGGGCGAGCTCAGCGACGACGTGCCCGAAATCAACAGCATCGGCGACCTATTCAACGAAGTGCTCGACCTGTATATGGATGCCAAGTATCCCCAGGCCATTGCCCAGACCGACATTCTCATCACCCCCGACATCAAGGGCTACAGCACCTTGAGCTTCGACACGAAGAGCCTGCGCACCCTGATCGACAACGGCGAGGCCGCCGCCCGCGAGAAGCAGGCCGACCTGGCGGCCATGAAAAACTGGCTCGACCGTTCCGAGCAGCAGTTCATCGGCCCGCTCAAGCGGCCGGGACAATACCAGAAGGCCGTCCGCCTGGACCGCGACTCCGTGACGCTCCGGTCGGTCTCCTACAACGGCCTGACCGTCCAAGACGCCCAGTGGCTGCTCCGCAAGAGCCCGCTGAAAGCAGGCGAACGCATCAGCGGCAAGACCCTCGACGAGGAAGTCTCGCGTTTCTACAACACGGCTGCCTTCGAATCGGTCACCTACCAGCTGCAGGGTCATGAAGACCCGTACGACCTCCAGCTCAACTTTGTCGGCGGGCGCAAATCCGGGCTCGGCGCCGGCTTCCGCTTCGACAACGAGGAGATCGCCGCCATCCTGCTGGGCGTGGGGCTCAACGAGAACGCCCTGTACGGCTCCAAGCTCTCCCTCACGGCGAAACTGGCCTACAACATGCAGGCATCCCTGCAGTATTCCTATGCCTTCAAGTCGCTGGCGCAGTTCAAGCTGGCCTACAATTTCCGATCGTCCGACCTGAACATCCTGAACAAGGGCCTGCGCAGCAACATGGACTTCACGGAGCATTCCTTCACGGCGGCCTTCTCCACCGTCAAGGCGCGCGACATCGCCATCGACCTGGGCGGCCGGCTCGACCTCTACCGCTACCACAGCCTGCTCACCGAAGCAGAATCGCTGCCAACCTACGACACCGACCTGAGCCGCAACAAGTTCTTCAGCGCCTTCGCGCGCTTCCAGTTCGACCGGCGCGACCAGGAATACTTCCCGAGCCGGGGATCGAACTTCGACGGCTCGTTCCACTACTACCTCAACCGGCTCTTCGGCGATGCGGGCGACTTCAGCGCAGCCCAGGTCCACTTTTCGAGCATGATTCCCACCGGCGGACGGCTGGCCTTCATCCTGACCCTCGACAACCGCACCCTCTTCGGCAACCAGGTGCCGCTGGCCCATGCCAACATCATGGGCGGCAGCCTTGCCGGCCGCTACATGGACCAGCAGATCCCCTTTATCGGCTTCGGCTACACCCATGTGTTCCAGAATGTATTGTCGATCGCGACGCTCGACGCCCGCTACCGGATCCTCGACAACCACTATGTCTTCGCCTCCGGCGCCTGTTCCATCGATTTCCAGGGGCTCGACGATCTGTTTTCCCCCAACCTCGTAACCGGCGTCCGGCTCGGCTATGCCTACAACTCCTTCATCGGTCCGCTGGCTTTCAACCTTTTCTGGTCCGACTACACCGGCAAGGTCGGGGCCTCCATCAGCATCGGCTACAATTTCTGACATGGAAGCCGAAACCCAACGCGTTCTCAACCGCCTGATGCGGCTCTGCGCTGCGCGGGAATACTGCCGGAGCGACATCCGGCGCAAACTTGCCGCCCTGCCGCCAGCCGATGCTGCCGCAGTGCTCGACACGCTCTGCCGGGAAGGCTACGTCGACGACGCACGCTATGCCCGGGCCTTCGCCCGGGACAAAAGTGCGCTCCAGGGTTGGGGAACTCGCAGAATTACCTTAGCTTTGCAGCGGAAAGCCATCGACGGACCGGCCATCGCCGCGGCGCTGGGCGAGATCGACGGCGAAGCCGCCCGGACCCGGCTCGAGCAGGTCCTCCGGGCAAAATGGAAAACCTTGCAGCGCGAAAGCGACCCGGTGCGGAAGAAAGCGAAGTTTTTCCGCTATGCGCTCGGACGCGGCTACGAATACGACGAAATACAACGGATATATGATCACCTCGGAAGAGATTAAAACGGTTAAACAGCGGATAGAGACGTTGGGGAGGTTTCTTTGACATCCCCGGGAAACGCGCTGAACTGAAAGAAAAACAAGAAAAGACCACCGCCCCGGATTTCTGGGACGATCCCAAGGCCGCGGAAGCCTTCATGAAAGGCGTTTCCGCGGTCAAATACTGGACCGACGGCTACGACGCACTCGAAGCCGGCCTCTCCGACCTGGAAACCCTCCTCGACTTCGGGGAAGACGCAGCCGACGATCTTGACGCGGCCTTCAAGGACCTGGTCGAAAAACTCGAAGCCCTGGAAATGCGCAACATGCTCGGCGCCGAAGGCGACAACCTCGGCGCGGTGCTGACCATCAACTCAGGCGCCGGTGGCACCGAGGCGAACGACTGGTCATCGATGCTCATGCGTATGTACACACGCTGGGGCGAGCGCAACGGCTACAAGATGACCGTCACCGAGCTGCTGGAAGGCGACGAGGCCGGTATCAAGTCGTGCACCATCCAGTTCGAAGGCGACTATGCCTACGGCTACCTCAAGGCCGAGAACGGCGTGCACCGCCTGGTCCGCATTTCGCCCTACAACGCCCAGGGCAAGCGCCAGACGACATTCTCTTCCGTCTTCGTCTATCCCCTCGTGGACGATACCATCCAGATCGAGATCAATCCGGCCGACCTGGAGTGGGATACGTTCCGCTCCTCCGGTGCCGGCGGCCAGAATGTCAACAAGGTAGAAACGGGCGTGCGCGTGCGGCACATCCCCACAGGCATTACGGTGGAAAACACAGAAACGCGCTCGCAACTTGACAACCGCCAGAATGCCCTGCGTATCCTCAAGTCGCACCTCTACGATCTGGAGCTGAAAAAGCGCCAGGAGAAGCAGGCGGAGTTGGAAGGGCAGAAGAAGCGCATCGAATGGGGCTCCCAGATCCGCTCCTACGTCCTCCACCCCTACAAGATGGTCAAAG
>JAFZAF010000008.1 GCA_017548335.1 Bacteroidales bacterium | reverse complement strand
TGCATTCGGGAAGTGGCAAGACCACGGTCTCGATGGGGATTCTGCGTGCCCTGCACCGTCGGGGCAGGCGGGTGCAGCCGTTCAAGTGCGGTCCTGACTACATCGACACCCGGTTCCACGCCGCAGCCACGGGCTGCGATTCCGTGAACCTGGACACTTGGCTCGCATCTGAGGTACATGTTCGCGAGGTCTATGCTCGTTACGGGGCAGACGCTGATGTGTGCATCGTCGAAGGCGTGATGGGCTTGTTCGACGGCTACGACCGGATGCAGGGCAGCAGCTCGGCCATCGCGATGCTGCTCGATATCCCGGTCCTGCTGGTGGTCAGCGCGCGCTCCACGGCTTATACTGTAGCGGCGCTGCTGCACGGCGTGAAATCTTTCAGGCCGGGCCTCCGGCTGGCTGGCGTGGTGTTCAACCAGGTGGGCTCCGAACGGCACGAACGGATGTTGCGCGAGGCCTGCGAAGATGCCGGCCTGCGCTGCTTCGGCTGCCTGCCGCGTATGGAGGGCCTGGAGATTCCCTCACGGCACCTGGGCCTGACCCTGGCCGCTGAGGAGGAAATGAACCGGTGGATCGACCGGGCGGCTGACCTGGTGGAACGGTACCTCGACCTGGAGGGACTGCTGGAAGCTTGTACGGAAGACTTCCGCATGCCCGTGCCGGTCGCAGCGCCCGTCCGCGGCGCGATGCGCATCGCCGTGGCCCGCGATGCTGCCTTCAATTTCATCTACCGGGAGAATCTCGACCGGCTCGCCGAGCTGGGTCCCGTAACTTTTTTCAGCCCGCTCGCGGGCGATCCGCTGCCCGACGCAGATCTGGTGTACCTGCCCGGCGGCTATCCTGAACTCTTCGCAAGCGAACTGTCGTCGCAGCGCAAGACAATGGAACAGCTGCGCGACTACGCCGAAGCCGGGGGACGCATCCTGGCCGAGTGCGGCGGCATGATCTACCTCTCTTTCATTATAGTGTGCGTGGGGGAAGGCTCCTTCCGGATGTGCGGCATCCTGCCATTTACCGCAACGATGGAAGGAGCCAGGCTCCACTTGGGCTACCGCCGTCTGGTGGATGCGGCGGGCCGGGAATGGAGAGGACACGAATTCCACTATTCCTGCCTGCGGCAGCCCGACCAGTTGCCGACAACGGTCAGGCAGTACGATGCGCGGGGTGGGCGTGTGTCCACCCCGCTGTATCGGGTCAAAAACGTTATCGCAGGATACACTCATCTCTACTGGGGTGAGAAGGACCTGTTAAAACTCTGGGATTGATATGAAGAAGCTGATTTCTCTCTGTCTGCTGTCAGCGCTGCTTTCCCTGGTCGTTTCCTGCCGGAACGGGGCGCCGAAGGCACAGGGTGCGGCGACTCCGTCGGCCGGCGTGAAAGCCGGCCTGGTTACGCCGCAATATGCCGAAGGTTTCCGCGTCAGCTACACCGACGCGGGTTGTCTTGTGGATATCCAGGACCCGCTGCGCGAAGCAAGCGAATCCTTCCATTATCTGCTCGTACCGCGCGGGGAAAGCCCGACCGGCGTTCCCGCGGGCTATTCCGTGCTGGAAGTGCCTGTAGAACGGGTAGTCTGCATGACGTCGCTCCAGCTCTCGAATTTCATCTGTCTCGATGAACTGGACCGCGTGGCCGGCATCACCAGCACGCGTCACCTCTTCAATCCCGAAATGAAACAACGGCTCGCCGACGGCCGTACGCAGAAGATCGGCATCGAAGGCAACTTCGACAACGAGGTGATTCTCGCCCTGGATCCCGACGTGATTCTGATTTCGCCCTTCAAGCGCGGCGGCTACGAAGCCTTGCGCGGCGTGGACATCCCGCTGATCCCGCATCTGGGCTATCAGGAGCAGACTCCGCTCGGCCAGGCCGAGTGGATCAAGTTTATCGGCCTGCTCACGGGCCAGGAGGAGAAGGCCAACCGGACCTTCGCTGAGATAGAGGCACGATACAATACCCTGAAATCACTAGCTGCCAATGTGAAAGAACGCCCTGTCGTGCTCAGCGGCGAACTTCATGGCGGCAACTGGTATGTGGGCGGCGGCCGCAGCTTCCTGGCGCAGATCTTCCGGGATGCCGGGGGAGAATACTTCCTGCCCGAAGATACGAATGCCGGCGGACTGAATCTTGATTTTGAAACGGTTTATAGTCAGACCGCGGGCGCGAAATACTGGCGCATCGTCAACAGTTACAACGGCACCTTCAGCTACGATGCGCTCAAGGCTGAGGACGCCCGCTACGCCGACCTGAATGCTTTCAAGGGCAAGGGCGTAATTTACTGCAATATGCGGGAGAAACCCTTTTACGAGAACATGCCGGTGCAGCCCGACGTGGTGCTGTCCGACCTGATCTATATCTTCCATCCGGACCTGATGCCGGAGGATTATCAACCCGTTTATTACGAACTGCTGAAATGAAGCGTCCCGTCGCCATCGGAATGATCCTGCTGGGCGTGTCGATTCTCGTCTTGTTTTTCCTGAACCTGTTGCTGGGCTCGGTAACGATTCCGGCCGGCCAGGTATGGAAGGCACTCTGGGGCGGGGAAGTCGACAATGCTATCTGGCAGAACATCGTGCTGAAGTCGCGGTTTCCGCAGGCGCTCACGGCGCTGGTGGCGGGTGCCGGCCTTTCGGTGGCCGGTTTGCAGATGCAGACGGTCTTCCGCAACCCGCTGGCCGGTCCTTCGGTGCTGGGCGTCAGTTCCGGCGCGAGCCTGGGCGTGGCTTTCGTGGTGCTGCTGTCCGGCCGGCTGGGCGGTGTCGCCTTGAGCCGGCTCGGTTACATGGGCGAACTCGCCATGACGATGGCGGCCATTATCGGTGCGTTGGCCATCATGCTGTTGATTGTCTGGGTGGCGCAGAAGGTGCGGGGCAATGTGACGCTGCTGATCATCGGTGTGATGATCGGCTATGTGGCGACGGCCATTATCGGCGTGCTGAAGTTCTTCAGCGCAGAAGAGGATGTGCGGGCTTACGTGGTCTGGGGCCTGGGTAGTTTCGCCCGTGTGTCGGGCGGCCAGGTTATGACCTTCGTGGTCATCATGGCCATCTTGCTGCCGCTTTCCTTCCTGCTGGTCAAGACCCTGAACCTGCTCTTGCTGGGCGACGGCTATGCCCGCAACCTGGGCCTGAATGTGCGCCGGGCGCGCATCTGGGTCATCACTTGCGCCGGCGTACTGGTGGCCATCGTGACGGCTTACTGCGGCCCGATCTCCTTCCTGGGCCTGGCGGTTCCGCATCTCTGTCGCGGCATTTTCCGGACATCGGACCATCGTGTGCTGATGCCCGCCTCGCTGCTGGCCGGCGCCTCGCTGGCCCTGCTCTGCAACCTCATCGCCCGCATGCCGGGCTTCGAGGGCGCACTTCCTGTCAATTCCGTGACGGCCCTGATCGGCGCGCCGGTCGTAGCGGTCGTCCTTTTCAGACGCAGAAAGGAGGATACCGGCGAATGAAAAGGGAAGAGACCATCCAGATCCGGAATCTGTCCATCGGATACACGTCCAAACACAGCGTCAAGGTCGTAACCGAGGGAATTACCGATACCATCCGCAGCGGCAAGCTGACTTGCCTGCTGGGTGAGAACGGTTCCGGGAAATCCACGCTGCTCCGTACGCTTTCGGGCTTCCTTCCGCCCCTGTCGGGCGAAATCTCCATCCTGGGCAAGCCCCTGAAGGCCTATCGGGAAAAGGAACTCGCTACGGTCATCGGCGTGGTGCTGACCGAGAAAAGCAACCTGCAGAACATGACGGTCGAAGAACTGGTGGGCATGGGACGCAGTCCGTACACGGGTTTCTGGGGACGGTTGTCGGCTGGGGACAGGGCCAAGGTGGGGGAGGCGCTTGCGATGGTAGGCATCGCTTCGCTGCGCGACCGCCTGGTGCAGACCCTCAGCGACGGAGAGCGCCAGAAGGTAATGATTGCCAAGGCGCTGGCGCAGGAGACTCCCATCATTTTCCTGGACGAACCCACGGCTTTTCTCGACTATCCCAGCAAGGTGGAAATCCTCCACCTGCTCCACCGGCTTTCCCGCGAGATGCAGAAGACCGTGTTCCTTTCGACGCACGACCTGGAACTGGCCCTGCAGGTCGCCGACCAGCTCTGGCTGATGGCCAAGGGCCGCGGTGTCCATACCGGAACCCCCGAGGACCTGACCCGTGACGGCTCGCTGGAGCGTTTCTTCAACCTCCCGGACAGCGAAAAGCGCATCAAAATCCATTTTGATCTCAATCAGTAAAGGAATGAAACGATCTATCTTTATTATTCTGCTGCTTATGGTGTCGATTCCTCTGTTTTCCCAGGAACGCAAAGCCTTGCTGATGGTGCATTTCGGTACGTCGTACGACGAGACGCGTGCCTTGACCATCGATGCGGTTAACGCACTGGCCCGAAGCACTTTCCCTGAGATGGAGGTCCGGGAGGCGTGGACGTCGCGGATGATTGTCAGGAAACTCAAGGGCCGTGGCATTGAGAAGCCGCTGCCGGTCGAGGCGCTGATGCGCCTTCGGGCGGACGGCTATACGCACGTGCTGGTGCAGCCCACTACGTTGCTGGAGGGCGCCGAAATGGCTTCGTTGCGCAGCGACGTGGAGAGCCTGGCGCCCTTCTTCGACGAGATCAGGGTGGGGGAACCTCTGCTCTATTCGGTGGATGACTGCCGCAAGGTGGCTGAGATTCTGATGCAACGTCACGGTGACAAAGCCGATGCGAAGAAGCGGGCCCACGTGGTCTTCGTAGGCCACGGCACCTATGCCCCTGCCAACGCCACCTACAGCCAGATGGAGCATCTCTTCCAGCATCTGGGCGGTCCGCTTTTCCATGTTGCCACGATTGAAGGCTATCCTACGCAGGAGACGCTGCTGGGTGACCTGAAAGCGGCGAAGGCCCGCAAGGTGACGTTGGTGCCGTTCCTGCTGGTCGCGGGCGACCACGCGACCAATGACATTTCCGGCGAATGGAAAGAAGCCTTGGAGGCAGCGGGCCTTGAAGTGGAGGTCGTGATGGAAGGCCTCGGCCAGATTCCTGAAATCCAGGCCCGATACATGGATCATGTCCGGGAATTGCAAGGCAAATAGACGGCAGCTGCTGAAGATTGTGCTGCCGGCAGCCCTTCTTGTGCTGCTGGCAGTCGTTTTTTGGCGTGCGTGTCTTGCCCCGACCCGGATTCTGGTGGTCAACGCCACGCTGGCCCAGCAGGCAGATATGGCGCTCAACAATGACAACCGTCACATCCGGCTGCGGTTTCTGGATGCAGACCAGTTGGACAAGGTGCCTTCGACCGATGCGCTGATGCTCTTCAGCCGTGGCCTGTATCTGGATGAAGCCCAGACCGCCGCCGTGGAAAAGGCGGGCCGGCGGGACGTGACGGTCTTCACGCTGGTGCTCAGCAACCAGAGCGTGGACATCAACTACGGCTTGACACAGTCTCAAACGGATACCTTGCTGGCCTATTTCCGCAATCCGAGCCGTAGCAACTATCGCAACGGCCTGCGTTACCTGCGCCGCATCGCCACGCCGCTTCGGTTGGGTGACCGCAGTTACGAGGCACCGGCCGCACTGCTCAAGAATATGTATTACCACCGGGAATATGGACGGTATTTTCCTACGCATGAGGCGGTTACGGAGTATCTGAAAGAAAAGGGCCTGTATCATTCCGGCGGCGCAAGCGTGTTGCTGATGTCGGGCCTGAATTTTCCGATGGAGGGTAACCGCGCCCACGTGGATACGCTGCTCACCCGGCTGACGGATGCAGGTTGCAATGTCTATCCCCTGACCGCGTCCGGTCCTGAACGGGAAAAGATGATCCGGGCGTTGCATCCAGATGCCGTGGTCTATCTGCCGATGGGCCGGCTGGGCGATGACGATTTCATCGGCTGGCTGAACGATGAGAATATCCCGGTGTTCAATCCGTATCCTATCATCCAGCCGCACGACGAGTGGATCGATCCGCTCAAGCCGATCAGCAGCGGCACGCTAACCGCCCGGGTAGTGGTGCCGGAAATCGATGGCGGCATCGGTTCCTATTGCCTGGCGACGCAGAACCTGAATCCCGACGGTTTTTATCTTTACACTCCTGAAACAGAACGGATTAACTCGTTTATGGAGTACTTCGCCCGCTACATGTCGCTGCGGACGGAGCCCAACCGCGAAAAACGGGTGGCGATCGGCTACTTCCAGTCACCTCGCGGGGACGGGTTGATTGCCAGCGGAATGGAGGTCATTCCTTCGCTTTACCGCTTTCTTCAGCGGCTTCGCAGGGAAGGCTACGATGTGAGCGGCCTGCCGGAGAACGAAGCGGCATTCGCCAGAATGATTCACCAGCCGACCCGGGTAGGGCTTTCCCGGGAACAATATGAGCGTTGGGCCGGGGAGACGCTGCTGCCGGAGAAGTATGTGGAGGTGGTGGAACGCTATGGGACTGCACCGGGGCGGATTATGGCCCGTGGCGACAGCCTGTCCGTCGACTGCCTGCAGTTCGGCCATATCCTGCTTTTCCATCAGCCGAAGCCGGCGGTGGGGGAAGATGAATTCCGGTTGGTTCACGGAGCGGGCGTGGCTCCTCCGCACAACTACATTGCAGCCTATCTGTACTTGAAGAAAGGCTTCGGAGCCGATGCGCTGATCCATTTCGGTACGCACGGCAATCTGGAGTTCACGCCGGGCAAGAACGTGGGCCAGTCGCAGGCCGACTGGTCGGATGTGCTGGTGGGCAATCTGCCTCATTTCTACTTCTATACGACGGGAAATGTGGGCGAAGGCATCATCGCGAAGCGAAGGACGCACGCGGTGCTGGTGACGTATCTCACGCCGCCCTATGTGGAGAGCGGGATGCGGCAGCGCTACAGCGCATTGCTTGACGACATCCACAAAGCGATCGATGCTGATGGCGGTACGCAGTCTCTGGGACTGCGCATCAAGCAGGAGGCAGTGCGGCTTGGCCTGCACCGCGACCTTGGGCTCGACTCCACGCTGACGGTTCCTTTCACGGTCGAAGAACTGAAACAGCTGGACGCTTTTGCCGAAGAGATTGCCGACGAGAAGATAATCGGTGCCTATTATACGCTGGGCACGCCCTATTCGGAGCGCGACCTGATTACCACTACGCTGGCTGTCGCGGCCGACCCGTTGGCTTACGAACGCGCCCGCCGTGATAGGGACGCCGGCAAGATCACCACGGAGCAGCTGCAAAACTTGGGCTACCTTCACCATCATTACCTGCCTGCCGCCCGCAATGATTTGACGGCGCTGCTGCAGCGGCCACCGAAAGATACGGCGGCAGTTGCAGCGGAACTCCGTCCCGCCCTCATTTACCGCGAAGGGCTGCTGGCCTCCTCGCACAATGAAGTAGACGCCATGCTGCGGGCTCTGGACGGCGGGACTGTCGCTCCCGCGCCGGGCGGCGATCCTGTCCTGAACCCCAACGTGCTGCCCACTGGCCGCAATATGTTTAGCATCAACGCGGAAGCGACGCCGAATCCGCAGGCCTGGGAAGACGGGAAGCGGCTCGCCGAAGAGACACTGCGCATGTATTATGCGCAGCATGGCGAATATCCGCGCAAAGTAAGCTACACCTTCTGGGCGGGAGAGTTCATCGCTACGGAAGGTGCCACGCTGGCGCAGGCTTTCTGGATGCTCGGCGTTGAACCGCTCCGCGACAAGCAGGGTCGGGTGGTGGATTTGCGTGTAGTGCCCGGAGAAGAACTGGGGCGGCCGCGCATCAATGTGCTGGTGCAGGTTTCTGGCCAGTTGCGCGACATTGCCGGTTCCCGGCTGCGGCTGTTGACCGACGCGGTGAAAGCCGCGTCCGAGGCTCCTGCGGCGAGTGGATGGCCCAACTATGTGGCAGAAGGCACCGAGGAGCAGGAGCGGACGCTGTTGGCGCAGGGCCTGTCGCCTGTCCGTTCGCGCGAACTCGCCACGATGCGGGTGTTCGGCCCGCTGAACAGCGGCTACAGCACCGGCATGATGTCTTATGTCGAGGACGCCGGCCAATGGGGCGCGGAGCGCGAACTGGCCGAGGGCTATCTCAACAATATGGGCGCTGCATATGGTGACGAGGATAATTGGGCGGACTTCGAACCCGGTCTTTTCTCCGCGGCACTGGCCCGGACCGATGTCATTATCCAGCCGCGCCAGAGCAATACATGGGGCCCGCTCTCGCTCGACCACGTCTATGAATTCACGGGCGGTCTCTCGCTGGCCGTGCGGGAAGTGACGGGCAAGGAACCAGACGCAATGATGGCCGACTACCGCAATTCCCGGTCACACCGGATGCAGGATGCCCGCCAGGCGCTGGCGGTGGAGACGCGCGCCACCATCCTCAATCCCACATTCATCCGCGAGCGGATGAACGGCGGGGAGGGGACTGCCCAGATGTTCGGCGAACTCTTCCGCAATGTCTTTGGCTGGAGCGTCACCCGCTCTTCCATGCTCGACCCGCAGCTCTATGACGATCTCTACCGACTCTATTTCGAAGATTCAGAGGGACTTGGCATTCGTGATTATCTGGAAGAAACCAATCCTGCTGCTTTCACATCGATGACGCAGGTGTTGCTCGACTGCGCCAGCAAGGGCTACTGGAAGCCCGACATCGCACGCTTGCAGCAGTTGAAGGCACTTCGGGCGCAACAGCTCCAAGTTGTGGAAGGGCCATCCGATGAGGTTGTGTTGCGCGAGGAACGCCTCACGCCTCAGGCGCCGCAGCCGGCCTTGCAGCGCTATGCCGGATGGGTGGGCGCCGTGCTGGCGCTGGTGCTGTTTGGTTTGTTGATTCTGCTGTTGCGCCACAAAAGAAGCTGACCCGCCATGAAGACCCTGCTGACCCTCATCGCAATGCTGTCCCTTTTGAGTTTCCTGCTCAAGGGCAGTTTCCATCCCCGCTGGGGTGTGGCGCTGGCGGCTTTTGCCCTGGCGCTGGTGGCGGGCTTGTCCGTGCCCTGGCTGATCCGGCAGTCGCCTGCCGCTTTCACGGCCTGGACTTCATCGACGAGGCATCTGCTCGACGGCGCCGTCTGCGTGGTGCTTGAGGTACTGATCATGGCAGCTTTTTGCTTCAGCCGGGTGGCGGGATGCTGGCGTATCCTTCGCTTCTATCCAGGGTTGCTCGCATTCCCGGCCGTCGTCTGGACCTGGGCACAGGTGCTCTATGCCCGCCCTGGCGTCAACTTTTCCCTGCTCGCCTGGCTGGCGGCTGCATTTACGCTGGCCGTTACCTGGGGAGCCCCCGTGTTGTTACGCCGCCTTCTTCCGGACGAATCTTCTCGCCTGGAGGCACTCTTCCTGATTAATCTATTTCTGCTGCTCCTGACCGTCGCGGCCACGGGTGCCATTACATTCTGAAAATTCAACGATTATGGAATCGATATCCAATGCCCTTTTCTGGATTTCCAACGGCCTGCTGGTGCCGGTCGTGGTCCTTTTACTCGTTTTACTGGTCTATGCCTTGATTCTGGCGGGCGGCTTATTGGGAGACTTTATCCGTCATCGAAACGGTTCGAAACGTTTCAAAACGGCTGTGCAGTCGTTGCAGGAGCACAGCGGTGATACGGTCTGGTGCGAACGCCTGCTGGCCAACTACGAAGTGGATGCCGAAAAAGAGCTGGGTCGGTCTCGTCTGCTGGCCAAGTTAGGGCCGATGCTGGGCCTGATGGGGACGCTGATTCCGATGGGTCCGGCGCTGGTCAGCCTGGCGGCCGGCGACCTGACATCAATGGCCTACAACATGCAGGTGGCTTTTGCTACGACGGTTGTGGGCATGCTGATCGCGACTATCGGTGTGGTTACTCTGCAGGTAAAGCAGCGCTGGTGCGCCCGGGAGATGAACGAATTGGAATACATCTATCAGTCACGCCATGAGAAGAAAGACTAGAAATCCGCTGCTCCATGAAGGGGACGACGTCGACCCGATGGGCACCGTGGCCAACCTCTTCGACGTGGCGATGGTCTTCGCCGTGGCGCTGATGGTCGCGCTCACCGCCCGTTTCAATCTTTCGGAACTCTTTACGAAGGAGGATTTCACGATGGTCAAGAACCCTGGCAAAGCCGACATGGAAATCATCACTCGCGAAGCGGGACAGATCAAACGCTATACACCGAGCGAAAACCAGCAGGCGGACGGCCCCCGGGGCCGCCGCGTCGGAATCGCCTACGAATTGGAAAACGGCGAAATCATTTACGTCCCGGAGTAAAAAAAGTCCCGGCACCCCTATTGATGCCGGGACACACACTAAATAAAACGAGTTACCTAAAAACTGTTTGTTGAATAGGGTTTCTTTCTAGAACTTGAATCCCACCGTGAGCATATAGTGGAACGGTTTGGCGGGACGGGTTGCGCTGATGTAGTATTTCGTATTGAAGATATTGTAGAAGTTTGCAGCCAGCGTGATGCCTTTCGAGAATGTGTAGAATACGCCGGCGTCAACGATGAAGGTTGCGGGCAGGTATACATTGTTCGTAACATTGGTAAAACGCTTGTCGGTGTAGTTGCCGTTGACGTGGAACGACAGGTTCTTCAACGCACCGCGAGGAATGGTGTAGTCGGCGTAGGTGAAGAAGGTCGTGCGCGGAAAGTTGGTGGCGCGCAAGTTAATGGATCCATCTTCGTTGAAAGTGACCCAGGTGGCGTCCTTCGGAATCCAGTCGAGGTAGCTGGCGATGGTCCGCATATCTGAAACGGCCAGACCGCTTGTGAACTGGAATCCGGTGAAGGGACGTACGGTCAAGTCGAGGTCGAGGCCTTTGGAAGTCTGGCGGCCCACCTGGGCGCGGACGCTCTTGTTGACGATGGCGCCGTTTTCTTCCACGGGCTTGTTGCCGATCGTCTTGACCACGTTGTTCTTGCGGATGTAGAAGACGCTGGCGTTCACATCGAACCAGTCTGCCAGTTCATAGCGGACGCCGATCTCGCCCTGCCAGCCCTGTTCCGGCTTGAAGACCTCACCACCGGCTTCGTCAGGATTGAACTCCTTGCCATTGCGGTCGACATAGATGTAGTTGGGGTTGTAGACCGTCGTGTTCGGCTTGAAGTAGTTGGCCAGTGAGCCATAGATAGAGACGTTCTTGACAGGAAGCCATACCAGGCCGGCCTTGTAGGTCAGCGCCGACGTGCGGACTTCCTTCCAATCGGTCCGATTGGCCTCCTCATAGTGCTGCTTTCCGTCGGAAATGGTGGCCGAAGCGTTCTGATAATGGTAGAAGTCGTAGCGGAGACCGGCCATCGCCTTCAGTTTCTCGCTGAATTCAATCACGTCATGCAGGTAGATGCCATTGGTGATGTAATTCCGGATGGCGGCCGCCGAGACTTTGCAGTCCCACCAGTCGCGCACGATATGCGGATCCTTGAGCGAGACTATCTCATTGAGTCCGGGTCCCCAGACATCGTCCTTTCCATAGCCGTTGTACTGGGTGTAATCGAAGAACTGGTAGTTCCAGCCCAGATTGTAGTTGTGCTTGACGCTGCCGGTGTTGAACTTGCCGCCCAGTTCCAGGATATTCGTGTAGTTGTAGCTGTCCGGGTTGAAGCATAGAGGAGATCCCGACTGCACATTCTCCATATCAATGTAGGTCGTCACACCTTTATTGTTGACATAATAGTAGTCGTAGATGGGAAGTGTGCTGGTGAGGTACTTGACATTCTCGACGCACCAATAGTCCAGGTCGCTGTGGCCATAGTTGAAGCGCTCGCGCAGCGTCATGAAATCCGTCAGTTTCTGCGTATAATTGAGCGTCACGTCGATCACGCGACGCTGCATATGATTGTTTGCATTGTCGTTGAGGCACTTGTCGTAGTCGAAAAGCGGGTTGCGCTCGCCGTTGGCCGCGAAGAGCTGTCCGTTTGCTTTATACACGTCGCCGGGCATCGTAGGAGCTCCGCCGATATCGGTCGTATAACGGTCGTCATTGAAGGAAGTGATGCCTTCCAGATAGCCGTTCTGTCCGATGGCGCTACCCAGGGTGAACAGACCGCTGAAGTTATTGGCATTCACACCGCGGTAACCGTCGCCGTTGGCATAGTGCACGTGGGCGCGATAGTTAACCGGACCGATGAGCTTGCCGCCGAAGCCGACGGTCGCTTCCTTCTGGTTCCAGCTGCCGAGGCTGATGCTTGCGTTGGCGGTAGGCGTAGGGGAAGCTTTCTTGCGGACGATGTTGATGACACCGCCCATCACGGAGTGGCCGCTCAGGACCGACGAGGGGCCTTTGAGCACCTCGATGGACTCGACAGAAGAAAGGTCGCTGAACGGCACATTGTTGATCAGTGAACGTTCGTCGCGGATGCCGTCCGTGGCGATGACGGCATCGGTGGTACCCCGGATGCTGTAGCGCTTGAATGCGCCAAGCTGGTCGCTTGTCTGGATGACGCCCGGCAGATACTTGACAGCATCTTCGAGGCTCAGGATATGGTTGCGTTCGAGGGTCTTGGCTTCAATGCGGCTGACCGTCACAGGAATATGTTTGATGGGAACGTCGAGATTGAGTAACTTGACGTTATTGTCCTGCAAAGGACGATAGTAATAGTCGTAGATGGCTGCACTGTCCAGTGCAAAGACGGAATCGACCATGCTTTTCTGTCGTTCCGGTTGCTGTGCGAATCCCGGGAGGGCGCACAGGATGGCAATAGCCAGCAAGATGGGTTTCTTCATATGGTTGTAAAGAATATTAATTAGGGTTAACTGGATGTGTTCTCTTTCGGATAAGCCGCCTGGGGCCGCGCACCAGCCAGCGGACGCTGAGTACGACGCCCGTGACAGAAAGGGCCGTGCCGCCGATCATCAGCAGGTACATCACGATGTTCCAAAGCCATGGCCGGTCGGTCAGGAACTTGAAGTCGAGGGTGTGCAGCTTGTGGTAGAGCCAGTTGCGTGTGCGGGTGTCATCGTCAAAACGCCGTGACTCCAGCGTGGCCGGATTGTAGTACCAGCGGGTGTGCATATAGTCGTCTACAATGACGCGATACACCGGCAGTGAGGTCTCCGTCACTTTTCGCTGGTGGTAGTCACGGTCGAATGCGTTGATCAGCTCAATGGTATAAGGGATGCTGTCGCGGTAGAGACGTTCCATATCTCGGCGAACCATCTCTTCAGTAAGAACGAAGGGTTTGACAGTTTCGGAAGCGGCGTCAATAAAACGGGGTTCCTTGGGCGCGAGTGTAATCGTATAGTAAGGATGCCCTTTGTGGTCGCTCCAGGCAAGGGATTTAGCCTCCGGATAGGCTGCCAGTGCATCGCGGTAGTCGAGCGTGTAACGGTCCAGCTGCACGGCGCCTCCCGGCCGGGGACCGCCGCGTCGCGGGAAGTCGGGGCGCTGTTCCGTCTTCGGGGCCTTCTTCAGGAATTCCGGCATATCGGCCAATGACATCATTCCACTGAAAGCGAAGGTGATAGCGAAGATGCCGAAGACGAAACCGAGGATATAGTGCCAGTTGTACCATTTCTTCTTGTACGGCTGCACCTTTTTGGTTTTGACCGCCACGCGGATGGCCAGCACGAAGCCCAGAATGATCATAATGCAGCCGATGCCGGCGGCCCATTTCACGGAATTGAGCCAAAGCTGTTGCTCCTGGCGCAATTTGGTGAAATAGACCCAGTGGGGAATGGCGCCGAACCAAGCCCAGACTCGCTCCTTGTGCGATGTGAATTGCAGTACGCGGCCCGTCTTGGATCCAAGATATAGTTGGTGGCGCTCCGGATCTGCGAAATGATACCGGTAGATGGGCAATTCTTCCCGGTTGCGTCCGAAGGGAATCCACTGGTCCAGTTGGGAAAGCGTGTCGATGCGGGCTACAGGCGCGTCACACCAGGTCCGGATCAGCGATTCGCGTGTCTCTTCTACAGGTGTGAAGTCGCGAGCGGAGAGTATTTCTGCATTGCGGTCGGAGCCCATCTTGAATACGGGTTCGTCCAGATACATTTGGACGGAGAGCCCTTGGATGACGGCCGTGTCGGGCAGCGCAGCCTGTAGCTCCGCAACTGCCGGAAGCTCACTGGTCAGCGGCTTTTGCAATTCGAGCTGCTTGTCGGCAGAAGCGCGTGGGAAACCGTGATAGATCATCACGATGCCCGAGGCAAACCACATAAAAAACAACACACACAGCAGACACCCGGTCAGCTTGTGCAGGAACGAGAGAATCTTATACATGAATACGGGGTATGACAAATGCGGCCCCGTGCACACACGGGCCCAAACAGTAATCTGGGGATGATGCGAAACGCTACTCTCATATGCTCATGCGCTCCTATTCCCGGGAGACACGATAAACAAAACCGATCCGGCAGGTCTTCTGACTCGCTCCATCATCTGCTGTCTTCCCACCATTGAGGCAGTGACAATGTGAATGCAGATGACTTGAAAGAGCTTACAGCAGCGGGTACTGTCCAGGATTTACACCTGATTCCCTTTTAATCGCCGGGCCCGCAGGAACGGGAGGCGAACCGTATCGAAAGACAAAGATAAGAAAAAAATGGTTTCTTTGCTTAAATTTGTCTTTCCAAACATCCCTCCCTCCTCATGAAGCGTAATTACATCCTTTTCCTTTTCCAGTGCTTCCTGTTGCTTGCCTCCAGCAGCTGCAATCCAACAGTCGTTGATTCTGTCGCGGTAAAGGAAGCCGTTTCGACCCAGTTGGAGTCCTTCCCGGAGTCCAGGCTACAGGACTTGTACAAATCATTCTTCCAGGACCGCTTTGGTCCCGGTCACATCATCAAGGACAGACAGTCGGCTCGTGATTATATCCTTTCTGAACTGGCAGAAGCAGATACGCTGACGGGACCGAAGACCGAGTTATGCGGCTGGGAGGGCAACTACGTTCGGGTGAACTTATCCGTTATTGCCGATGGACAGATGACAGTCGATGAAGTGGTCGATGCCTTGATGGCGAGTGCCAAGGAAGTGACAGCGGATGATATAGAGCGATGGAAAACAGAATGGGCGCAAATCGAGGCCATCATTGAGCAGGAGCATCCGGATCTCCCGGACCTTGCAGAGGACAAGGCCAAGATAGCGAAACTGCTTGATGCAGGTCAATACGCATACCATCATAGTGCGCCCTACGAAGCCGCATACCATCCTCACTATAGGATCATCTTGAAGAACCTGTTGGATGATTTGCTTTTTACAGGCTGCTGCAATAATAAACAAACCGACAATATGGCTATCACAGTGAATCTCCGATACATGGGTGTGGACGGAAACGCCCTCAAGTTTGCCGAGGAAATGATTACCAGCGGCACCGTCGATGCCATCCGGGCTGAGGAGGGCAACCTGCGCTATGAGTATTATCAGTCTCTGGATGATCCGGAGACCATCCTGCTTATCGACAGCTGGGCCAATCAAGAAGCTATCAATGCCCATCACGCCTCGCCGATGATGGCCACCATCGCTGCGCTTCGGGAAAAGTATGACCTCCATATGACCGTAGAGCGTTACACCGGCGCCGATATGCCGGAAACGGACAATCAGTTTATCAGACAATAGCCACCAAATTCGGATCTATCGGCATAAATGATATTACAAGAAGTCATACTCGTTCCTTTGCAACCCGAAGACCGGGAGCAGTTCATCCTGGACAACCAGTGGGCGTTCAAGTATGGCGCCCAGCAGGAGTTCGGGATGCGGGACGAGCGTTGTGAGGAAGG
>JAFZAF010000043.1 GCA_017548335.1 Bacteroidales bacterium | reverse complement strand
TTCTGCGTCGGCGTGGCGATGGCTTTCTCCTACGCAAAATACGGCGATTCCCTGAATAAGAAAAGTGCCTGGAAACTGGTCAAGCGCGGCATCCTCATCTTCCTGGTGGGTACGCTCCTGAATCTGTTCCCCTTCTACCCCACCTCGCCGCATGACAGCAGCTGGACCTTCGGCCAGAACTGGGTGTGGTGGATCCAGCACTACCGCATCTTCGGCGTACTGCAGCGCATTGCCATGTGCTACGTCCTCGGCGGATTCCTGGCGCTGATTCTGAAGACACCCAAGAGGATCCTGTGGGGCATTGCCGGCGTGACCTGCCTCCATTGGCTGATTCTCTACGTGTTCGGAACAGAACCCGGCTGGTCCACGCTGGAAGGAAACATCTCCGGCAAAATCGACGTCGCCCTGCTGGGTGACAACCACGTCTATCACGGCTATCAAGGCTTCCCCTTCGATCCGGAAGGCCTGCTCGGCGCCCTTTCCGGCGCAGGCACAGTCCTGTTGGGCTACTTCATCGGCCAGCTGATCCGGCATACGGAAAACAAGACCGAAGCCGTGGCCAAACTCTACACGGCCGCCGTCATCTGCCTGGCCCTGGGTTGCATCTGGAGTATCTGGCTCCCGATCAGCAAGCCGCTGTGGACAGGATCCTATGTACTCTATGCGGGCGGATGGGCCATCCTCTGCCTGGCATTCTTTGTCTGGTTCATCGACGTGAAAGGCAAGGAAAAAGCCTTCACCCCCTTCAAGGCCATGGGCATGAACCCGCTCTTCGCCTTCGTGATGGCAGGACTCATCGCCAAGATCTTCGGCCGGATGATCCACTGGACCCTCCCCGAAGGCAAGAACACCAACTGCCTGAACTGGTTCTACCGCAACTGCTGCGTCAGCATCTTCGGTGACAACGAATACGCCTCCCTGATGTACGCCCTCTGCTACGTCGCCCTCTTCCTCGGCATGGCCATGTGGCTCTACCGCAAGAAAATCATCATCAAGATTTAATTTGCTCCGTTACACAGGATATGTCTTTGAAAACCACCCTCCCATAAATGGGCCCCTCCCCCTGAGGCGTGGGCGCCATTGTTTTCAAAGACATATCCTGACTCCACTCCGCATAAGATTGAAGAATAACGATCACTGATATGGCTTATATCGGACTGATATCAGACACGCACGGATACTTCGACGAGAAGGTTCGCCGGTTTTTGGAGCCGGTGGATGTGGTGTGGCATGCCGGTGACTTCGGAACAGGCGCCGTGATGCAGGAAATCGCCTCGTTCAAGCCGCTGGTCGGCGTGTACGGCAACTGCGACGGCTACGACGTGCGGGATTACCATCCGGTGATGCGCTTCTTCGAACAGGACGGCATGAGCGTCCTGATGACCCACATCGGCGGCTACCCGGGCCGCTACGACTACCGCGCCCTGCGCTTAATTGAAGCCTACCGCCCCCAGATCTTCGTCTGCGGGCATTCCCATATCTTGAAAGTCGTCCGCGACCAGCACTACGACATGATGGTCCTCAACCCCGGCGCCGCCGGCATCCAAGGATTCCATCTGGTGCGGACCGCCCTGCGCTTCCGCATCGAGGACGGCGAACTCAAAGACATGGAAGTGGGCGAATGGGATAGAAACAATCAAATATAACCCGATATGAAACGACTGCTATTCTGCTGCATCGCAGCCCTGGCGCTCAGCGCCGCAGCCCCGGCCCAGACGCCGAATTACGAACTGGCCGACCAGTTCTCCGCCAAGAAGGTGGGCAACATGGTGTTCAGCACCGCCATCCGGCCCAACTGGTTCAAGAACTCCGACAAGTTCTGGTATGAATGGAAGACTTCCCAGGGGACGGAATATTACATCGTCGATCCGGTCGCCAAGACCCAGACCAAGGCCTTCGACATGGAACGCCTCGCCATGGAAGTCTCCGCCATCGTGAAAGATCCGTTCGATGCGCAACACCTTCCGCTCCGCAAACTTGAACTGAAGGACGACACAAAGTTCACCTTTGAAGTCCAGAGCACCGAGATGGTGGAGAAGAAAGACAAGAAAAAGAAAGACGAAGGCCAGATGAAGGAAGGCGAGGGCAAAGAAGGGAAACCCAAGCCGAAGGGCAAACCGCAGAAAGAGAAGAAAGTCTATCGCTTTGAATACATCCTGGCCACCGGCAAGCTGGTCGACGTCACCGAGAACGAGGAGAAGAAAGACTACCCGATGTGGGCCTGCATCTCGCCTGACGGGAAGAAAGCCGTCTATTCCAAGGGCTACGACCTTTACTGGATGGACATCGACGACGTGAAGAAGCTCATGGAGGATGAAAAAGACTCCACCGTGGTGGATCACCGGCTCACCACCGACGGCACCAAGGACTTCTACTGGGGCGGCAGCAACTACCGTGGCTCCGAAATGAAAGATACCACCAAGCGTGCTCCCAACTTCGTGCTCTGGTCGCCCGACTCGAAGCACTTCGCCGTTACCAAATACGACATGTCGAAAGTCAAGGACCTCTGGGTCATCAACTCCGTGGCCCAGCCGCGCCCGACCCTGCAGACCTACAAATACCAGATGCCCGGCGAGCCCGGTCCGGTGGACCATCTTTTCGTCTTTGACATGGCCGACGGAAGCTGCAAGGAAATCGATATCGCCGCCTTCAAGGACCAGGACACCGACGTCCTGCGGCGGACCTCGAAGAACGTGGACCGCTATGACGACTGGCGCAAGAGCGTGTGGATGGGTGACAACGACGGCTTCTACATGATCCGCCGCAGCCGTGACCTCAAGCGGACCGACCTGGTCCGGGTTGACGTGGCGGCCGACAGCGCCCGCACAATCGTGGAAGAGCGCCTCAACACCTATGTCGAGACCCGCAACCCCCGCTTCATCAATGGAGGCAAAGAATTCATCTGGTGGTCCGAGCGCAACGGCTGGGCCCAGCTCTATCTCTATGGCGCCGACGGCACCCTGAAGCGCCAGATCACCGACGGCGCCTACCACGTGGAGAACGTGCTGGCAGTTGACGAGACCGCCAAGGTCGTCTATTTCCAGGCCATGGGCGTAAACAAGGGCGAAAATCCGTACAACGGACACGTCTATCGCATCGGCCTGGACGGCACCGGCATGAAACAGCTCGATGACGCGGACTTCAATTCCAACAGCATCAGCTTCAGCGACGACGCGAAGTATTTCGTGAGCAACTTCTCCCGCGTGGACAGCACGCCGCAGAGCGCCCTCTACGACGCCACGGGCCGCAAGACCCCGCTGCAGGAAGCCGATCTCTCGCTGCTCTTCGCGGCCGGCTACCAGTTCCCCACCCCGTTCAAGGTGAAAGCCGCAGACGGCGTGACCGACCTCTACGGCTACATGTACAAGCCGTTCGACTTCGACTCCACCAAGACCTACCCGATCATCGACTACGTGTATCCCGGCCCGCAGGTCGAAGGCAACTCCGAAGCCTGGTCGAAGGGCTTCACCCGCACCGACCGCCTCGCCCAGATCGGCTTCATCGTGATCACCGTGGGCAACCGCGGCGGCCACCCGAACCGTTCGAAGTGGTACCACAACTATGGCTACGGCAATCTCCGCGACTACGGCCTGGAAGACCAGAAGTACGCCATCCAGCAGCTGGCCGCACGCCATAAGTTCATCGACATCAACCGCGTGGGCATCCACGGCCACAGCGGCGGCGGCTTCATGTCCACCGCGGCCATCCTCAAGTATCCCGACTTCTTCAAGGCCGCCGTCTCCTGCGCCGGCAACCACGACAACAGCATCTACAACCGCTGGTGGAGCGAGCAGCACCACGGCATCCTCGAGGAAATCACCGCCGAGGGCGACACCACCTTCAAGTACAGCATCGACAAGAACCAGGACATTGCCGGCAACCTCAAGGGCCATCTGATGCTGGTGACGGGCGATATCGACGACAATGTGAGCCCCAGCAACACCATCCGCGTGGTCAACGCGCTCATCCGCGCCAACAAGCGCTTCGAAATGCTCGTTCTGCCGGGCCAGCGGCACGGTTTTGGCGATATGAACGAATATTTCTTCTGGCGCATGGCCGACTGGTACAGCGAATGGCTGCTCGGCAGTTCCCGTCGCGATCAGGTGGACATCCGCGAGATGAACAACGACTGATGCCATGAAAAGAATCTTGTTCCTGATCCTGATGATCCTGTTCCCTTTCTTCGGGTGTGCCCACAATGACCGCAAGCCCATTACCCTCAACGACGAAGAGAAGGTCTATGCGGAAGCCGGCAACGATTTCGCGTTCCGCTTCCTGAAACAAATCGATGCCTGCGAAAAAGGCGACTGGTTCGTCTCGCCGGTCAGCCTCCAGTATCTGCTCGGCCTGGTCCTCGACGGCGCCGAAGGCGTAACCGCCGACGAGATCTGCCGCACCCTCGGCTATCCGGCCGGCCAGTCCGAAGCGGTCGACGCCTACTGCCGCAAGATGCTCTCGGAACTTCCCAACCTCGACAAGAAGACGAAGTTGACGCTCGCCAACGCCATCTTCTTCAACAACAAGATGGAAATCAAGGCTCCCTACAAGAAGCGCGTGGAAAAATTCTACGACGCCGAGGTGGAGAGCCTCGACTTCTACCAGAAACAGGCGTCACTGCGGACCATCAACGGCTGGTGCAACAGGCAGACGAACGGGCTGATTCCGGCGGTGCTGGACGATGTTACCCCGGACATGTTCGCCTACCTGCTCAACGCCCTCTATTTCAAGGGGACCTGGATGTATCCGTTCAACAAGCGCTCCACACAGGACCGGACCTTCACGCTGGAATCGGGCGAGCAGAAGGAGATTCCGATGATGATGAAAGAGCGCAAGTACGGCTACGGTGAGAACGACGTCTTCCAACGCGTAATCCTTCCTTACGGCAACGGCTCTTACTCGATGATCGTGCTGCTGCCGAAGCAGGGCCACACGGCCGCTGACGTGATTGCTAATGTCAACGGGGAAAGCTGGAAGGAGATCTATTCCCATTGGAACTACAGCACGCTCATCAATGTCTGGCTGCCTCCTTTCGAGTCGAAATACCACATCAAGCTCAACGACATCCTTTGCGCGATGGGAATGCCGCGCTCTTTCAGTCCGAAGGCCGAGTTCAAGCCGATGTCGGATGACGCCCTCTGGCTGAGCTTCGTGCAGCAGGACGCCGTGATCAAGGTTGATGAAGAAGGCACCGAAGCCGCCGCCGTCACCAGCGCCGGAATGGTCGGCGCCACGGCCATTCCCGAGCCGCCGCGGATCATCATGTTCCACTGCGACCACCCGTTCCTCTACCTGATCACCGAAAACAGCACCGGAACGGTCCTGTTCGCCGGTAAATTTACCGGGAAATAGTTGAATGTCACGCAAGGTTTTTCCGGATCCTGCATTATATTGGCTGTAACGACAGATGCTATGAAAAAGATTTTGATGATGATCGCGGCGGCGGCGCTATTCCTGCTGCCGCCCGCTTGCAACCGACTGGATCCGGATGAACCCGATGACGGCAATAACCCCTACACCCCGATTTCCCTGAGTACAAAACAGGCCGGATTCGTCCAGTCCGGCCGCCAGTTCGCCGGGCGATTCATTGAGAAAGTCGATGAAAACGCGTTGAAAAACAAGGAAAAAGTATGGTTCGTCTCGCCCCTGAGCCTGCAGATCGCCCTCGGTATGCTGATCAACGGCGCCCAGGGAGAAACCGCAGCTGAAATCTGCCAGCTGCTCGGCTACAAAGAAGGCGAGATTGCCGAGATCAACACCTGGTGCAAACTCATGCTCGACCAGTTGCCGAACCTGGACAAGAAAACCGACCTGACGCTGGCCAACGCCATCTTCTACAACAAGAAGCAGACGCTGAAAGGCCCGTACCGCGACAACGTGTCCTCCTGGTACGATGCCACCCTGGAAGCGTTGGACTTCACCAAGATCAAAGATGCGGCAGGCACCATCAACAAATGGTGCGACAAGCAGACGAAAGGCATGATCCCAAAAGTGATTGACGAAGTGTCGCCCTCGGCCCTGGCCTATCTGATCAACGCCCTCTATTTCAAGAGCGAATGGCGGGAAAAGTTTCCCAAAAGCAGCTCGGAGAATGAAACGTTCACCAGTGAAGACGGAAGCAAGGGCAAGGTCAAGATGATGAAGCTGGACGGCAAGAAATTCAACTACGGCGAAAACGATCTCTGCCAGGCTGTCCGTTTGCCTTACGGCAACGGCAACTACGCCATGACTGTGTTGTTGCCGAAAAGCGGCCATACGGTGCGTGAAATCACGGCGGACTTCGCCAAGGATCCCTCACTGATTTTCCTCGGCCAGGCCGAAGTCGATCTCTGGCTGCCCCGCTTCGAGACCAAGTATCACATCAAGTTGAACGGCCTGCTGCAGGACATGGGAATGACGCGCTCCTTCGTTCCCTTTGTGGCCGATTTCTCCGCGATGTGCGAAAAAGCCAGTTACGTCGATTTCGTACAGCAGGACACGGCCATCAAAGTGGATGAAGAAGGAACCGAAGCAGCGGCTGTCACGGTCATCGGCATGGAATTGGCAGCAGCCTTTCCCACACCGCCCCAGAAGGTTGTCTTCCATGCAGACCATCCGTTCCTTTACCTGATTACCGAAACAAGCACCGGCGCCATTCTTTTTGCCGGTAAATACGATCGATGAGTATGAACAAGATGCTTTGGCTATTGGCTGCCGCCTTGCTGCCTCTCGTAGCGC
>JAFZAF010000042.1 GCA_017548335.1 Bacteroidales bacterium | reverse complement strand
TTCCGCAGCGAGATGTTCAAGGTATTGAGGGAGTCGATCTGCCGGATATAGCCCTTCATGATGGAGCGGAGCGTACCGAGTTCCTGCTCGTACTGGCGGATCTTGGCGCGGTTGGTCGCTTCGGTTTTCTGCAAGCGTTCGATCAGCTGGCCAACTTTCTCTTTTTCTACTTCCAGGGAGTCGTTGATGGCCGCGTTGGTGGTGCTCAGGGATTCGTAGTCGCCCTGGAGCGCAATCAGTTCGTTGGTCAGGTTCTGTTTGTCGATGTTCAGGTCCTTGACCAGCGCGTTCTTCTTGCTCATCATCACGAGCAAGGCGGCGAGCAAAGCTACGGCTACGGCGCCGAGTGCGATGGCGAGGACGCGCATGCCCCCTCCGCCGGCTCCGCCGCTGCTCTTCTTGCTCGGGTGATCCTTTTCAAACTGGATCATCTCTTCATCGAGTTCTTCCATAACTTTACTTTTTTAAGGGTTTGTTCTGCAAAAATAGTTAATTTTGTGAAGATAAACAACCGTATAACCATGAGATACCTGATCCGCGCACTCAAATACCTGGTCTATTTTGCCATCTTCTTTTTCTTGATCGTCGGCATCATCTTCCTGTTCTCGAACCAGAAAGCAGCGGGACTTTCGCTCGTCGATCTGTTCAAGGAGGGGTCGTTGCCGAAGATCGCGCTCTTCTTCGTAGCCGTTTCGGCCATCTATCCGAAGCTGAGTTTCTACAAAAAAGAACTGTACCTCAACGGTGACTTCACAAAATATGCCGAAATGATCGACGAGGTGATGAATCAGCTCGATTACGTACCCGAAAAGAAAGAACCCGGCTGCGTCACATACATTAAGAAAGGCACCTACGCCCGCCTGACCCGCATGTTCGAAGACCGCGTCACCTTCGAGACCGAAGGCAATCCCGTCAAGGTGGAAGGCTACCGCAAAGACCTGCTCCGCATCTTCAGCGCCATCAACTACCGGGTCCGGCAGGAAAGCCGCGAAACGGAAAACGAATAATCTTACAGGAGGACACCGCCATGTTGAAAACCGTCGCCGAATTCACCTTCGAATACGAAGCGGAGATCGCCAAAGGCCGGCTCGAAGCCGAAGGCATCGAAGCCGTGATCACCAATGTCAACACCCCCTATCCCGGCCTCCAGCTGGGCAAGCACGGCATCGAGCTCAAAGTCCACGACTACGACCTCGAATCCGCCCAGATGATCCTCGACAGCCCCATCCCCGAGGACCCCGCCATGGGCGACCCTGACGCCGACAACGCCGTGCCCGGCGAAGAGGCCTAGCTTTTCCGCCCTTACCGGGCACCAATACCCGTAAAAACGTGCCCCAACCGCTCATTTTCGCCGGTCGGGGCACGTATTAGCTATGATTCGTGTCGCGGAGACGTCATCCGCTTAGTACGGAAGGCTGAAGACCGGACGGACAGGAAGTCCGCATTGCATCAATTCCGTACTACCCTGACCCCAAACAGAGGGGTAATAAGCGGATGCGCCGCTGCGAACGGCATTTCCGCTTCCACTTACAGGACTTATTTTGCTCGTCCAGTAGTACGAATAGAAGCCCTGCCCTTCTGCGTTGCTGCCATTGACATATCCGGCTGCGGGCAGGAAGAGGGTCTTGTCGGTATAGTCCGTTTGTAACCCACTGAACCTCAAGCCGGCATTTGTGGAACCGAGATCCAGGACGGGACGGATAGAGCAACCTACCCAATATTTAAAGAAACGGAATACGTAATCATTATCATATATATTTAACGCTATATGATAGTTGTTATTATAGGCGTCGGAGACCCAGTAGAAGCCATTTGTGTACCGATCCACAGGGTTTTCATCATCCCACCCATTACCGGCAGCGGGGAAAAAGATTTGTTTGCCATACCCCGCTTTGTTTCCTTCCTCGGTTAGGACTATCATTCCATTATAATTGGATATACCGTAACTATTCGCAGACCAATAATTCCTATAATCAGCTGATGATGATGAAAACAACAATTCCATCTCGGCTTGAGTCGGCGTCCGCCAGGGAGCACCCCACACAGCCGTCGCCGGATCCAAAGAGGGATCACCTATATAGCCATAAGTGCCCGTCTGGCTGTAGAAATCTTTTGGAACAGTCTCGCCCCACGCATAAAAGCTGCCCCAATCTGTATGAGACGAGGCGCCGAGATTATACATCGCCCATCCCAAGTGGTTGCCCATATCCACGTATTCGTGCGTGACGGTACCGATGGCCCTGTCGAAAGACCAAGTCGTCATTTGTCGGTTACTAAGCAGGTCAAAATCATCAGCAGTGGGCGTACGCCAGAGTCCGCCCAGTGCTACGTGCGCCGGGTCATTTTCAAGGGGCAAATAGTAATTGTCGACCAGATCGGGGACGGTAGGTGCCGTGCTGAACTCGTGCGAGCAGCTATAGTTCTTGAAAGCTCCTGTCAGCGGATAGCCCGTGGTCTCGGACCACGCATAGAAGTTGCCGAAGCTGCCTTCGCCCTGCTCGGCCGTCGCGCCGAGGTTTTTCGTGGCCCAGAACAGACGGCTTCCGTCGGATGCCGTGAGGCCCAGATCCACATATTC
>JAFZAF010000041.1 GCA_017548335.1 Bacteroidales bacterium | reverse complement strand
TTCAGCGGCAATGATCAGCGTTGCAACGGCAAAAGCAGCGTTGTTTTTTTGTTCTGGCTAGAGGGCGTGGATGGGGAGTTCGGCGCCTTCGGGGGTGACGAGGACGGGGCCGACGTCGGGCTGGGCGAGGTGGCCGATGATTTCGAAGTCGTGGAATTCCTTGCGGAAGTCTTCGTGTTGGCCGATGGGGACGACGAAGAGGAACTTGTAGTCGTCGCCACCGTTCATCGCCGCCGTCACCACATCCATGTCGATCTCTTCGGCCATGGCGAAGGTCTGGGAGGAGATGGGAATCTTCTCCAGATAGACTTTGGCGCCGAGGCCTGTGTCGCGCGTGAGCCGGATGACGGCTTCGCCCAGGCCGCGGGTCAGGAAGTAGCCGCGGGCCGGCAGGATGTCCGCCTCGACGAAGCGGCCGACGACGTCAGGCTTAATCTCCGGGCTCAGATAGCTGGCCAGGACGGCTTTGTACTGAGAGAGGTCGGGTTGCTGGCCTGAACCGGTGAAGGCCACCTTTTCGCGTTCCAGCACGTGGAGTCCCATGTAGGCAGCGCCCAGATGGCCGCTGAGGCAGAGCAGGTCGCAGTTTTGGGCTGCAGGTACGTGGTCGAGGACCGCGGCTTTCTGCACCCCGGTGGCAGCCAGGCTGATGCAAAGGCCGTTAACCGACGGGTTCAGCGCCAGGGCCAGCCGCCGGATGCCGTGTTCGCGGCAGGCCGCCAGCATGCCTTCCCAAAGGGCGGAGACATCTTCGTAGCAGAAACGCTTCGACAGGCCGAGGGCGACTGACAGGCCGTCCGGCTCCCGCAAAGCGGCGTACAATTCTCCGAGAACGCAAAGGACAGCTTTGTAGCCCAGGTGTTTCAACGGTGTATAGACCAGGTCGAAGTCGCAGCCTTCCAGCAGCAGTTTTTGGGCAACGCAGCCTCTGTCCACGCCACCGTCCCGGCCGTCCCCGCCAACGACGGGGACGATCGGGCTATTGGTGTATCCGCTTCCTTCAAAGAGCCGGTCGAGGACCGCCTGCCGGCCGATATCGGAAATCTCAGTTCTTGCCATGTCCGGATTTTTCGGCAAAGGTACGAAGATTCGGGCTATTTCTTTACGACATCCCAGCCGGAGATGACATCACCGTATAGGTAGAAGGTGACAAGGAAGGTCGTGCCACTGGCCTGGTCGGTCACTTCATAGTTTCGCGTGATGTCCCGGCTGCCGATAAAGGTGTAGTCGCCGAGCGACAGCGGAGCCAGTTCGGGAACCTGGATCGGGGGATCGCCTCTCCGGCGGCGCTGGTTCCAGTCGAAACCGGCGATCAGGTATTGCATCCGTTTCTCGATCTGGGCCATGACTCCGGGATGGTGGAACGGGTCGGTGTCGGCCCGGCCGGGCGCCTTGACCTTGGGCAGATGGCCGCCGTTGGCGGCCACCACGGCCCGTACGCTGTCGGTATAGGCCTTGAACTGAGCTACCTGTTCCGGACGGCGCATGCTTTGGACCGTGAAGATGGCGATACCCTGCGCTCCGGTGCGGAACGCCTCGTCCATGCAGGCAGTGATGTCGTCGCTGTACATCAGGCCGCAATAGAGCGTCGTTTTCGGGTTCTTGTCATGGTAGTTCTCCGCGGTGCAGTCGTAGGCGAAGGAAGGATCGAGGGTGTAGAAGTTGTGATAGACCATCGGGAAAACGACATCGAGATCCCAGTGACCCCAGTCCTGACGGACCATCCGCGAAGCCATCTTCGGCGTCGGGAACGGAGAGGCGGCCATCACCTTGCCATAGGAGTGCACGGTCTCAGCGAACAAGTTGGCCACTTCCGAGATCTGGTCGCAGCGGAACTGGCGCCATCGGACATCCTGGGAAGGATCTTCCTGTTCGCGCGGGTCATAACCATATTTTTCCTGGAACAGCCGGATCATTTCCGGATGGTAGCCGAAATCCCATTCGGGATATTCCCGGTCCTGGATGATGCCGTAGCGGGGCCACAGGGTGGTCGGCAGCACCACGTCGACAAAGCGGTGGTAGTCGATGGCAATGCCGTCGAGGCCTTCCACCTCGCAGTAAGCGCGGATCTTGTCGTTGAGGTATTCACGCACCTCGGGCAGGGCCGGACAGAGGAACTTGTAGTAGTCGACGTAGGCCGTGGTGTCGGCGAGGCTGCGTCCCAGGCGGTTCACGCTGAACCATTCCGGATGCTCCGCAAGTACCCGGCTCCGGTCGTGCTCAAGATTCATCGTCCAGAGCCAGGCATAGACCGTGATGCCGTGGGCCTTGGCGATGGGAATGGCCTGGCGGTAGTCGTCGGGGGTAGGGGCGTTGAGCATCACGCCGTCGATGCCTGCCTCGTTCATTCTCTGGCAGACCGCTTCGAAGTCCATATTCGGACGATAGTCGAGCCAGGTCCAGAAAAGCGGGTAAGCGGCTTGGGTTTTCTTCTCTCCGCAACCGGGGAGGCAGCACAGGGCCGCAAGGGCCAGGAGCAGGTAAGTGAAACGTTTCATGGTTTTATTTTACGGGGATATCTCTTGTGGGCACGGTAATGTTGCCGTCTTCATCGTAGATCGTCACGTAGATATGGCCGCGCTCGACCCGGACGTCGAGCCGCGACTCGCTGTCGTTGACGAGGATCGGGAAGTCGTTGTTCATCGTTCCGGCAGGGTGATAAAAATATTCATGCAGGTCGGCGCCGATCATCAGGTCGATGCCCGCTTTGTTCAGCAGCGGCACGAAGTTGTGGTTCATCCAGGTGTGCGGCACGAAGTCGTCGGGAATGCCGGGGTCGATCATCGGGGCGTGGATGAGGCAGATCTTGACGGGGGCTTTGCGGAACGCGGGTTCCTTCATCGCCTTTTCTGCCCACTCCATCTGCTCCCGCAAATAATCTTCGTAGATCCTTTCGCCGGACATGGCCAGGGAGTTCCTTACGCCCGTTTCGCCGGCATCCAGGACGATGAAGGCGACGGGTCCTTCGCGGAACGTGTAGTAGTACGGGACTGAATTCGTTTTCGGGAAGATCTTCTCGACCAGCGCAACGCCGTAGCCGCGGCCTTCGTGGTTGCCGCGTGCGAAGAAGACGGGCAGGTTGGCGCCGCAAGGACCGAGTTGCCCCACCTCATACTTCACCAGGCTGTCGACCGTCCAGTGTCCGGCGGAGATGATGTCGCCGTTGAGGAAAAGGAAATCGTTGCCCGGGATATCGATGTCATCGAGCAGGGCCGAATAGTGGTCGAGCCGCATGTGGACGTCGTTCATCACCGTGAAGTGACACGTCTTCCGGTTGGGATCGAAGGTCGTCACGGTGTAGCGTTCAGAAAGCATGTCGCGGCCGTAGGCCGGGGTGTACGGACTGGTCAGGTCCGCGACCCGGTTGCCGATCCGGTAACCATACTGCGATCCGCGCGAGAGGCCTTCGACGCGGACGGTGTGGAGCGTGCCGAACATTCTCCGGCCGGCATAGTATTCATACACCCGGCGTCCATTGTCGAGTTCCACCCAGCCCTGGCAAGGATAGTCGGTCGACCACAGGACGGTGAAGGCATCCTCGCTCATGTCCGTCACCCACGGACCGGCCACCACGTGGTTGTCTTGCGCTTCTGTACGCGGCTTGGCCGGAACAATCGTGCTGTCGATGAGATTACCGTGGCGGTCCATGAGTTTGAGGGCGATCCTTTCGGGATTGACGTCCATGTGGATGGCGCTGACCGAGTAGGTTCCTTCCGTCCAGCGGTAAACGATCTTGTCGTCGTTCCGCAGCGCGTCGTCGGAAAGGGCGCGGCCGCGGTCGTTGTCGGAGGCGGAAGTCTGGAGATACACGGTTCCGGTCTTACCGTCGGTCACCTTGTTGTCATACAGGGGCGCAGTGCGGACATAGACGTGGTTGTTGCCGGCGACGGCCAGGTCGACCCCGAGCTCGTCGAACACTTTGTGCCAACGGGCGTATTCGCTCGTCCGGCCGTTGGTGCCGATGAACCATTCGTAATGCTGGCAGACAACAACGAAAGTCGGCGGATTCTCACCGCCCCGTTCGAAAAGAACACACCTTCGCAACCAATCCGCCGCCGCTGCAAATTCCTCCTGCGTCTCCATGTCTTCGGTATTGAGCATCACGAAAAGGGTGTTCCCGTAGCGGAAGTGGTAGCAGACGCCATATTCTCCCTCATAGCCGTTCTGCGGATAATAGGAGGTGGCGGTAAAATAGTCGTTGGGAATGTTGAAGTCGCGCGTGATCTGGGACTGGCGGGTCCAGTTGTCGTGGTTGCCGTTCACCCGGGCCCAGAGAAATTCGTTGAAATTGTCTTCCTCGAACAGGCGCTTCCAGAAAGAATAGCTGCCGCCCCAGGCCACGACGTCGCCCGGGCTGAAAATCCAGTCGAGCGAAGGGTCGAACCGCTGCATCGTATCGATCATGCCCATGGCCGCTTCGAGTCGGGTCGGAATCGGCGGATAGCTGTGGAAGTCGGAAATGATACAGGCCGACCAGCTTTCCGCACCGGCGGTGCGGAAGCGATGCTCGGTACTCCGCGCCACGGGCGTGTCTCCCTCCTTCTCCAGAATCACATATTTGTAATCCGTGTCGGGTTTCAGTCCCTTGACCATCACGCCGCATTTTGTGAAAAGGGCGTCCTCATACATATCGCTGCCGTCCACCGCGGTGGAAAAAACACCCCGGAAGACGTCGATGCGCTCATCCTGGCTCGGCTTGACGTCGCGGGCATCGTTCCAGTCTTTGTCGGCGACTTCCGCGATCCGGACACAAGTATGCGTGTAAATTGTGTCACAGGCCCAGCTGATGCACATCGAGACGGAGGCGTCCGTTCCCGGACCGGTGGAAATGCTGTAGAAGTGGTCGGTTACAGGAAGGTCGGCGACCCGCGGCGGCACGGCGCCCGTCAGGATCAGGAACGCGATGCCGGCAAAGGCCGTGTGAAAAAAGACGGAAAGGAAGGCTTTCATATCAGACTTTTAGTTTAAGATGCAACTTTTGGAGAATGCCGACGATGGCCACGACGATCAGCGCGAAGCAGAAGCTGTTGACGAGCCCCATCGGGCCATGGGTCAGCCAGTCGGGCAGGACGATGCCCGTGATGTCGGCAAAGCCGTAGAAGACGTAAGGAATCATGTAGGTGGTCAGCGTTGCCGTTCCGGCGGGACGGATGATAGCGAACCACTTTGAATAGCCCTTGGCGTTCAGGAAACGGAACAGGGTGTAGAGGAAAATGGCCGCAGCGGCAACGAAGAAGCAGCAGGGGAGCGTGAGGCCGAGCTTGGCCGCGATCCAGAAGTGGCGGGTGAAGATGCCGAGCAGCAGGCAGGCCAGGGCCGTGCCCAGGCCGATGAGGAGGCGGAGACCCCCGGTCAAGCCGGGGTTGACGTTGCTGGTCGTGCCGGGGATGACGGCTGGGGTCAGTTTTTCGGTGACGACCGAGACCAGCAGGCCGCTGAGGGCCAGAAAGACGGCGCCGCCGTTGCCGATGTGCAGGACGCGGAGCATGCCTTCCAGGAAGTTGGGCCGGGGGAAGTCGAGGATCGGAGCACCGCCCATTTCCGGGCGCAGCCGCTGCGTCAGGACGCAGACGGCCAGCACGGCAATCCAGATGGGAAGGATCTTCTTGACATTGTCGCGGCAGAAGTAATAGACCGTGGCAGCTACAAGATAGGTCCATGCGATGCCGCCCAGGATGCTGAAGGAAGTATCGAAGACTTTGCCTTCCGGCTTGCGGTAGGTCAGGGCCAGAAAGAGCAGGCAAAGGCCGCCCACGATCTTGAGGCAAGTGAATAGGGTCTTCTGTTTGCGGGTAGGGTTCTTCGGGTAGGCATTCCAGACCAGGAAGAACGAGGCAACGGCCAGGAGCCAGTACACCCCGATGCGGTAAAGTGTAAAGTCAGGCGCCAGCCGGGCTTCCGAGTTGCCCAGGAAAGCGCCCATGATGAGCAGTGAAAGGACGCGCAGCAGGATGTGCCCGGCCGTGGATTCGCCACTAAATCCTTTGCGGTAGCGGTTTTCAATGGCGTAGGGTACGGACATACCCACGCAGAAGAGAAAGGCGGGATAGACGAAATCTGCCAGCCCCATGAAATCTACGCCCCGCTTGGCGTGTTCCATCCATTGCGGCACGTCGTGGATTTTCCAGAAGTCATTGACGAAGATCATGAGGGTCATCGTCAGCGCCCTGAGCATGTCGATGGCCAGGTTGCGGCCCGGTGCCTGCGGTGCCTGGGAAGAGGATGGGTCCATGTGCGATTAGAATTCTGCGATAAGCATCAGCCACTTGACGGCGGTGCCGCCCCATACTTCCTTGTAGGTGGCGGTGTTGAACTGAGGCCAGTAAGGCTGGTCCTCATTGAAATATGACTGCATGCCGACAGGGATTTCTCCCACCGTTTCGCCGGGCAATGCATTGTAGAGCTGGCACCAGTTGCTGCCTTCCCCGTAGATGAGCGACTGGCCGAACGGGTTGTAGCCCACAACCCATTCCAGTTGTTTTTCGGCAATCTGCTTGAGTTTTTCGTCGCCGAGGATCCGGGCGCAGATGGCCGCCGCCTTGCCGTCGGAAAGGCTGCAGGCGGTGTTGCCCTTGAAGCTGAACCAGACCGGGAATTTGCGCAGATAGTGCTCCTCGTCCAGCTGTACGCCGTTACGCATCATCTCTTCATAGTCGGCGTCGGCGCCCCGGCGGATGCCGACCTGCCAGGCGTAGAAATTGGCGCTGTCGCGCACCTCGTCCTTGTGATACACGCCGCTCGGCATCATGCCGTAGGGTTCGATGTAAGCCATCAGGGCTTTGAGATATTCGCCGTAGAGGCGGACGGACTCTTTCCAACGGGCGCAATCGGGATGGTCGGGCTGGGTTTCAATCAGCGCCTCAAGTGCCTCCATGTAGGCGTAACTGCGGGATTGGTGGTTGTAGTGCACGGTCGACCGCTTGTCCGTGTCGCGGTAGAAGAAACCGCTCAGGCCGCCGCCCACGGGTTCGGTCCGTTGGCAGGCCAGCGTGTATTCGATGAATTTCGCCGCATCGTCGGCGTAACGCTGTTCGCCTGTTGCCTTGTAGAGGGTACTTGCGGCCCACGACATATTGGCGTGGTACTGGCTCTCGGACGTCATGCGGGTATGGCCGCCCGCCCGGTTCATTTCCGAAAGCTCCGCGAAGCCCAGTTCATTGAACCGTGCCAGGGCGAAGTCATAGTCTTCGCGTGCCACCTTGATCAAATTGCCGGCCATCTCCGGGTCGTCCGGGAGGATCATCGACGTGTAGGCTTCGATGCCGGCAAAAAGGAAATTCTCGAGCGCGCCGTTGTGGACCCGGATCTGCCGCCGTCCGGCGTCGTCTTCCGTATCCAGCACCCCGTCGGTCCAGAGGTTCGTGCCCCATGACATGGCCCGGTAGCCGTTCCCGAGACGGGAACGCAGCACATAGTCCATGCCCCAGAGCCCTTCTTCCATCAGGCGATTGTAGAGGTCCGTGTTGCCTTTGGCCAGGGCACTTTGCGCTGCCTGAAAGAAGGCATAGGAGATTTCCGCACTCTGCACGGTCTGCTGGGACATGTCGCCGGCATCGTGCCAGCCGCCGTTGAGCGGATAGACTTTGCCTTCATAGACAGCGTGCAGGTCGCTGTGGCATTCGCCATGGTGTCCGGGCACGGGATAGCCGCAGCGTTCGACAAACATAAAGTTCACCAGCCGCCAGGCGCTGTCTTCCCAGACGTTGTCGTCGATGTAGAAGGGCCAGGTTGTGACGTCGCCGCATTTGATGACATATTTTCCGGGTTTCTTGAGCTTGGAGAAATCAATCATCCGGTACTCGCCGAGCGGGGTTTCGACGGTCTTGACCTTGCCGCGCAGGGCGGTCCGGCCAGTTTTGTCGTTGACGATCTTGAACCGTTTGGCGTCCGGGACCGTGACGATGGCTGTCTTTTCCATCCGGGTTGTATAGCCGGTGGTGGAGAAGATGATGCGGCCGTCGGCGGGCTTCCAGCCCTTGACCGGCTCGGGGTCTTCAATCGTCTCCAGCAGGACGTTGTCTACGTCGAAGCGCAGCGTGTCGCCCATGGTCAGTTCCCGGCCGAAGATTTCGATGGCGAACTTGAGGCACGACACTTTGTCGCGTTCGAGCCCGGTAAACTCGAGGTAGCAGTCGTTCCACTGGTTGTTCTTGAGGTTGATTTCATGGTAGCCTTCGCGTCCGAAGCGGTCAGGTACCTTGACTTCGCCGTCGTTTTCGAGATAGAGGTTCAGATAGACGGTCCGGGCGCCTTCGCATTCGGGATAGATGCTGAAGCGAAGCCGGTTGTAGGGACGCCAGTCAGCGCCCTTCAGGTCGTAGGTCGCCAGGCATGTGCCACGGCCCAGGCCCCATCCGAGCATCTTTTCGGGCATAGAAGGCGCTTCGAGCCGGAGGCTGTGCGTGCCTTGCACGGCGCGGTCCGTCGTGAGGGAGAGCGTGCCGATGCCGTCATGCGTCCAGCCCTCCAGGCTTTCCATGTCGCACAGGAGTTCGGAATGCAGCACGGTCTTCTGCAGGCCAGCCGTTTCGACGGCCTTGTCTTCGTGAAGCCGCAGGGGCTTGTGTACATAACCCGATTCGATGATATCCTTGCGGAAATCTTCATCGACTTGGGCAGGGGCAGCGGTTGCGAGTAGGATACAAGCGGCCAGGAGGAGGACTTTTCGGAACATGACGGTATTTTTATAAAAGGGAGGCTGGCTTGAAGCAGCCAGCCTCCTTTGACAAAGATAATAAATTATCAGAAATTAGCCTTGTCGACATCCCACCAGGTACGGGTCAGCGGAGTATCTTTTCCACCGAGGAAGCCGAGCGCCTGCTGGTAACCGGCAGCATCAGACGATGCGACGGATTGAGGATAAGGCATACGTCTTACGATGTCGTCATCGGCCATCTTGGCATCACCGGAGCTAGCATTCAAGATGACAGGGAACTGGTGCGGATAGCCGGTACGGCGCAGGTCGAACCAAGCCTCATAGCCGTCGGGGAAGATGGCCAGATACTTCTGGTCGATAATGCGCTCGAGTTTGGTCTCCTTGGAGTCACCCTCGTTCCATTTAGGCGAAAGGAAGTTGTTGGCATCGATATCCCAAGCGTGGTTGACGGGATTGACGTATCTTGTAGGGATTGCGTCGCTTGCAAGATACTTGTCAACTTCTCCGCCAAGGCCATAGTACTCCATAGATGTCCTGACGCCTTCTTCATAGAAGTCTTTCGGACTTCCGGCGATCCAGCCGCGAAGCGCTGCCTCAGCTTTGAGGAAAAATACCTCAGCCGGCTGCATGATGATGGCGGGATCGGTCTTGTTGAAGTTGGCGAGCGAGTAGCCCTGATAGTAGGTTCCGTCGGGCGAGTCGTTACCCATACGCATGCCGGCCCACTTCTGTCCTTCAGCCACGCACTTGTCGTTGGTAGCCTCGCAGAAGTATTTCGGAAGACGGGGATCGTCGTAGCCTACCAGGAAAGTCTGCATGACGGCACCTACATAGCAGTTCTGCCAGCCATGTCCCAGCGTATAGAGCGGGTGGTTCCAGGTGGAAGCATGCATCGTGATGACGTCACTCTTTCCGCTAAGCAAGCCATAGGAGTTGCTCATCGCTTTAGTAAATTCAGCCTTTGCCGTAGCTTCGTCCACTTTCTGGAGGTGCATGGCGAGGCGCAGGCGGATCGTATTCGCGAAACGGATCCACTTGGCGAAGTCACCGTCGCACCAACTGTCGAATTTCTTGAAAGAGCCGGAAATGTTGGACCCGGTATACTTGATGAAACCGTCGAGCGCGTTGACTGCCACGTCCAGGTCATTGAAGAATGCCGTATAGGTATCCTTCTGCGATTCGAAGTTACCACCGGTGGCACTCTGGCCGTACTTGGAGTAGATGCAAGGGCCGTATGCCTCGGTCAGGCGGCTCATGGCGAGCACTTTCATGATCAGGGCCGGCGCATAGAAGTGGCGGTAGTCGTCGTTGTCAGCCTGGGGTGCGATGGAATTGAAGATCGGGGACATGACCCGTTTGTATGTAACGGACCACTCCTCAGCGATCCAGGAGTCGTACATATTCAGGTTACCGGTATTGGCGTTGCCGTTGAATCCGGCGGCATTTGCCATATAACCGCACCAGAGGTCGGCAGTCAGGTTCTGTACAAGCTGGAAGATCCAGTTGGAGTTCTTATAGTTGTAGTAGACAGACTGCATGATCTGAGGATAGTAAGCACCGATATTGTTGTAGTCGGCCGCCAGCATCTCATCGGTCACACCATAGGGATTCGTGTTGTAGTCTTCCCATTTTGCGCAAGATGAGAATACGAAGGCGAGAGCCAGCGTCAGGAACAATGCCTTAAAAATATTCTTCATGGTACTTATAAATTAGAAGGTGAGTTTAACATTGAAACCGATAGATCTGGTAGCAGGCATATTGTAGAAGCTGAAACCCTGGTACCCTCCGTCGATGTCAAGAAGCGCGTCAGGATCGACAGCCGTCTTCTTGTAGAAGAAGCAGAGGTTCCTTCCGATGGCGGAGATCGTGCAATCCTTTACGAAGCCGTTCGTGCCCAGCCACTTCTTGGGGAGGCTGTAGCCGAGGGAAGCTTCACGCAGACGGATATTGGTTCCATCATAAGTGTAGAACTCGGTAATACCGTAGTAGGTACCGACTCTTTCGTAGAACTTCTGGACATCGGTGAACTTGATGCCCTCGTATTCGGCATAGCCGCGGTTACGGTCAGTCGCCGTGACCAGCGCAGTGCCATAGCCGTCGATGTCGGCCTGGGTCATATCGATGAAGATACCGCCCAGCCGCGCGTCGATCAGGAAACCGAGATTGAAGTTGCCGATCTGGAAGTTGTTGTTCCAACCGACCGTGAGCTTAGCCTCGGTGTTGCCGAGATACTCCCAGGTGGCAGAGCCCTGATACGGAAGGCCTTCCTCATCAAGGAGGAGCTTGCCGCTCGCATCCCGTGCAAGGGTACGTCCGTAGATGTCGCCATAGGAACCGCCTTCAACCAGTCGCATTTCGTAGCCGTGGTTGCTGGCCGAATTGATGGAGTAGGTCGTGATGTCATCGTTGAGGGCGATGACCTTGTTTCTGTTGAGGCCGATGTTGAAGTTGCTTCTCCAGACAAAGTTCCTGTTCTCAACCGGAACAATGCCGAGGGTCGCTTCGATACCCTGGTTCTGGATATTACCGGAGTTTACATAATAGGTGGAGTAGCCCGATCCGGCAGGCGCGTCGAGCGAGAAGAGCTGGTTCCGGGTGTTGGTCTTGTAGTACTCGAAATCAAGGGTCAGCCTGCTGTTGAAGAGCCTCAGATCGAAACCTGCCTCGAGCGAAGCGGAAAGCTCAGGCTTCAATTCGCCGAAAGGAGCGGTTGTGTTCGAAGAGATCGTTCCTTGTTCACTGACTGAACCCAACGGGTTGGTGATGCGGCTGGGAAGGTCGTTACCCACGACAGCATAGGAAGCGCGTACCTTGAAGAGATCAACCCAGGAAGGCATGTTGAACGCTTCGTTGAGGATGGCCGAAACACCGACGGAAGGATAGAAGAAACCGGTCTTGAAACTCGTGGAGTAGGCAAGGGTGGACGACCAGTCGTTACGTCCCGTCACATCGAGGAAGAGCCAGTCCTTGTAGGAAAGGGTGGCGGTGCCGAAGACACCGACCAGTTCGCTCCTGTACCAGCTCTGGCTGCCTGCACGGACGGTCATGTTGTGCATGGCAAAGATATTGGCGAAGTAGAGTTCACCGCCGCCGGCACGCGAATCGTGCGAAACACCGTAGCTTTCGCCGTAGCGGATCGAAGAACCGATCGTGGCATTGAGGGCAAAATCACCCCATTTGTCCTTGTAGCCGGCCAGGAAGTCGCCATATGCCGTCAGGTCGTTGCTCTGACCGAACTTGTACATACCGTTGGCAGAGTTGATCTGGTCGGCAGGGGTGGTCGCATAGACCTTATGTTCATAACGGTCGGCCGTGAAGTCGGCACTGCCGCGGGCCTGGACATAAACCTTGGGCGTGATGTCCCAGCGGAGGGTCAGCGAACCGATCGCGCGGTGTCTCCAGGTCTCGTAAGGCATTCTGTTGAGAATCCAGTACGGGTTCTGGTCGATGTTCGAGTTCGGAACCTTGATCCAGTTCTGCTTCATGATGTTGCGGTCCATGTCATAGACTTCGAAATCCTTCTTGTACGGAGCGATGTCCATGTCGGCAGGGAAGTGGTAGATACCGAGCAGCGGGTTGTTGTAAAGACCACCGGTAGAAGGACGGTTCTTCACATACTGACGGATCAGCTGGACGGAAGCGTCGAGCGTGAGGTTCGGGAGGAAGTAAGTGGTGTTCCTCAAGGTGATGTTGTGACGGTTCAGATGTCCGTCGTTGTCGAGGACGGTTCCCTGCCAGGAGTTACCATAGGAGAGATAGGTCTGGTTCCGCTCGGTACCTCCCTGGATCGAGAGGCTGTTGTTGTAGGAAGGAGCCGTCGTGAAGAAGGTGTCATAAGCGGACTTTCCATTCGAGATCTTGCTGCCCCAGCTATACCAGTTGTCGAGATGGCCGTAGTCTTTCTGGAGCTTGTGTCCGTAAGCGACCTTGTCGAAAGTGGTGCTGCTGTTGAAAGAAACCGACATCTGTCCGGCCTTGCCTTTCTTGGTGGTGATCAGGATGACACCGTTGGCAGCCTCGGTTCCGTACAGGGCGGAAGCGGAAGCACCTTTGAGGATGCTGATGCTCTCGATGTCGTCCGGGTTGATGTTCCCGATGCCGTCACCACGGTCGTAGGAATAAGAACCGCCGGAACCGTAGGTATCGCCCGAGACCGTAGGATCGTTGGCCATAGGGACACCGTTGATGATGTAGAGGGGTTCGTTACCGCCACTCACGGAACGGAAACCGCGAATGGAGATTTTTGCCGAACCGCCCATACCGGCAGAAGACTGGGTCACGGTCACACCGGAAGCCTTACCGGCCAGCGAAGTGATCATGTTGCCAGCCCGGTTGCCAGCGACTTCTTCCGAGGAAATCGACTGGGCAGCGTAGGTGAGGGACTTGGCTGCACGGGTAATACCGAGGGCGGAGACGACGGCCTCTTCGAGGACGTTGTCACTGTTCATCGCGACGTCCACGACATTTCTTCCGGCAACCTCGACGAGAACCTCGTCATAGCCAACCGAAGAAAAGCGAAGCGTTGCGTTGGCGGGGACATTGATGGCATAACGGCCGTCAGCGTCTGCCGAAACGGCGTTGCCGGTGCCCTGCTGGATGACCGTCACAAACGAGACGGGCTCTCCAGACTGCGCATCTTTCACCTGTCCGGTCACCCGGATATTCTGAGCAAACGCTGCAGAACCCATGAGCAAGCAGGTCAGGATGAGAATGAATCTTTTGATTTTCATAATGGTTTTGATTGTAGGTTGTTTGTTTGGTTGATATCCTTTTTATTGTGTTTTGTAATCGATGGCGAGCAGCTGCCCGAAATGGGCGCGCAGGTCCTTCCATTTATAATAAGGTCCTTTCCATGGTTTGAGGGAAGGGATGACGACCTCTTTTTCGTTACGGAGGATCTTGACGATCACGTCGTCCTTGCGGTTCTTGTAGAAGATCATCTGAAGATTGGATCCCATGGGCATTTCCTGGAAGCAGTACCAGCCGATCTCGGGACCTTCGGCCATGGGGTGGGGCACTTCACAATTCTCCATCCGCAGGAAGGTCCAGAGTGACATCAGCCCCGAGTCGTGACCGAACCGCAGGTCCGCGACAACGTCGTTACCGGCCATGGCCGCATCGGCCTTCTCCACGATGTCCACGAGAACGCCCTGTCCGGTCATGTCGTAGCGGCACAGGTTCTCGACGGTGTTCGCAAAATAGTTGTAGTTGGCGATGTCGTCCACATACCAGAGGTTGTAAAGCTCCTCCTCGGTGAAATGCCGGTAGATGTCGGGTACGTCGTAGTCCAGTTTCAGGCATTGGCCGATGTTTGCGGCATAGAAAATATAGTAGATGAACCGGTGGACGGTATAATGTCCGAGATGTTGCGCGGCGAACCAGGGATCGGTGAACCAAGCCTTCATGACCCGGGTGGGGTCGAAGCGGGCGGTCATCACGGAATCACAGATGGTAAAGTGCGACGGGTTGAGGGGAATGGTCGATCCGGGGGCCAGGAACTTCATGAAGCGCTCACCCGCATAGACGGTGAAAGCAAGATCAGGTGCATTGCCGCTGAGCTTGAGGGTGAAATTGGCAAGGCTCTGGATGCAGCGCTGGCTTGAACTCGACACGGCCACCACCCGATTCCGCTCCTGCTGGTGAAACAGGGAGGGAACTCTTTCATAAAGCCGCTGTGAGATGCCCTGGTGCTCCAGGCCTCCGCGCGAGGTGAGATTGCCGGACTGACCTTCGTGGAAACGGGCCAGGCTGTCCAATTCGTCGCGAAGCGCTTTGCCCTCTTCCGTCAGGCAGCCCATTATCCCGAGCGTATCGAGGATTGTGGATACGCGCGTGACGGCCCGCATGGACGTGTGGTAGCGGCTGCCATGACGTCCGTAGTGGCTAAGGTAGAAGGGCTCGTATCCATCGGGAGCAGGGGTGTCGGTAATGACCGCGGGCGCCTCGTAGCTGTGGTGGATGTTGGCAAGCCGCTCGGGGTTTTCCTTGAGAAGGGCTTTGGCATCCTGGGCATTAAGCGCCAAGGATACCAGCAATGCTGCGCCGACGAGGAAAACGAACCTTCTCATTTGCTTTGAAACACGGACAGACATTCGATATGGGAGTCGGGCGCCTCCATGATGTTCCAGGAGAGCACTGCCCCGTTGAAATGGTGCTTGAGAACCGTTTGCAGCGATTCGACCACGTATTCAGGGGAAGTGGGTGCGACGGTCCTCTTGTAATTGATCTCTATTCCGGGATATTTGTCGCAAGGAAGCGCAGCCATGGCTTCGAGCTGACCGTCCAAGAATGCCACGTCCATCTCGAAATCCGGGTAGCCTTCCGCCTCGGGAATACTCTTCTTTAAGAGTTCGTACTCGAACGCAATGCCGGCAGGCGCGTAGGTCACGCGGTAGAGCATGGGTTTGATGAAGTCGGTGTGTTCCGCGAGGAGGGCGTAGTCCTGTCCTACGAATTGCGCCATGAGCGGCGCGTAAAGGTCCATACCCACCGTCATGCCCTTGTTGCGGAAATAGTCGGCGACGGTTGCGACGGAGCCGCTTACGATCTTGCCTTTTGCCTTGAAGAAGGCCGCTGCCAACGGATCTTCGAAGGTGAAGCCTTCGAGTGGCGTGTAGGAGGTGACGGAGAGGAACTTGTCTCCCTTGGCTTCCCAGGCCGCCCTCACTTCGTCGAGACCGACCCCGAGTTCCTTGAAGTGTTCGGCACATTCGTCGCAGCAGCAGTTGAGCACGCCGCTGACTCCGCTGACGAAGGATTGTGTCCGGATACGGTCCAGGAACACGCCGTCAAATCCGCAGTCGCTGAAGTTTTCTTCGTATAAGGCAATGATGTTGGCCACATTCTGCTTGGAAGAGGGGCAGGTAAACCGGAAACCCTCTCCTTTGACCAGCTGGAAATCCGAAGGTACGTTTCCCCAAAGGTCCAGGGCCATTTCGTTGTCGCACACCTCTTCGGTCTCGGCAAAGACCGGAAGCCAGAGCAGCATCTGTATGCCCTTGGAATGGAGATACTTGCCAATCTGAAGATACGTTTCGTCATCGAGGCTCCAGCCGATAATGACTTTTTCAACAGGGATTTTACTGCCAACCGCTTCAAGTCTGTCTATGATCTTTTCGGCCGGGTAGTGCGGGTGGTTCCAACTACCGAGAGAAACCTGAACGATGAAGCCGGGTTCCTTTTCTGGAGCCTTTCCGGTGCATGCGACCAGGAGGGGAAGAAGCAGTGCAATAATCCAGTACTTTTTCATATTCGTTGTAACGGACTAGTCCAATTACAAAAATAGGAAAAGCAGCAGGGGAAATGATGCGGATTTGCGTATTTAAATACTCAATTTGCGTTTTTTCGATTCCGCCATTCTGTCGGTGTGCAGCCTTTCAATTCCTTGAAACGCCTGCAAATACTCTTTGCCTCGTCTTCTCCGAGCTTGAAGGCGATCTCCTGGATGGAGTCGTTGGTTTCGAGAAGCAGCTCGGAGAAGCGCCCGATCCGCTGCTGGGAGATGTACTGGTAGATCGATACGCCGAGTACTTTCTTGAAGCGCACTTCGAGCAGCCTTCGCGATAGCGGGACCTGTTCCAGGACATCGCAGACAGACAGCTTTGTGCATAGATTCTGCCGGATGTACTGCAGCGCCCGCAACACTTCCTTGTCGGTGGTGGCGTAGGCGGAGGTGGACACCCGGTGGACGATCTTTTTGGGCTGGAGGACGATGTCATGGCCTTTGAAAGAAGGATCCTTCAACATCCGGGAAGCCATCCGGGCGGTCTCGTAGCCGCCCATCTCGATGTCTACCTGGATGCTCGAGAGGGTCGGGTCGGACAAGGTGCAGATGACCTCATCGTTGTCGACCCCGATCAGCGAAAGCTCCGAAGGAATCTTGACCCCGGCGGAATTGCAAGCCTCGATCAGCGCATTCCCCTGGTTGTCGTCGCAGGCCATCACGGCGACAGGCTTCGGCAGGGAAATCAGCCAGTTCCGGAGTTCCTCCGCCTCATAGTACCAGAGGTTGTCGATCACTTGCTTGTCGTAGAGGTAGAAATGATCTCCGAATCCCGCCTCCTCGATCCTTCCGCGGAAACCTTCACAGCGTTCCTCGGACCAGCATACGCCCTTGTATCCGAAAAAGGCGAAATTTCGAAAGCCTTTGTGGAGATACAGGTCGGCCGCCATCCGTCCGGTCTGGATGTAGTCGGCGGTAATATTGGGAATCGTTGAGAATTTCTTTTTGTAGTCCTGGGCCAGTGCAACGATGCCGTTTTTGGGGAAAAGATTCACTTTGTCATGCTCTTCGAATTGGCCGATGACCACGTCGGCGCCCCAGTTCTTCGCCCACTTGACGACTCCTTTCATTCCCAGTCGTTTCTTGTATGCCGTCGGCATGCGGCACACAACCCATTGCTCTGTCTCGCTGGAGTAGCGGATGATCCCTTTCAACAGCGCGTAAGCGAAGGATTCGGAAAAATCGGTTATAAAGAGGAGTCTGACCATCTGAATCCAACTTTTGTTCTTTCATCGCTGTTATACAGGCGTACGGCGGCATTGCCGTCGAAATCCGTTTTGCCCGAAACGAATTCAGGCACGTTGTAAGAGCGTACGGAGTTGTCGTAAAAGTCACGGGGACTCTTTTGGGGCAGCATGAAAGGTTTCGCGCAGACACCGTCTGCGTCGATATGGCAGATATAAGCCCGGGTGTAGAGTCCGTCGTCTCTCCGGCTGCCGAAGACGAACCAGCGGGAGTTGGAACTCCAGCTGTGGGCGCTCTCGGCATCGTCGCTGTTCACCCCGTCAAGCGGCCGGGTTTCCCCGGTCTGGAGGTCGAGAAGCCACAAGTCCGATTCGTGGTGCCAGGCACCGAAGCATCCATAGTCCGCCAGCTGATACATGAGCCAGCGTCCGTCATAGGAGGGTTTCGGGAAGGAAACGCTCTTGCCCATCGCTTCTGCGAAGATCACGGTGTCTATCTTGTGGCCGATATCCCCGGTCTCGGGATTGAAGTCCACACGGCACAGATTGTACCTGACTTCCGTCACGTTGCGGGGGATTTCCTGTTCTGTGCAGGAAGTGAAGTAGATGGAGCGGCCGTCGGCCGAAAAGACCGGCATGTTTTCGTTCACCCCGTCCACCTTCACTTCAGGAGAAGTGATCAGCACGTTTTCCTGGGTGTCGTACACCTGCAGGTCCGACTTGAGGTCGTACACCTCCAGCACTTTGTCGGGGCGCTGGTGGAAGCCCTGCCGGCTCAAGTTGGTGGAGTAGGCGATGAACCGGCCGTTCGGATGCCAGTAGGGATAGACGCATCCGGACAGGGTGGAATCGGTCCGCATGTCATAAGCGACGGTCTCGCCGTTCTTGCGGATGAACGTTGCCCCTTTTGTTCCCCTGACGTGCAGGCTGATGTCCTCGGGCCGGGTGCGGTTGAAGGCGTGGCAGTTCACGCAGCCGTCAAAGTTCCTGCCCCCGATCAGGCAGGTTTCGTCGAAAGACGATAAATCCCGCTCGTAAATGCCGATGTGGGAGAAAGACTGGTAGCCTGGGGCGATGAGCCGGTAGGCGATGCCGTAGTCGATGGCATCTTCGCTGACATAGATCTCGAAAGGTTCGAACATTTTCCATTTACCGTCGATTTTTCCGCACGCCGTGACTTTTACCGTCCCGCCTTTGGATGCGGCCAGCAGGCTGTGCCAGGCTTTGACGGGGAAATTGGCGCTCTTTCCGGATGCTTTGACGGTTTGTCCGTCCGGGCCTTCCGCGATGGCGATGACCTTCGCGGCGCCTTCGATGTCAAAATCGAGGGGCGCGATGGTAGCGGGAACCGTTACGCCGATGTAGTCGGGATAAATGTCCGGCTGCCGACCTGCCTGCTCGAAACTGTCGGGATTGCCGGTGCACGCGAGGACGGCAAGCAATAGTGGAAAATATAGGAAGGTTCTCTTTTTCATTGTCCCAGTCGATAGAAATAATAGTACCAATAGGTGTTGCCGAATTGCTTGGCAAGGGCTTCGGCCGAAGTTCCGGCGCCGTGCTCCCGCATAAAGATGCTGAACGAGGTCACCACGTCGCGGTCGATAAAGGCGGGAACATTGTCCAGGCTTTGCGTCGTGTCGGCGAAGTCCAGCAGGAAGGCTTCCTGATAGCAGCGCGGCACGCGTCCCTGGAATCCCTCGAAGGGGCAGAAGTTCACGAAACCTTTCAGGTTCTTGTCAAGGAGATCCCAGGCGAGCAGGTACTCCAGCGCCATGTGGTTGGCGGGATTCTCCTGGACCAGGTAGGCCAGCATGGATTCCATCGCCTGCCGGTTGAAGAGGAAGTCGCGGTCGCGGAGCCGGACGTTGCGCAGGTAGCCGTATCCCGGATCCGCGTCAATGGCTGCCTCATTGCCGCACATCGCCATTTTGGACCGGGCCCATTCGCGGTAAAAGAGCGTCTTTTCGAGGACCTTCAGATACTTTTCGGCAACCGGGTAGTTCCTGTTGACCAGGTTGGTTTCCGCCAGTCGCTTGTAGGCCCTGACGCTTTTCTGGAAGTCCGGTATCAGTTCCTGCGCCTCGAAGGTGTAGCGCTGGCTGGCGTTGATCATTCCAAGCTGGAAATAGGCTTCGGAGGGAATCAGCGGGTGCATGAAGTCGTTGGTGTACTCCGGAAGCAGGCCGTCCGTGCCGTTCTGGTAGAAGTCGAACATCCTGCGGGCGTTCCCCGTCTTCACGAGCGCCAGGTTCACGCTGGCCATTTCGTAGGGTTTCTGGGGATTGTCTTTCCGGGCTTCTGCGAGGATGGCATTCCACTGGAACCTTCGCGTGAGGAAATCGTATTTGAGATAGGTCTCTTTCTCGCCGTCGAAGCACAGGACGACGCCCAGGGCGCCGAGGGCCATCACGGCGACGAAGGCTCCGATTCCTTCCCAAGCCTTGCCCTGCCGCTTGAACAGCGGAGAAAAGGCCAGAACTAACGCCTCTGCCGCCGCGGCTATCCAGGGCCAAGCAGGAAGGTGGTGGTGGAACCTGTAGTAGTTGATGCCGTACAGGAGCCTGGAGTACGGATATCCCATTGTCTTGTGCAGGCATACGACGCACAAGGCGAATGCGGCCACCATCAGAATGCCCGGAAGCAGTTTCCGCTCATGGACCAGGTATGCGACGATGAACAGGACCGAAAGGGGTCCCAGCAGGAAATAGAGCAGGGCGGTCGCGACGACCGCGATGCTGTTTCGAAGCAAAGAGGGACGGATGTGAATGACTGCCAGGGCGCAGAGCAGCGACAGCAGGATTGCCACCAGCGTGCCGGGCATTGCGTCGGCGTCGCAGAAGAAGAGCAGCAGCAGGATCGGAGGGATGAAAGTCAGGGCATATCCCAGGGGCGACAAGTATTTCGCAAGGGCTGCTGTAGACGACTGTATCGTCGCAAGAAGCAGCGCGAGGATGAGGCTGCCCGCCGCCGAGAAATAGAAGAACTGCGTCAGGAACCGGCCGCACCAGTCGGCAAGGCCACCGGGAACCGCCAGGGTTTCGACCAGATACCTCCAGGAGAACTGGAAGAGCTGGAACTGTTCCTGGTTGTATACGTGGTAGGGGTATGCCAGCCAGAAGAACAGGAAAACCGCCACGGTGAAAAGGCCCGGGAACAAAAGGTTATAAATCTTGGTTTTCACGCGAAAAAAATACATTCCAATCAGTAGTTGCTGCCACTGCTGTAGTTTGACAGATTGACGGAAATTCCGCCGGAAACGATGGCGTCTCGCACACAGAGGCCATCGAACAGATTCGTTCCGCCGCTGACACTGACACCTGATTTGAGCGCAGGGGCCGGGACGCCCGATACGACGAGGGTATCGCCGCCGCTGGACGGAGTCTGGAAAGCAAAGGTCGATAAGCCGATAGTCAGTCCATACCAGGTATTCTTGCTCCAGGGAGCCCAATAGCATTTTTGCGAAAGGTTTGCATCTCTTTCCAAACCCCCGATTGCGATGATGGTGCCTCCTAGTATATACAATTTTTTATCGTCGTCGGTGTTGGCATCCAGCGCCACTTCAGGCGTGTGGGTGCCGACGGCATAGACCGTACCGCCCTTGACATACAGATTCCCGTTGGCGTCGATTCCATCATTGTCGGTAGACCAGGCACAGACATAACCGCCATTGATGGTCAGGTCGCCGTGAGAATTGATGGCGTCGTCACTGGCGCAGACGTACAGAACGCCGCCTGAAATGTCGATGGTACCTTTCGATGAGATGCCTTCGTGAGACAGGCTGGTCACGCTGACCGTGGCGCCGGAGAAAGAGAGGTCGCCGTCGAATTTGATACCTTTCGAAGGGGTTTCGTTGCTGCTACCGAAATTTGCGCCGGTCGTCGTGACCGTGACGGTGCCGCCTTTGAAACAACCCGGACCGTCGCAGCTTATGCCTTTGCCGCCGGTTCCGGAATTGTGGATGACAAGCTCACCCGCGAGCATCTCGAAGAGCTTGTCAGCCTTGATGCCGGCGGTGCCAGTATATTTATTGTCCTTACTGTCATACTCCGCCGAGCCCTTGACGGTGATGTGTGTTACGCCGCCGTCGATGCGGACCAGTGAATCGGAGCTGAACCCTTTTTTCGTGTCGGCTGAAGTCGTAACGTCCAGATTGCCGCCCGAAACGATAATGGCATCCTTGCCGCAGACTGCGTGGCCGGCCGTCGTATTGACCTTTATGGTCGGACTTGACAAGAAGCGCACATAATCGTCACTTGTGATGCCCGCTTTGCCGCGAGCCGTTACGGCAAGGGAGCCGGCGCCACTGAAAACCAGCTGGCCTTCACTGAAGAAAGCAGCCTTCTCGTCCTCGCCTTCCGTCTTGGTATATTTTTTTCCGTCAGCCAGGGAATTGCTCCCTTCCACGACGACGAACGTCCTTTTTTTGCTCTGGTTGTTGATGGCCGCGCCTTTGGGATTGGTCAGGTCGAGCTGATGGAGACGGATCGCCTGCTTTCTTGAACTATAGAGTTTGAACGATCCGCTATTCGTCGCTCCGCTGAGATCATAGACAACCTTTTCGTCCGTTGTATTGTTTACGGTCACATAGTTGCCATTCACCGAAACAATGCCGTGCACATCCCCGCTGACCGAGGCTTGCTCGCCGCCGAACGAAATGGCGATGGTCCGGTCGAAGGTCGTTGCGGTAACGTCGTCTTCGTCGTCCTCGTCGGTTTCCGTGACGAAATCATCGCCGCAGTTACCGGCAAGCAACGCCACGAGGACGAAGCTGGCCACAACCAGGATGCTCCGCTTCAGTTTATTCATCTACGGTGAGTTGTTTATATTTGACCTGTTCCTTCTTTCCCCGCTTGAGCAGTTTCCAGGCTTTGTGGTGGTTGAGGTCCACGGGCCTGCTGACGAATTCAGGGATGTTGTAGCTTCTCAGCATGATGTCGTAATACTGGCGGGGGTTTTCCTGGGGAAGCAGGAAAGGTCTGCCGGGCATGCCTTTTTCGTCGATATGGCAGATGTAGGGTCGTGTGTGGGTCTGGTCGTCCCGGCGGGTGCCGAAGACGAACCAACGGCTGTTGCTGCTCCAGTTGTGGTAGCTGTCCGCGTCGAAGTCGCTGTTGACCCCCGTCATCTCGTTGGTCTCCATGGTTTCGAGGTTCAGCAGCTTGAGATTCGATTCGTTGTGCCAGATCGAGAAGTTTCCGAAATCCGACACCGTGTACATCAGGAAGCGGCCGTCGAACGAGGGCCTGGGAAAGGAGATGCTCTGTCCTTTGGGTTCGGCGAGTACCAGGGTGTCGACCTTGTCGCCGAAACGACCGGTTTCCGGATCGAAAGCGATGCTGCAGAGATTGTAGCGGATTTCGGCGAGTCCTTCAGGGATGGGTTTGGGCGTTGCGGTGCAGAAATAGAGCGTCCTGCCGTCAGGGGAAAAGGCCGGGAAGGTCTCCCATGACTGGGGTCCTTTGATCAGGGGGCTGGAGATCAGTTCGTTGTTGCGTATGTCGTAGACAACGATATCGGATTCGTTGTCAAACACTTCCAGGATGTTTTCCATTCGCTGGTAAAAACCCTGTTTGGTGTTGTTGGTAGAATAGGCGATATAGTTGCCCGACGGATGCCAGTAGGGATAGACGCAGGGCGAAACGGTGGAGTCTGTCTTGGTCGCGTAGGCTTTGATCTGAGCGTTCTTGCGGATGAGGGTAGCCCCGTACTCGCCTCTAACATGAAGGCTCAGGTTGGAGGGGTCGCACTGGTTGAAAGCGTGGCAGTTGATGCAGCCGTTGACTTCGTCGACGCCGATCAGCTCCTTTTCTTTGTAAGAAGAAAGGTCTCTTTCGTAAATGCCTATTTTGCCCATTCCTTCATAAGAAGGTGCTATGAGCCGGTAGGCGATGCCATAATCGATGCTGTCCTCGCTCACGTAGATACGGAACGGAGCGTAATCATACCAAGTCGTGTCTTTCAGGCCGTATGTCTCGAACTTGATGGAAGCTCCCTTGTTGGCCTGCAGCATTTTCTTCCATGCGCGTGCCGGGAATTTCGCTACGGGTCCTCTTACGTGCATCGTTGAACCATCGTCTCCGATGAGGGTGACGTCAAGCAGCCTGGCTCCGTCCATCGAGAAATTCATCGGTGCAATCGTTGCCGGCACTGTGACACCGTTGTAATCGGGGAAAATGTCCGGCGGCAGCCCATACGGCGCAGGATTGACGACTTGCTCCCGGCAGGAGATGGAGAGAAGCAGCACTGACAACAATATGAGAAGGCTTTTTCTATGCATGCTATTTGAAATAATAGTAGAACCAATAGGTATCTCCGTAGCGCTCCATCATCTTGTTCATCGGGACATTGGTTTCAAAATCCCGCGTGAAAGCCTCCTTGCGCGACACGATGCGCGGGTTGATGAACTGCGGCAGGTCTTCCGGCGAGCCCCCGAACAGGTCCCAGTTGATGAGGAAAGCCTCCTGATAGGCTTTCGGTACGACTTCTGTGAAGCCCTCGAACGGGCAGTCCGACATGAACGCACCGATGTCCTTGTTAAGCAGCGACCAAGCAAGCAGGTAGTTGAGGGCGGTGATGTTGCCCGGATATTCGGCCAGCAGTTGTCTCAGTGAGACGTCGGACGCATTGTAGTCGAAAATGTAGTCCTCGCCCTTGTACCTTTCGAGGTGCTTCATGGCATATTCCTCCATGATCATCAGTTCCATCAGGTCCTCGTATTTTGCAAGCCGCTCGTTCGCCCATTTTTTGTAAAACAAGGTGTGGCTGAGAGCCGTCAAGTATTTCCGGGCCAGCTCGTACTTTTCATTGACGATGCTCGTCTCCGCCAACAGCTTGAAAACCGGGGCGCTTTTCTGGTAGTCCGGGATGGCATTGAGGGCCTCGAAACAGTTGCGGCGGGCATTGTTCACCATGCCCAGCTGGTAAAAGATTTCAGCGGTCGAGAGTCCTTCCTGATAGGGTGTGTTCTCATTGGGAAGCAAGGTTTCCGGGCCGTCCTGCAGGTAGTCGAACATATGCCCGCCCATATGGCCGGTCTTGCAGAGGGCCAGATTGAGACTTGCGGTCTCGCCGTAAGTGCGGGGAGCCCGCCGCGTAGCTTCGGTCACGATGCGGTTCCATGCCCGCTTGCCGGTGAGGATGTTGTATTTCAGGCTCTGTTCGTCGATTCGGCTGCTGCAAAGCAGGATGGCCGGCACGGCCAGGAGGAAGATCGCGGCATAGGCCGCCGGCCAGACACGCAGCTGCCGGGATGGAATGCGGGCCTCGGCAAAGGCCACGACGGCTACGGCTGCCAGTGCCGCCACCCACGGCCATACCGGCATATGAATATGGACTTTATAATAATGCAGTCCGTAGAGAAGCCTCCCAAGCGGGTAGGGAAGCAGCGGATAGGCGACCAGCGGACAGGCGACGGCCAACACAAGCGTTGTGATGGCGAACACTTTGTTCCGTTCCTTGACGGCCGTCACGGCTGCAAACAGGATGACAAGGCTGCCCAGCAACAGGTAAAGCACGGGAATCAGTGCCAGGGCGACGATGCGCCGGGGTTTGGTATCCGCAATGCAGTTGACGGCCAGGGCGGCTGTCAACGTGAGGGCGAAAGCAGTCAGAAGGCTGAGCGTAGGGAACCGGTAGCACATCACCATTGCCAGCAGGATGGTCGGGACGAAGGTCATAGCGCCGATCAGCGTATCTTTCCGGGTGCAAAGTTTCCATACCAGTATGCGGATGAGGACCAGCAGGACGGCAATAATGAGGGCGCCGGACCAGGCGTAGTAGCAGAACTGGGTCAGAAACCGCCCGAGGTAGTCGGCAAAGCCGCCCGGAATCGCAACGGTTTCCGCAAAATAGGCCCAGGTCCCCTCAAAAAGCTGCAGTTGTTCCAGGTTGATGGTATGGAACCCGTACCATACGGAAAAATAGACAACCGCCGCCGCAAGAAAAAGCAGCGATGCGCCAAAGTCTGTGATTTTTTGTATGCGGGTCATTGCGGGTGATTCACAACAAAAGTATCTAAAGACAAAGATAGAAAAAAGATTTGAGTAGTTGAACACACAATTTGCGCACAAAAGGATACATTGTTTATTTTTCTGTTGAAAAAAAGGAAAGACGGTCCGTCGCACGACCGGCGATTTGCCGTATCTTCGTACTATCGAAACAACGGAAAGGAGAACAAGCGGATGCTGCTCTACCCCAATGCGAAGATTAATCTGGGCCTCAATGTCATACGGAAGCGTTCCGACGGGTATCATGACATTGAGACC
>JAFZAF010000040.1 GCA_017548335.1 Bacteroidales bacterium | reverse complement strand
GCGCCGATACCGTCGGCATTGGTCATCCGCACTTCTTCCCGGACCCGCCGGATCATCCGGTGGATGTTCGGGAAGCGGCAGTCGGCCGCGGCCGATGTAACGGTCACCAGCACCGGGAGTTTCGCCCGGACACATTCGACGCCCCGTTCAAGGCGACGCCGGATCGTAATCGACTGCGCGTCGACAGCAAGCAGTTCTTCGGCATAGGTAACCTGCGGAATCTCCAGCTTTTCAGCCACCTGCGGCCCCACCTGTGCGGTGTCCCCGTCGATGGCCTGCCGGCCGCCAAAGATAAGGTCCACCCGGCCCATCTGGCGGATGGCCTGCGAAAGGGCATAGGAGGTGGCCAGCGTGTCGGCACCGGCGAAGCGCATGTCGCTCAGCACGAATCCGTCATCGGCTCCACGAGCGATGGCGTCTTTGATGATTTCCGCCGCACGCGGCGGTCCCATCGTAATCACGGTCACCGTCGATCCCGGCACCGTATCCTTGACACGAAGCGCCATTTCGAGCGCCTTGAGGTCCTCGGGATTGAACACAGTCGGAAGGGCGGCCCGGTTCACGGTGCCGTCCGCATTCATGGCATCGGCCCCGACATTGTGCGTGTCGGGTACCTGTTTGGCCATTACCACGATTTTAAAAGCCATATCTATTCGCTATTAGATTAATTGATGGCCAAGCCGCCGTCGCAGCTGATGACCTGTCCGGTGACATAGCCGGCCAGGTCGCTGGCCAGGAACAGGGAGACATGCGCTACGTCGGTGTCGAGGCCGCCGCGATGCAGGGGAATCTGTTTCATCCACTCTTTACGCACCTCCTCAGAAAGTTGCTGCGTCATGGGAGTCTCGATGAAACCGGGCGCCACGGCGTTGCAGCGGATGCCGCGCGAGCCTAATTCCTTGGCGATGGAACGCGTAAAGCCGATGATGCCTGCCTTGGAAGCCGCATAGTTGCACTGGCCCGCATTGCCGTTCAAGCCCACGATCGAGCTGATGTTGATAATCGAACCGCTGCGCTGCCGCATCATCAGCGGCGCGAAAGCCTTGGTGTAATTGAACACGGAACGGAGATTGACTTCCATCACGAGGTTCCAGTCCTCCACGCTCATGCGGAGGATCAGCTGGTCGCGGGTAATGCCCGCATTGTTGACCAGGATGTCGAGGCGGCCGTAGTGTTCGGCTACCCACGCCGCTACCTCCTGCGCCTGTGCGAAGTCGGAAGCGTTCGAGGCGAGAAAATCAGCCCGGACACCCTTGGCTCGGAGTTCGGCCAACAGGGTGTCGCTCTGCTCGTTCGCCTTCAGGTCCGTGAAGATGATGTCGGCCCCCTCTTCTGCGAACAGGAGGGCATGGCTGCGCCCGATTCCGCGCGATGCGCCGGTGATGAGGGCGGTTTTATTTTGTAAAAGTTTCATACGATTCCAGATGCCCGGTCAGGCCGGGCATGACGTTAGTTAAGGTTTATCGACCAGCATGAAGATCAGACGGCCTTTGGCGCAGATTTTTTCTTCCACGCGTGCCTCCGCATCGATGAAGAAGGTCAGGCCGCGGCGGTTCACGATACGGGCCGTCACCGTGACCCGGTCGCCGGGGCGCACCTGATTCTTGAAACGCACGTTGTCGAGTCCGGCGTAGAAGGTCAGGCGTCCGGGCAGGACGTCCAGCATCAAGGCGCAGCAGCACTGCCCCATGATTTCGCACAAGATGACACCCGGAACAACCGGATAGCCGGGGAAATGGCCTTGCAAAAAGAATTCATCACCACGGACAAGATAGTGCCCGGTGGTAATGCCGTTGTCCATCGTCACGTCATCGACGAGGAGCATCGGTTCCCGGTGCGGCAGATAGTTCTTGATTTCTTCTCTTTCCATTATGCTTGATTGTTTCTTGTTTTCATGAGATGTTCCGAAGCGCCACGCAGGCGTTCTGTCCGCCGAAGCCAAAGGAATTGCTGAGGGTCAGGTCCGGGCTGAAATCCCGGGCCTCATTCGGCGTATAATCGAGGTCGCAGTCCGGATCCGGTTCATCGAGATGGAGGGTCGGGGCCACTTTTCCGGTCTGCAAGGTCTTTGCGCAAATGAGCAATTCGATGGCACCCGTCGCGCCCAGCATGTGGCCGGTCATCGACTTGGTGCTGCTGATGACGGCGCGACGCGCAGCCTCCAGGCCGAACGCCTGCTTAATGGCCAGGGTCTCCGCCTTGTCGTTGAGCGGCGTTCCCGTTCCGTGCGCGTTGATGTATACCTTCTCCCCTTCCCGATAACCGGCCTCTTCCAGCGCCCAGCGGATGCAGTTCGTGGCACTCTTGGCATCGGCACGCGGCGCCGTATAGTGATAGGCATCGCAGCTGTTGCCATAGCCGCACACTTCGGCATAGATGTGCGCGCCGCGCCGGCGGGCCAGTTCATAATCTTCTAGGATCAGGACTCCGGCACCCTCGCCGATCACGAATCCCTTGCGGCGGGCGTCGAAAGGCAGCGAAGCCGCCATCGGGTCTTCGCTCGTCGAAAGAGCCTTGCTGTTAGCAAACCCGGAGATGGCGATCTCGCAGACTGCCGCTTCGGCGCCGCCGGTGATCATTGCGTCGGCACGGCCTTCGCGGATCATCCGGTATGCCTCGCCGACGGAATGCGTTCCCGTCGCGCAGGCCGTCACAACGGGAAGGTTGGGACCTTCCGCATGGAAGAGGATGGCCACATTGCCCGACGCGATATTGGCAATCATCTCAGGGATGAAGAGCGGCGAAACGCCGCGGGAGCCGTTTTCCAGCAAGGAGGTATGCTCCCTGCAGAAGGTCTGGATACCACCGACGCCGGAACCGATGGCGCAGCCGAAGCGGCAGGGATCCACGTCCCTGCCGACTTCCAGGCCGCTATCGCGCATGGCCTGCGTTGCGGCGGCCAGGGCGTACAGTGCATAGCGGTCGTTATGCCGGATCATCGACCGGTCGAGGCCGAAATCCGCCGGATTGAAATCCTTGACTTCCGCTGCAATCTTGACGGGCAGGGCGCTCGCATCGAGCGACCGGATGAAGTCGATGGCACATTGGCCGTTCAACAGCCCGTTCCAAAGGGAATCCACGTTGTTGCCCAACGGGGAAATGCAACCCAAACCGGTAATCACTACGCGTTTCATGGTTTATTCGTATTGGATTTCCGACCATTTCATGAGCGCGGCGGCCGTTACGAAACCGCCGCCAAAAGCGCTGAGCAGCAGCGTATCGCCCGTTTTGAGCTGACCCGCCCGCGAGAGTTCGTCCATGAGGATGCCGATACTGGCCGAAGACGTGTTTCCGTATTTCTGGATATTGGTCGGGAATTTCTCCCGCGGCTGCTCCAGATGCTCGCGGATGCACTCGATGATGCGCAGGTTGGCCTGGTGCAGCAGGAAATAGTCGATGTCGGCACCGGTCAGGCCGTTTCTTTCCAGCAAAACGTCCACGTCCCGGATGCTGGCTTCCACGGCCAGCCGGAACACCTCGCGCCCCTCCATGACCAGCGGCATGGTCCTTTCTTCCACGCGGTCGTAGGGCGTCGGCTCCATCGCGCGTTTGTAGAACATCACGTCGGTATGTGTCTCGCCCGTGAGGCGGAAGTCCTTGAACCCTTCCCCTTCTGTGACCACCAGCGCGGCTGCGCCGTCCCCGAAGAGCACCGAAGTGGCCCGGTCATGCCAGTCGCAGAAGCGCGACGGCTGTTCGGCGGCCACGATCAGGATGGTCCGGGCCCGGCCGGTTTTCAGAAAAGCATCGGCCATGTCGAGGGCATAGACCAGCCCGGCGCAAGCGCCGTTCAAGTCGAAGGTGGGGCAGCAGCAGCCCAGCGGGCCCAAGATAATGCTGCCCAATGAAGGCGACACATAACTGTTCGCCACATTCGAGCAAATCAGGTAATCGATTCCTTCGGGACGCACCCGCGCGGATTCGAGGGCTGCGCGCGCCGCTTTCATGGCCAGTTCGCGCAGGGTTTCGGTACTCAAAAGCCGGCGCGTGTGAATGCCCGTACGGGTGGTGATCCAGCTGTCGCTGGTATCGAGAAAGCCGGCCAGCATGTCGTTCGACACGACCCTTTCGGGGAGAGCACTGCCTGTTCCTATGATTTTCATGCGATTGTATTCTGTTTATTCTCCGCCTGAGCGGATTTTCCTGTTATCCTTTTTTTTCGTATTTTTGGGGGCAAAACGAACAACCTTGGAAGCACCTAAATATCTATTACACAGAGCTTTTCTGCTGAAATCCGTCATCTTTGTCGTGGGTTTTTCCCTCGTCTTCCTGCTGACGTATCACCCCTTTTCTTCTACCGTCTGGATCGGACTGGGCTCCGATGTCGTGCTGCCCACGCTGCTGTTTTACCTTTCCGGCATCGGCATCCTGCTTGTCAGCAAAGTAGGGTTGATGCTTTATCAACTCCGGCATACCGTCTCGATCCGCAAATATCTTTTCTGGTTCCTGGGCGAATTCATCGCCATCGCCGTAGTCTATCTGCTCTATACCCGGCAGTGGTTCGAAGCCGACATTCCGATTACCCCTGCGCTGGTCGCGCATACCTCCTTGTGCGTGGGCATGATCCTGGCGATCCCCTATGTCATCTTCACGCTGATTGCCGCGAACCGGGCCAAGGATGAAGAGATCAATGCCTTGAAACTCCAGCAGGAAGTTGAGAAACCCGCCAATTCCGCCAATATCATCCACTTCTACGATTACAACGGCAACCTGAAGCTTTCCGTCTCAGCCGACAGCATCCTGTACATCGCTTCGCAGGACAATTACGTCGAAATACGGTATAATCTGGGCGGCCAACTGCTCAACTACCTCATGCGCTGCCGCACAACCCGGCTTGAAAAACAGTTGGAAGGTACTTCCTTGATCCGCTGCCACCGCTCTTACATCGTCAACGTCGATAATGTGACGCAGTTCAAGCGGGAGGGCGCGCGGGCGTTTCTAGTATTGTCACACCCGGATGCCAAGAAGATTCCCGTGTCCCAGCGCTACTACAAGACCATCTCCGAACATTTGGAGCGACTTTCCTCGTAGCGCTTCCCTTCCGGACAGGAACCTGCTCCGGATTACTGGAGATGAGCGGCGATATATTCAATGGCGTCGCCGACGCTCTTGATGTTCATGGCGTCCTCGTCGGAGATCTTCAGGCCGAATTCCTTCTCGAAGTCCATGATCAGTTCAACGGTATCGAGCGAGTCGGCGCCCAGGTCCATCGTGAAGTTGGCAGCCGGCGTGACTTCGTCTTTCGGAAGGCCAAGTTTGTTGGAGATGATGTCAATGACTTTCGATTCGATTGCGATTCTTTCCATTTTTTTCAGATTTAGATTTTAACTGCCGCAAAGATACGGACCCCGACGCCAACGTGAAAGCCCGTCCGGGGCGATTGTGGCGAAATCGGCCGTTTCCGGGGCGAAATAAAGCACTTTGTGGCGAAAGGCGTTTCATTTTTTCGTATATTTGTTGGTTGTAAGACCCAAAAACAGCCCCTATGAAACGCATTCTGACCTATGTCTTTTGTGTGCTGCTGGCTCTCAGCTGCACGAAAACCGTTCCGCAGCCGGAAGCGCCGCAGCAACCCGAGCGGGAAGATGAAAACGGCCTGGCACTCGCCACCCTGTCTGTCATCAACATGCGCGAGAATCCCGATTATGCCGCGGAACTCGGCACCCAGGCCCTGCTGGGAACGCCCGTCAAGGTCCACTACCATGACAACGATTATTGGGTGAACATCGAAACGCCGGACGGATACAAAGCCTGGGTCAACGACATGGCCATCGTCCCCGTCGACCAGGCCCGGCTGGACGCCTGGAAAGCGTCGAAGCGTGTCGTAGTCACCAGCTATTACACCTTCTTCCTCGACGCGCCCCGGCCGGATGCCGGCCACGTGAGCGACGGCGTCTGGGGCGACATAGTCGAACAGACCGGTACCGCGGGCAAGTATATCAAAGTGAAATTCCCCGACGGCCGGGAAGCCTACGTTCCCGCCTCCGACGTGACGGAACTGAAACAATGGGTCAACAGCCGGAAAGCGGTCGTTCCCGCCGATGCGCCGAAAGCCGACATCGATAAAGCCCGCAAACAGATTCTGGAAACAGCCAAGTCCTTCCTCGGCGTGCCGTACCTCTGGGCCGGCACCTCCATCAAGGGCGTGGACTGCAGCGGTTTTTCCAAGAGCGTGTATTTCCTCAACGGCTACATGCTCCTCCGCAACGCCTCGCAGCAATACAAGACCGGCGACCCGGTGGATGTCTCGCAGGGGCTCGACAATCTCCAGCCTGCTGATCTCGTGTTCTTCGGACGCGAAGCCACGGAAGAAAAGCCGGAGCGCATCTCCCACGTAGCCATCTACCTGGGTGACGGCAAGATCATCCACTCCTCCATGCTCGTGCGCATCAACAGTCTCATCGAGGGAGAGCCGGACTACTATGCCCGCAAGCCCATCCGCGCCTGTCGCATCATCGGCACCCAGGACTGCGGCAAGGGCGTCGTCTCCATCGCCAAGAGCGGCGTGTATTTTTAAGACGTCATCCCCGACCTGATCGGGGATCTAATAAGTAAACAACAACAATTCCATATTATGAGCGATCGCAGAACATTCCTCAAGACGGCGGGCCTGCTGACAGCCGGCGCCGCACTGTGGCACCCTTCCCAGCTGTTTGCCAAAAGCGCCGCCAAGAAGAAATCGGGCAGCAAGAAGCTGGAACTGGCCTGGGAAGACTTCCAGGGCATCATGAAGTTTACCTTCACCATCTCCGGCAGCTCCCGCACCACCACCCCCATCGTCATCACCCGCCTCACCTGGGACGGCTATGAAGGCTATGGAGAAGCCGCCATGCCACCGTACCTGGGCGAGACACAGGCCTCCTGCCACGAATTTTACAAGAAGATCGTCGACAACGTCCTGCCGAAATTCGACAACCCGTTCCAGATTGAAGACATCATGGCGGCCGTCGACAAGATCACGACCAACAACACCGCCGCCAAGGCGTCGATCGACATCGCACTGCACGACCTGGTGGGCAACATCTTCGGCCAGCCGTGGTGGAAGATCTGGGGCTTCAACCCGAAAGACGCGCCGTACACCTGCTACACCATCGGCTACGATGCCAGCGACGACATGGTCAACACGAAGATCACCGAAGCCTCCTGGAATAAGATCATCAAGGTCAAGCTGGGCATGAGCGAAGCCGAAGACAAGCGTATGATCAACCTCATCCGCGCCCGCGACCAACGGCCCATCGTGATCGACGCCAACCAGGGCTGGAAAGACAAATCCTACGCCCTCGACATGATCTACTGGCTCGCCGAACGCGGCGTCGAGATGATCGAGCAGCCCATGAGCAAACTCATGCTCGACGAAACCGCCTGGATTACCGAGCGCAGCCCGCTGCCCATCATGGCCGACGAGAGCTGCCAGCGCATCTATGACATCCCGCGCCTGAAAGGCGCCTTCCACGGCATCAACATCAAGCTGATGAAATGCACCGGCCTCTGGGAAGCCCGCCAGATGATCACCATGGCCGAGCAGAACCACATGAAACTGATGGTCGGCTGCATGACCGAAACCTCCGTGGCCATCTCCGCCGCCGCCCAGATCTCCCCGAAAGTCATCTGGGCCGACCTCGACGGCAACTACCTCCTCGGTAACGACTGCTTCGACGGCATGAAACTCGTCGACGGCCGCATCACCCTCGAAGACAAACCGGGCCTCGGCCTGACCAAGAAACCCGGGATCATCAGCATTTAAACGGAATTTTTCAGCCAGGCGGTCAGCCAGAAAGGGCTTTTCCGACCCGCCCCATGCGCCTTCCGGTCCAAATATTGGACCGGAAGATCACTATCGACGGCAACAAGTCCCACCATTACGAATTCATCCTCTCGGAACGGGAAATCGCCAAACAGGCGCACGGGGTCCAATCGTAAGTCGCTGATAATCAGCATGCTTATTCCGGCAAACATGGCACCAGGGTCGGATATCGGCCTGTGGCGCAAGGGCAATGGCCCTTGGGGCGCTTCCGGAGCGGGTTGGCGTGCGCCTGTTTGGCGAAAAAAATACGAAAAGAGCCCTTGCAAGCTACGGCAAGGGCTCTTCCAAGGCAACCTGAACCTTTAAAGATTGTGCTCATGCGACTTTCTTGCATATGAGCCCAGTACCTTTGTTGCCGAAACGCTCATAATAGAGGAAAAAGAAATGAATGCTAGTTTATCCGGAAGTTCCGTCGACATCTGTCTGGCTCTTCAAAACAGTGACCTCACTAAGCAGGACCTCTCGTTTTACATCTCAAAAGGAAGCACGGACGCATTGATTCTCTTGTATATAGGACTGACAACACCCAAATGTGATTTCCAGATAAGTCATTATTGGGATGAAGAAACAAACGATATTGTATTTGTAACCAGAAGGTAAACTGTTTCTGAGAGATGCATTTATGAGGCTGATGCAGGTGAGGTTGAGGAAGTCACAAAGCGGGTCAAGGAGTTAATCGAGACAAAGGAGGGTGGAGAAAAGTATCGAAAGATACTCGTTGCGGAAACGGAAGACCTGGAGATTTTGTGGCATTATGCAAGCCAGGGAGACGAGGAGGCTAAAGATAAAATAGGATTGATTGAGTGGAGGAACAGCCTGAAATAATCAGTCATCCTGATTGTTCAATCGATGGATGATGGGAAGCCTTTCTTCACAGATTGCCTCCACTTTCTCTATGATTTCAAGGCAGCGGAATCGGGGGATCCGGATGCCGGTGCCGGCTTTCAAAACGAGGTCCAGTCCAGGATTGCCATTGTAGAAAAGCGAAGTGGCGTGTTCTCCGTTGGAGCCGGCAGGAGAATATGTGATGTCGTAGGCCGGGGCCAGTTCCCAACGGCCATCCCGGCAGAGGAAAGAGAAATTTCTGGCGTGGTCGTCCTTGTTTATGACAACCAAGTTCACCACCATCCGGCGGAACATCTCTTCCACCTGAGCCGGATCCTGGGTCAGATAGCCAGTCAATGCCAACAGGTTGGTATAGTCCACATCCTGCCGTCGGAAGTTGGTTTTCAATAGGGCAGCGGCCGATGCCATGTGAAGCCGCCTCCCGTCCTTATCGATGTCGAAGCGCTCGATGGCGAAATACTTATTATTGAACAGGGCTATCCTGGGAATGGTCACACCGCATTCCGCAGCCGTCTGCATATACAGATACTCCGACTGGCCGATATCCACCGGATCGTAGGTGTGCCTGAATTTCACCAGCCAATGCGAACCGTCGTTTGCCCGAAGCGTAGTCTTGGGGCGGGCTCCACCGGAATTGGAACTGTTATAGTATAGTAGCCCCGGATCGCCAGCTTCCTTTTCGGAAAGGACCTTCAAGGCCTCTTCCTGCAACAGGTCCAGACACTCTGTATCATTGAGTTCCTGCTGCTTTTGAATTCCGGGCATCACGGGCAGGTATGACAAGGCTCCCATGCCGGACTTTCCGATAATAGACAGCCGCTGTAAGGGCGAAAGGTCCTTGAGCGAGACATTCTGGTTCCGCAGGATCTTCTCCAACAGGTAGAGCCCGTAGCCGTCCGGCAGACTGTCTTCAAAGATGGCAAAACTGCCGCCCAGGCGGTCTTTGTCGGCGAACAGCAACCCGCTTTGGAGCGGAAGCTCCGTAGGAGACAGCGAGAATCCGCTGCCCAGCCACTCCTTGTCATATTCAAACACGCACACGCCGCTGGCCGGGTCCGTTTGAAGCGTCCCCACCACACGGTCGCGCAGCAGAACCTGAATCTTTTGAATGTCGGTCATCATCGTCCGTTCTTTCGGTTGTGATTGCGGTTGATCTCTTCCAGCTCCTGGGAGGTGGAATATTTGGTTCTTCCCATGACGGCTCCTAGCTCGTCAAAATAATCAAACTCGATGGCCAGCCGGCAAAAGGATTCCAGGGAAATCTTTCCCGTTTTTTCAAAACGCTCCAGGGTGGGCGCAGGAATACCTGTCAACTCCGAAAGCGTCCGCCGGCTATACCCTTTATCCAGCCTGCGGGCCTTACAATTCCCCGCCAGCCTCAACATCAGAAGTTGCGGATCCCGAGAATAATTATCCAGCCTGTATTCCATATAATAATATTTAAAAACAATAATTTTTTCCAGATTTTTAATAATATTATATGCAACACAAAGATAATACAAAAACAAGAAAACCGCAAACAATACTTTACGAGAAAGACATACAATAGTCCATACATATCTTTTCGATTAACCCATAAAGGGTATTATCATCGATTTTATGATATGTTATCTTTTCCTTTCATCAGATACTGAAATGCAGGCTGTAGGGATGAAAAACCGCACCAGCCTGCATTCTATTTAAGATTCCATTCTCAAGACCAGGGGGTCACTTTGCAACGGAATTTCCATCTGGTTTTTAAAACGACAACAAAATAAACGATAGCTTATGCAAAAACATTGCAGACCATAGCTATCAACCAGGAGATTCTGATCTCGCCTTCTTGTTCTCGAACAACTGAATTTTCTCCGATTGGGAACGGGAAATTGCCAAACAGGCGCACGGGGTTAAATCGTAAGTTGCTGATAATCAGCGGCTGTGTTTTGGGAAATATGGCACCAGGGTCGGATATCGACCTGTGGCGCAAGGGCGATGGCCCTTGGGGCGCTTCTGGAGCGGGTTGGCGTGCGCCTGTTTGGCGAAATACGAAAAGAGCCCTTGCAAGCTACGGCAAGGGCTCTTTTTAAAGATTCACAGTGATTAAACACCGCCCTTCCGCAATTGTTCAATCTGTGAGAGGAGCTCGTCGGTCGCATCCTGCAGGCCGCGGCGATGCTTCATGCCGAAATAGATGGTGAGGGCACAAAATACCACCAGGAGCACCACAAAAGCAATCATGTTAGATGCCGGGACCACCCTGCCCCGCAGGGATACCCAGACAAACAATCCGAACCAGACAACGAAAATCGGAATGGCAATTCTGGTCCAGGTCGCATAGATCTTCTTGAACCGAACAGTTTCTGCCGCTGCGGTAACCAAGTCTCCGTCGAGATTGGGCAGATGCCGTGCGGCAAGGATGGAAACGATGACCGCTACGACGATCAATCCGAGGGTGAAGAAAAAGAAGGGTTTCGAAAGGCCCAGCTGGGGAATGAGGAAAGCGAGCAGAACGGCCAGCACGCCCGCGACAATAGTCAGGTTGGAATTAAAACGGAGACGCCCGGTCGTCTGCTTCATGGC
>JAFZAF010000007.1 GCA_017548335.1 Bacteroidales bacterium | reverse complement strand
CGGTTCTGATATGAAAAGAGGTGTTTTCTTTGTCGGGGTCATCGCACTGGTCTATCTGGCGTTCACGGCAGCGTTCAACCTGCTTCCGCGCAGCGTTTATTCAGAACTGGAGAAACGGGAATTACAGCATTTCCCTTCCTTTACCCTGGATTCCCTGGCTGACGGCTCCTATGCCGCCGCCATCAGTTCATGGTACAGCGATACGGAACCGTATCGCGATTCGCTGATGCTCCTGAGCATGCATTTCAAGGATTTGTTGGGCGTGCGTTTCGGACAACAGAATATCCAGTATGTTACCAGCGACAGTGATGTGGCCGTGGAAACGGCTGCGGAAGAAGCGGATCCCGCGATTGAAGCCGATACCGTGAAGAGCGTCAAGGCTTTTGAACCCGCTGCGGTGGAGGGGACTGCCGAGGATGTGGCCAAGGTGGCCAGTTCCGGCATCATCCTGGTGGGCAGCGGCGAGAACGTACGTGCCCTGATGGGTTTCTTCGGTACGGAGAAAGGCGGCGCGAAATATGCCGAGGTAATCAATCAATACGGGGCTGCTTTCGGCAAGTCCGTCCGGGTCTGGTGCATGCCGATTCCGACTTCCACGGAGTTCTATTGTCCGGAAGAAGCGGCCAAGTTCACGAAGAAGCAGTGGCCGGTGTTCAACGGTGTCTTTTCGAATCTTTCAAACGGCGTGAAGGCCGTAGATATCTACTCCGTGCTGGCCCAGCATACCGACGAACCCATTTATTTGCGGACGGACCATCACTGGGCGCCGCTCGGCGCCTATTATGCGGCGCAGCAGTTTGCGCGGCAGGCCGGCGTCCCGTTCGAGGATCTGTCTACGTATGAAGAGCATGTCGTCCACAAATTCGTGGGCAGCATGTATGGCTACTCCCACAATATTGCCGTAAAGAAGGCGCCGGAAGATTTTGTCTATTACATCCCGACCGGGGTGGAATACACCACGACGTATGTCAACTATACGGTGGACGAGAATTACCATGTCACGGGGGAGAGCCGGCCGTATAAGAGCAAGTATTTCTTCTCGTTCAAGGACGGAAGCGGCGCAGCGTACACCACCTTCATGGGAGGGGACATGAAATTGACCAAGGTAGAGACATCCGTGCACAACGGCCGCCGGCTGCTGGTTTTCAAAGACAGTTTCGGCAACGCCGTACCGGGTTATCTTTTCCATTCCTTCGAAGAGGTCCATGTGGCCGACTTCCGCTATTTCACCAAGGATGTCATCAGCTATGTGGACGAGAACCACATCACAGATATCCTCTTCGCCAACAACATCACCAATACCTGCGTGAATTACACGTACACCCGGTACCGCAAGTTCCTCAATCCGGTCGATCCTGGTTTGTCCGCGTTCAGCAAAGACACCATTTCGGAATCGGTCAGACTGCGGATAACGGGCAAGTCTTATCCAGAGGAAGGCGCTCAGATACAGCTGTCTGACCTGCGTTACCTAAAGCTTCTCTACTATGACTACAACGGTCGGGTCCGCAAGGGTGAGATGGTCTGCAACAAGGCGATCGCCGATGATCTGATCGCCATTTTCAAAGAACTGTACAAGGCGAAATATCCCCTCGCATCGGTCCGGCTGATCGACGATTTCGATGCCGACGACGTACGGTCGATGGAGGCCAACAATACGTCCTGTTTCAATTACCGGACGGCCACGAATTCGGACGCTGTCCTGTCGGCCCATGCCCGCGGCATGGCCGTGGACATCAACCCGCTGCAGAATCCTTATGTAAAGGGCGACCTGGTCGAACCGGAGGCGGCGCGGGAGTATGCCGACCGGACAGTCGATTTTCCGCATAAGATTACAGCCGAAGACCTTTGCTGCAAATTGTTCCGTTCCCACGGATTCCAGTGGGGCGGCGCCTGGAATTCGGTCAAGGATTACCAGCATTTTGAGAAAAAACAATAGATCGATAAGGTATGGAAGATTTGAAAGAAATACCGGTCCTGCTGCTGACCGGCTATCTGGGCAGCGGCAAGACCACCTTGGTCAACCGCATCCTCAACAACCGCAAGGGCATCCGCTTTGCGGTGATTGTCAATGATATCGGAGAAGTCAACATCGATGCCGACCTGATTCAGAAAGGCGGGGTTGTGGGCAAGAAAGACGAGAGTCTCGTTGCTCTCCAGAACGGCTGCATCTGCTGCACCCTCAAAAACGATCTGATCCAGCAACTCTGTGAGATCACAAGCCGGCAGGCGTTCGACTACATCGTTATCGAGGCGAGCGGCATCTGTGAGCCGGAGCCGATCGCCCAGACCATCTGTTCGATTCCGGCGCTGGGATTTGAATATGTCAAGAACGGCATTCCCGTGCTTGACTGCGTGGTTACCGTGGTCGACGCGATGCGCATGGAGAGTGAATTTGCCTGCGGCGATGCGCTCAAGAAGCCGCATCTCGACGAAGAGGATATCGAGAGCCTCGTCATTCAGCAGATCGAATTCTGCAACATCATCGCCCTCAACAAGGTGTCGGACGTGACGCCTGAGCAGCTGGGCCGGATCCGGGCCATCGTCCGGACGCTCCAGCCGAAGGCAAAGATCATCGAATGTGACTACGGTGAATTCGATCTCGACGAGATCCTCGACACGGGCATGTTCCAGTTTGACGACGTGGCCGCCTCCGCCACCTGGATCCAGGAAGTGGAACATCACGAGGATGATGACGATGATGACGATCACGACGAAGACCAGGATCATGAGCATCATCACCATCATCACGACGGAGAAGGGGAGGCCGAGGAATATGGCATCGGCACATACGTCTATCAGGCGCGCCGGCCGTTCGATCTCAATGCGTTTGACAACTTTGTGGCGAAGAAATGGCCCAAGAATGTGATCCGGGCCAAGGGCATCTGTTATTTCAGCGAAGAATTCGACACTTGCTACCTCTTTGAGCAGGCTGGCCGCCAGTTCGTGCTGAAGAACGTCGGCCTGTGGTTTGCCACGATGCCGGAAGACGAACTGATCGAGAAGGTCCGGGAGCAGCCCGACCTGCTGAACGACTGGGATCCGACCTATGGCGACCGGATGCAGAAGCTGGTTTTCATCGGCCAGCATCTGGACAAGGATTTCATCCGGCGAGAGCTGGACAATTGCCTGTTCGAATGATGAATCCGTCCCGAATCGTCCGGTTTCTGCTGCCGCTGTTTCTGGCAGCGGGCCTGTTGCTGTCCTGCCGGCCGGAGTTGGACTATGTGGACAACACGTTCCATTCCGACGTGGCGACGCTGTCAGAAAGCGGAGAGACGATTTCCGTCCTGTTCAAATCGGTTGCAGGCTCGGCTTCGCT
>JAFZAF010000039.1 GCA_017548335.1 Bacteroidales bacterium | reverse complement strand
CGACATCACGCCGGTGAGCGTGATGAGGCTCGTGTCGCTGAAGAGGGCGATCAGGCAGGTGACGAGGATGCCGACCAGCAGGACGCCGAAGGATACCAGATTGTATTTCAGCCCGTTCTGTTTCAACGAAGAAAAAAAGCCTGGTCCGACCTGCATGCCCACCGAATAGATGAACAGGATCAGTCCGAACTCCTTGACGAAGCCAAGCACTTTCGGATCGATACCCATTTTGAAATGGCCGAAGGCGATGCCCACGAAGAGAATCCAGGTGACCCCCAGCGTGATGCCGCCGAGTTTGACCTTGCCCAGCAAAGTGCCCAGGGCGATGGTGGCCGCCAGAATGAAGATGATGTGAGCCGTGCTGCTTCCAAAGAGTAAATCTGCGAACATATACGGACAATAATCGGACTTTCGCGCAAAGATACGGTTTTTCGAACCATCGGTAGAAACTTTTTATTAACTTTGTATCGATGAAAAGAATGAACAACATCTGGTGGTGGCGCTTGCAACTCGATTAGTCGCAAGGTAGCCAGCCATTTGTTTTCACCATAAACCGAAAAGGCCTGTCGAACTTGCGACAGGCCTTTTTTCGTGGAAAAATACCAAGAAACGAATCAAAACAATTATAAACGTTTAAAAACCTTTCAACCATGAAACAGAAAAAGTTCCTGCTTCCGGAAAGCGAGATTCCGACCCATTTCTTCAACATGCAGGCCGTGATGCCCAACAAGCCGCTCCCCATCCTCAACCCTGCGACGAAGCAACCCCTGAGCGCCGAAGACCTCTATCCCATCTTCTGCGAAGAGTGCGCCCGGCAAGAGCTCAACCAGACCGACGAATGGATTCCCATCCCCGAACCGATTCGGGAACAATACGCCGCTTACCGCTGCACGCCGCTGGTGCGCGCCTACGAACTCGAGGCCGCACTCGGCACACCGGCCCGCATCTACTTCAAGAATGAAAGCGTAAGCCCCGCCGGCAGCCACAAGCTCAATTCGGCCCTCGCCCAGGCTTACTACGCCAAGGAACAGGGTGTGACCAACATCACCACCGAGACCGGTGCGGGGCAGTGGGGCGGCGCTCTCTCGTACGCGGCCAAGAAATTCGGACTGGAGCTGGCCGTGTACATGGTCAAGTTGAGCTACGAGCAGAAACCCTATCGCCGGAGCATCATGCAGACCTTCGGCGCCGCCATCACGCCTTCGCCGTCGATGTCCACCCGGGCCGGCAAAGACATCCTGACTGTCAACCCCAACGACCGGGGCTCGCTGGGCTGCGCCATCTCCGAGGCTATCGAACTGGCCGTCACCACGCCGAACTGCAAATATACCCTCGGTTCCGTGCTCAACCACGTGTGTCTCCACCAGTCCATCATCGGCCTGGAAGCCGAGAAGCAGATGGCCCTGGCGGGCGAATATCCCGACGTGGTAATCGCCTGCTTCGGCGGCGGCAGCAACTTCAGCGGCATCGCTTATCCGTTCATGCGGCACAACATCCAGGAAGGCCGCAAGACCCGCTTCGTCGCGGCCGAGCCGTCCTCCTGCCCGAAGCTCACGCGCGGCAAGTTTGAATACGACTTCGGAGACGAGGCCGGGCTTACGCCGCTGCTGCCGATGTTCACCATCGGCCACGGCTTCAAGCCCGCCAGCATCCATGCCGGCGGCCTGCGCTATCACGGCGCCGGCGTGATCATGTCGCAGTTGATGAAAGACGGCTATATGGAAGCAGTGGACATCGACCAGCTCGATTCCTTCAAGGCCGGCGTGCTGTTCGCCCGCACGGAGGGCATCATCCCCGCGCCGGAGTCCTGCCACGCCATCGCCGCCACCATCCAGGAAGCACTCCGCTGCAAGGAAAGCGGCGAAGAGAAATGCATCCTCTTCAACCTCTCCGGCCACGGCTTCGTGGACATGGGCGCCTACGACCAATACTTCTCGGGCGAGATGCAGAACTACCACCTCACCGATGAAGAACTGGCCGAATACATCCGGCCGGTCGATGCGCTGAACGCGCTTATTCGATAATCAGGACGAAGCCGCCGCCCGGTGCCATGTGCACCAGGAACGGCTTCCGCGACTGGATTTCGAGCTCTTCCAACTTGTAGTCGGTCGCGTTGCGATGGGCATTCACGCCGTCACAGAAATAGGTGGCGACGTGGGTGCCCTTGAAGAGATTGCTCAGGTCGAGTGAGAGGTCGCGCACATCCCAGTTGGTCATGCCGCCTACGTACCAGCGGTCGCCGCTGCGGCGGGCCGTGACGAGGTATTTTCCGATTTCGCCCTGCAGGATACGGGTTTCATCCCACACGGTGGGAAGGGCGGTGATGAAGTCGGTGGTTTCCTGCTCCTTCATGTAGGCGGTGGGGTTGTCGCAGAGCATCACGAAGGGAGAGTCGAAAATGATGTATTCGGCCACCTGGCGGGCGCGGGTACCCTGGCTCATCGGGTTGCTGTTGCTGGGGTAGTATTCGTTCCGCTGGGCATTGCGGGTTGCGCCCTGCGTATAATCCACGGGCCCGGAGAGCATCCGGATGAAGGGGAAGGTGACATCGTACTCCACGATGTCCTCCGTGGTCCATTTCAGCTGCTCGAGGCCCCAGACGCCCTCGAAATTGAGCACGTTGGGCCAGGTGCGGTTCATGCCGGCGGGCTTGTACATGCCGTGGTAGTCGATGATCATCTGGTACCGCGCGGCTGTAGCGGCGATGCGGTACAGCTGCTCGGTGACTTCCTGGTCGTCGCGGTTCATGAAGTAGTCCTTGAAGCCTTT
>JAFZAF010000038.1 GCA_017548335.1 Bacteroidales bacterium | reverse complement strand
CTGCTCTTGTTGGAGCATCAGCCACATGCATTCAACGTAATCGCGGGCATATCCCCAGTCGCGCTTGCTCGAAAGGTTGCCCAGCAGCAACTTATCTTGCAGGCCTTGGGCGATGCGGGCGGCGGCCAGCGTGATTTTGCGTGTCACGAAAGTCTCGCCGCGGCGTTCGCTCTCGTGGTTGAAGAGGATGCCGCTGCAGCAGAACATGCCGTAGGCTTCACGGTACTCCTTTACGATCCAATAGCCGTAGAGTTTGGCGACGGCGTAGGGACTGTACGGATGGAAGGGCGTCTCCTCGTTTTGCGGAACGGCCTCAACCTTTCCGTACAGTTCGGAGGTAGAGGCCTGATAGATGCGGCAGCTGTTTTCAAGATGGCAGGCCCGGACGGCTTCCAGAACCCGGAGCACGCCGACTGCGTCGACGTCGGCCGTGAACTCAGGGGAATCGAAGCTCACCTGGACGTGGCTCTGGGCTGCCAAGTTGTAGATTTCATCGGGAAGAACAGCCCCGACCACCTTCACGATACTCATCGAGTCGCCGAGATCGGCGTAGTGAAGATGGAATCCGGGACGGCCTTCCAGATGGGCGATCCGTTCACGGAAATCCACCGAGCTCCGGCGGATGATTCCGTGAACTTCATACCCCTTTTCCAACAAGAATTCGGACAGGAAGCTGCCATCCTGTCCGGTAATTCCTGTAATGAGTGCGCGTTTTTCCACTTAGAACGCGTACCGGATACCCAGTGCGGCACCGTAGTTCAGCGCGGCGCCGGTGGTGGAGAAGATATCCCACATCGGACGGACGTCGAGCGAGAGTTGGATCGGCGCGTTGAACTGGTAGTCGATACCGATCTGTCCGCCTACGCCGAGGCCCAGATGTTTCTCAACGACATAGCCCTGCACACCGGGACCAATGTAGAAGCCGAAGCCGCCGGCCAGGAACCAGTGCCAGTGATAGATCGCAGCGACCGAAACAGCGTTGTAGGAGCCGAAGTTGGCGCCCAGGTCGAGTTCGACGCGGTTGATGTCGCCGAGGAAGCCCTGGTAGGAGAGTTCTGCGCCAAAGGCGGAACCGGCACCTACGCGGACACCGAAAGCGTTGCCATACTGGGCGTTGGCGGCCGTGGTCAGCGCCACCAGCGCGACGAGGGTAATGAGGATTTTTTTCATACGGTTAAAATTTAAAGGTGAATGATTATTCTACGTTCGTGACGAGGTTGCGGTCGCCGTAGCCGTTGTCGACGCGGCTGACGGCCGGCCAGAGTTTGCCGTCGCGCACCCATTCGAGCGGGAAGGCGGCCTGGGTGCGGCTGTACGGGTGCGACCAAGTGTCGGCGCACACTTCGCCTTCGGTGTGCGGGGCCATCTTCACGGGGTTGTCGTCCTTGTCGAGCGTACCGGCCTTGATGGCTTCGCACTCGGCGACGATGGTCTTGAGGGTTTCTACGAAACGGTCGAGTTCGCTGAGCGGTTCGCTCTCGGTGGGCTCGATCATCAGGGTCTCGTGGACCGGGAACGACAGGGTCGGGGCGTGGAAACCGAAGTCCATGAGGCGTTTGGCCACGTCGGTGGCGTCCACGCCGTAGAGGGCTTTGAATTCGCGCAGGTCGATGATGCACTCATGGGCGACACGGCCAGTTGCACCGGTATAGAGGGTCTTGAGCTCCGGCAGGAGCTTGGCCGACATATAGTTGGCGTTGAGGATGGCGATTTCGGTGACCTTGCGGAGGCCTTCCGCGCCGAGCATCTTGATATAGGCGTGGGTGATGGGCAGGAGCAGCGGGCTGCCGTAGGGAGCCGCGCTGACGGCATCCATGCCGGCGCCGCCACATTCGCCTACGACCGGGTGGCCTGGCAGGTAAGGTTTCAGCGCTGCGGTGCAGCAGATGGGGCCGACGCCCGGACCGCCGCCGCCGTGCGGCATGGCGAAGGTCTTGTGGAGGTTGAGGTGGCACACGTCTGCCCCGATGTAGCCCGGATTGGTGAGGCCCACCTGGGCGTTCATGTTGGCGCCGTCCATGTAAAGCAGGCCGCCGTGGCGGTGGATGATGTCGACGATTTCGCGGATGCGGACCTCGAACACGCCGTGCGTGGACGGATAAGTGATCATCATGCCGGCCAGGGTGTCGCCTGCGGCGGCGGCCTTTTCGGCCAGCTCCTCGACATTGATGTTTCCATGCTCGTCGCAGCCCACCAGGACGATGTCGAAGCCGGCCATCGCGGCGGAGGCCGGGTTGGTGCCGTGGGCGGAGGTCGGGATGATCATCACGCGCCGCGCCGCGCCGTCGTGGGCGTTCAGGTAGCGGCGGATGGTCATCAGGCCAGCGTATTCGCCGGCGGCGCCGCTGTTCGGCTGCAGGGAGCAGCCGTCGAAGCCGGTGATGACGGCCAGGTCGTGCTCGAGTTCGTGGATCACCTGCAGCGTGCCTTCAGCCTGGTCGGCCGGGGCATACGGGTGCAGGTTGGCGAATTCGCTCCAGCTGAGCGGAAGCATCTCGGCGGCGGCGTTGAGCTTCATGGTGCAGCTGCCCAGCGGAATCATGGAGTGGGCGAGCGAGATGTCCTTGCGCTCGAGCCGTTTGATGTAGCGCATCATCTCGGTCTCGGAGTGATAGGTATTGAAGACCTTCTGCGTGAGGATGGGCGTTTCGCGCTTCATGAAGCCGTTGTCCTGCGGGAGGGCCGGGCAGCCTTCCTTGCAGCCGAAAATCTGGCCGATGGCGCGGGCCTCTTCGCAGCAGGAGAGTTCGTCGAACGAGATCTGCACAGTGCGGGCGTCGGGATACCAGAAATTGAACCCGGCGGCGAGGGCTTTCTCGCGGATGGCGGCGGCATCGACATCGACGATGCGGATCGTGTCGAAGAAGTTGTCGGAGGCAAGCTTGTAGCCGGCTTCCCGGAGTTTGCCG
>JAFZAF010000037.1 GCA_017548335.1 Bacteroidales bacterium | reverse complement strand
GGATGACCATACGGAAATTGTATATGTCGACTAGCACCGGTAGTGTACGATTACTTGTTGGAGTTCCGGTTTCTTGATATCTTTGTGAACGGTGAACAATGCACGGATCATCCCCGAACTGAACTACCTCCTGACCCAAGTCGAGAAGCACTATGGGCGGAGGGTGGCGACGTCGACCGATTTTGAGGCGTTGTCGGTGTTTATCGAGCACGAGACGGGCGAGTTGATTTCGGCTTCGACGCTGAAGCGGTTGTGGGGGTATGTGACGAGCCGGCCTACGCCGCGGAAAGATACGCTCGACATCCTGAGCCGGTTCATCGGGTTCTGGGATTTCGGGACCTTTTGCCAGAGCCTCAAAACGACCGATGCGTTTGCCTCGCAGTTCTTTACGGGAGAGACAATCCATAGTTCTGACTTGGAGCCGGGCACACAGTTGACCATCGGCTGGAATCCTAACCGGGTGGTGACCCTCGCCTATCTGGGCGAGGGCGCCTTCGAGGTAATTGCCAGTGAAAACGCCAAACTGCTGCCCGGCGACCGGTTTGAGTTATCCCATTTGATGAAGGGATATCCGCTGTTCATTCCGCGGATTCTCCGCGACGGCGAATTTACTCCGTCCTACATTGCCGGAAATAACGGGGGCCTGACGCTTATTTCGCTTTCTGCGCGTCGATAATCTGGTTGGAGACTTCTTCGAAGAGGGCGTCGACGTCGGGAGCGTTGTCGTCGGGCTTGTCGGGGTTGACTGCCGGGACGGGTTCGGCGGGGTGGTTGCCACGAGAGAAGAAATAGCCGCCGGCCAGCACGGAGGCGGTCAGTGCAAGGGCGACGAGAGCCCACCAGAGCCAGCGGTGACGTGGCCGCATCAGTGCCGCTTTCACTTCTTCGGCAGAGGCGTAGCGTTTTTCGGGGCGGCGGTCCATACACTTGAGCGCCACGCTGGTAAAGCGGTCGGAGACTTCGAAGAGGATGCGTCCGAGCGAAAAGATGTCGCTGCGGGCATCGGCACTTTCACCGCGGAGGAGTTCGGGGGCTGCATAGGCTACCGTGCCGGCCGATTCTTTGTGCGAAGCGTGGGTGTCGGTATCGGAGAGACCGAAATCGATCAGTTTGATATGTGAGCCTTTAAAGGTTACCAGGATGTTTTCAGGCTTGAGGTCGCGGTGGAATACCTGCTTGCGGTGGATATAGGAGAGCGCATCACAGATTTCGCTGAACAACTGCTGCTCCACAGGAAGGGCGACGGGGCCCTGCGCATAAAGCTCCTCAAGGGTGCATCCATCCACCCACTCCATTTCGATGACGGGACCCAGGTCGTCCGACTCGCGGAACCCAAAGGTCTTGCAGATGCCGGGATGGTCGAGTTCCCAGCCGATCTCGAATTCCTTGCGGAGCAGGCTCCGATAGAAAGGATCACCTCGATACTCTTCCTTGAGTGCCTTGAGCACGCGGAACTTTCCCTCCTGCCGGATCCGATAAAGAACACTATGCCCCGACTCGGAACGGTAGATGCACTCCAGGTCGCTGACCGTGGTCATCCCGCATTCGGGATCGGCAAAGAAAAAGGAGGGTTCAACCATAATAATCAAGCGAATTTAGGGATTTTTTGTGTAAATTTGAAATCTATGGACAAATACCTGTGGCGGATTTTCCTGGTTGTCGTTGTCGTGCTCACGGCTGCGCCGGTTCTTCCGGCCCAGTCGCAGCGCGACAGTCTCCGCTGGGATGAGGTATTGCAGCGTTATCAAGCGTTTTGCGAGGAGGCTGTCGCGGCGAAGACCGGTGACAGGGAAGCGGCAGGCCGCCTTCGGCCGCAGGCTGACACCATCACGGTCCTGCTCCGTCAGGTCAGGGGCACCCGGATGACCCCTTCCCAGCAGCAGCGTTTTACGCAGATGAAGCAGCGTTACTCCGGCCTGGTGACCTTTCCCGAACTTCCGGCCGAGACGCCGGTATCAGCTGTGTCCCCGTCATCGCCCGCTCCCGTGCAGGTAGTACAAGGGCGTACGATTGTCATCCACGATACCGTCCTGGTGGTCCGCGAGGTGCATCAAACCGACACGGTGCGGATTGTGGAGCAGGTTGAGAAGATTGTGGAAGTGCCTGTAGAACGGGTGGTGGAAGTGCCGGTTGAGGTTTCGGTCCCTATTTCTGCGCATGAACCTGAAACGCATTATCTGTTGATGGCTCAAGCTGTTGTTCCAGATTACGCTTATGGCCTGCTGGCGGGCGTGGCGAGAAAGGCCGGGCTCTATGTCCGGTTTGACAGCAATTTCCGTTTCCCGGCGGCCGATTACACTTGCACTTCCGACGGGCAGGCTTCCTATGGTCAGATCTGGACGACCGGCCGGTCTGCACACAGCTGCTTGTCAGCCACTGGTGGCGTCTTGTGGCATCCTTTGCCCTGGTTGACAACCTATGCCGGCGCCGGTTATGGCGTGAGGGGGGTGTATTGGGAGGACATTTCCAACCGCTGGGTCCGGGTTTCAGACGCCTCTTGCCGTGGCGTCGCCGCCGACTTGGGCTTCGTCTTCAATATTGATCACTTCTGCCTCTCGGCCGGCGTCACTACCATCGCTTTTCGCCGTCTCGACGGTTGTCTGGGTATCGGCCTCTTTTTCTAGCTGCAACGGAGGAAAAAATAGTATATTTGCGACTTAATCGCAGAAGCCTTATGAGCATCGACCGTTTTGAGTTGGTCAGGGAGTCCTTCCGCAAGAAGGCGCCGGCCATTGAAGTTCCTTCCCAAAAATCGTCTGAATATTTCGGCGCGTGCGTTTTCGACCGCGCCAAGATGCGCAAGTATCTCGATCCCCAAACCCTGCAAGTCCTGTTGGAATGCATCGACAAAGGTCACCCGCTCGATCGGGCGACTGCCGACGGCGTGGCCCGCGGCATGAAGGAGTGGGCGCTCGAGAATCATGTAACCCACATTACCCACTGGTTCCAGCCGTTGACCGAGGGGACTGCCGAGAAGCACGATTCGCTCATCGACCTCGACGGAAAAGGCGGTGTCATTGAGACCTTCGACGGCAAGGCGCTGGCCCAGCAGGAGCCGGATGCTTCTTCGTTCCCCAACGGCGGCATCCGGGCCACTTTCGAGGCCCGCGGCTACACAGCCTGGGACCCGACTTCTCCCGTGTTCATCCAGGGCGACACGCTTTGCATCCCGACGGTCTTCATCGCCTACACCGGCGAGGCCCTCGATTACAAGACCCCGCTCAAGCGTTCCATCAAGGCCGTCTCCGATGCGGCCACGGCAATCTGCCGCCTCTTCGATCCGGCCGTGAACAAGGTGCTTAATTATCTGGGCTGGGAGCAGGAATATTTTCTGGTCGACGAAGACCTTTACGCCGCCCGGCCCGACCTGATGATCACCGGCCGGACGCTGATGGGACACATGTCCTCTAAGAGCCAGCAGCTTGGCGACCATTATTTCGGGGCGATTCCCGGTCGGGTGGCTGCCTTCATGCGGGAGCTGGAAGTGGAAGCCCTGCGCCTCGGCATTCCGCTCAAGACGCGCCACAACGAGGTGGCGCCGAACCAGTTCGAAATGGCTCCGATCTACGGGGACGCCAACCTGTCGAACGACCAGAACCAACTGGTGATGAACCTGATGAACAGCCTGGCGCGCAAGCACGGCTTTGTGGTCCTTCTTCATGAAAAACCGTTCGCCGGCGTCAATGGATCGGGCAAGCACTGCAACTGGTCGCTTGGCACCGACACGGGCCGGCCCCTGCTGGCGCCGGGCCGGGACGCCGCCGAGAATCTGCAGTTCCTCACCTTCTTCGTCAATGTCCTGATGGCGGTCCAGCGGCACAACGCCTTGCTGAAAGCCAGCATCGCCAGCGCCACGAACGCGCACCGGCTCGGCGGCAACGAAGCGCCGCCGGCCATCATCTCGGCCTTTCTGGGCCGGACGATGACAGCCGTGCTGCGCAAGATACTGGAAGTGCCCTCCGACACCCCCATCGAAATCGCCGGCAAGAAAGGCCGGAGCGTGGGTCTCATCGAAATTCCTGAAATCTTCGTCGACAATACCGATCGGAACCGCACCTCGCCGTTTGCCTTCACCGGCAACCGCTTCGAGTTCCGCGCGGTGGGTTCCAGCGCCAACTGCGCCGGTGCCCTCACCACGCTCAACGCGGCTGTGGCCGAGCAGCTGCTCGACTTCAAGCAAGCGCTCGATAAGGAACTGGCGGCGGGCAAAACGCTCCAGGTGGCCGTGATGGACACGCTCAAGCCCATCATCGCCCAGATCATCGACGTCATCTGCTTCGACGGCAACGGCTATTCCGAGGCCTGGAAAGAAGAAGCCATCCGCCGCGGCCTCGATGTGGAAACGAGCGTTCCCGAGATGTTCAAAGCGTTTACCCGTCCCGAATCCGTAGCCATGTTCACCCGCACCGGGGTCTATTCGGAAAAGGAACTGGCTGCCCGCAACGACGTGAAATGGGACATCTATACAAAGAAAGTACAGATCGAAAGCCGCGTCATGGCGCGGATGGCCATCAACCACATCATTCCGGCCGCTTTGGAATACAAGGCACGGCTGCTCCAGGAAGTGACGTTGCATCAACAGGTGCTGGGCGGCTTCGACGGTTGCCAGACGGAAATCGAACTCATCCGCCGTATCGGCAGTTACATCGAGGACATCAACGACCGCGCCGAGGCGATGCGCCTGCAGCGCAAGCGCGCCAACTGCATCGAAGACGAATACGCCCGCGCCGTGGCCTATCACGGCATCGCCCAGGAAATTGAAGCACTCCGCCGGCCTATCGACAAGCTCGAGGAACTCGTGGACAACCAGCTCTGGCCGCTCCCGAAATACCGCGAGTTGCTCTTCATCAGTTAGCGATAAAATTTTGATTCTTGCCCGCTTTTTGTTAACTTTGTAAAGTTTGACTAGTAAGTTTCGAGAGATTTGAAAAAAAGTGAGACGGGAAGAAGGGGAGAAGGGGTCGCCCTGGCCTGGCTGCAGGAACGGGGTTTCCGCCTTCGCGACCGGAACTGGCGGTCGGGACACAAGGAGTTGGACCTGGTGATGGAAAGCGCAGAACGCGTACACATCGTGGAGGTCAAGACCCTGACGGCGCCCCTGCTGATCCAGCCGTTCGAAAAGGTGGATGCGGCCAAGCAACAGCGCCTGGTGGCGGCGGCCCGCCACTATGTCGCGGTGCAGCAAGTCCGCAAGGAAGTCCAGTTCGACGTGGTGTCGGTGGTCTTTGACGGCGGACGGACGGAAGTGGAATACATCCCGGAAGCTTTTTACCCGATCTGCAACAGATAACAGCGATCCGATATGAACCATAATCATTATTGTATCATCATGGCGGGCGGCATCGGCAGCCGCTTCTGGCCGGTGAGCCGGCAGTCCCATCCGAAGCAGTTCATCGACATCCTGGGTGTCGGCCGGACTTTCCTGCAGATGACTTTCGACCGTTACGCCGCTATCGTTCCGCCCGAGAATATCCTCATCGTCACGGCGGAGCGCTATGCCGGCCTGGTCCGCAAGCAGCTTCCCCAAGTCCCGGAAGAGAACATTCTGCTGGAACCCTACAAGCGCAATACGGCCCCCTGCGTGGCCTACGCCACCTATAAGCTTTATAAGAAAGATCCTGATGCCACGGTAATCGTGGCGCCATCCGACCACCTGATCATCGGGGAAGAACAGTTTCGCGACACCATGCTTACGGCCCTGGAAACAGCCTCCCAGAGCGACCGTTTGTTCACCATTGGCATCGATCCCACCCGGCCCGAAACCAACTATGGCTACATCCAGGTAAACAAGGCGGCCTCCAAAAAGGTCGGCCGGCATGCGTCGTTCCAGGTGAAGACTTTCACGGAAAAGCCCAATGCCGACCTGGCCAAGGTTTTCCTCGAAACCGGGGAGTTCTTCTGGAATTCCGGCATGTTTATCTGGAGCCTGAAGGCCATCAAGGCCGAGATGGAACGCTGCCTGCCCGAAGTGACGACCTTGTTCCAGGGCGGGGAAGCGGTATACTATACGCCGGAAGAGAAAGATTTCATCCACCGCGTGTACGGAGACTGCCCGTCCATCTCGATTGACTACGGCGTGATGGAAAAAACGCAGAAGGCATGGGTGTTCCTGTCGGACTTCGGCTGGAGCGACCTGGGCACCTGGGGCTCCGTCTATGAACGGGCGGACAAGGATGCAGCCGGCAACGTTGTCCATGGCGGCGCGCCGATGGTGGATGACGTGCGCAATTCCGTGGTCTTGTGCAACGATGCAAAGAAACTGGTGGTCGCCCGCGGTTTCGAGAACTTGATGGTCATCGACATGCCCGACGTGCTGCTGGTCTGCCACCGCGACGACAAAACGGTCAAGGATATCGTCACGGACCTGACGATGAAAGACAAAATCGACCGATATCTGTAGAACATGAAGAAGAATACCCCGCTCAAAATCGACGTCCAGTCCGAAATCGGCGTCCTGGACGCCGTCCTGTTGCATACCCCGGGCCCCGAAGTGGAAAACATGACGCCGCGCATGGCGCAGCGTGCCCTCTACAGCGACATCTTGAACCTGTCCATTGCACAGAAAGAATACGAACAGATCGAAGGTGTGCTTTCGAAAGTTGCCCGCATCTACCAGGTCCGCGACCTGCTGGCCCGCGTACTCGACAAGCCTGCCTGTCGCCAGGAACTCGTCACGAAAATCTGCATCGCCGAGCAGGCCGGCAGCTGCTACGACACGCTGATGGCGATGTCCACGCCGCAGTTGGTCAAGGCCCTCATCGAGGGCCTTCCCGCCCGGATCGATACGTTGACGGCTTTCCTGAACGAAGATTATTATTCGCTCTTTCCGCTCTATAATTTCTATTTCACCCGCGACTCGTCCGTTACGATCGGAAACAACGCGCTGATCTGCCGCATGGCCAACCAGGTCCGCGCCCGCGAAGCGATGATCATGGACGCCATCTACCGCGGAAGCGGCGCCTTCGAATGCGGAACCATCGACTTGCAGAACATTGTGCCGGTCAGCGGCAAGCTGTTCATCGAAGGGGGTGACGTGCTCGTGGCCCGCGACGACACCCTGGTCATCGGCAACGGCATGCGGACCAGTGCTGCTGCCATCGACGCCCTGGCTCAGCAGTTCTGTGAGCGTTGTCCGGAAGGGAAGAAGCACATCCTGGTCCAGCAACTTCCGTCTTCGCCGGAGTCGTTCATCCATCTTGACATGGTCTTCACGATGCTTGACCGTGACCAATGCATGGTGTTTGAACCGCTCATCCTCCACAATCGTGCCTACAAGACGGTTCACATCACGCTGGAAGACGGCCGCGTGAGCCGCATCCGCGGCGTGAGCGGCCTCCTGCCTGCCCTGCGCAGTCTCGGCATGGACCTGGAGCCCGTCTGCTGCGGCGGTTCGACCGACAGTTGGGTGCAGGAACGCGAGCAGTGGCACAGTGGTTCCAATCTCTTCGCGTTCGCCCCGGGCAAGGTGCTCTGCTATGCCCGTAACGAGGCCACGCTGCAGGAGTTATCGCGCCACGGTTTCGAGATCCTGGCCGCCCGCGACGTAATGGCCGGCAAGAAGAAGATCGAAGATTATGCGAAATGTGCTGTCACGATCCAGGGTTCGGAACTGCCTCGCGGCGGCGGAGGAGCCCGCTGCATGACGATGCCGCTCTCGCGAAAAGCGGTCGAATGGTAAGAACGGTAGCGGAGTTTTATTATTTTTGCGCTCTAAACCTGAAGCGTTATGGCTATATCCAACGAGAAGATTGAACAGATGCTGGCCTCCATCCAGGAACTGAAGGCGGCCAAGGAGCAGGAAATCGAGGAGCTGCGCGTGAAGTGGCTCGGCAAGAAAGGCGAGATTACCCAGTTGTTCGAAGAGTTCCGCACGGTAGACAAGGACCAGAAACGTGAGTTCGGCCAGCGGCTCAATGCCCTGAAGAATGCTGCTACGGCAAAGATCGAGGAACTGCGCGCCACGCTTGCCGAAATGTCCGGTCCTGCCGCCGCCTCGTTCGACCTGACCAAGCCGGGCGACCGGATGGAACTGGGCGTCCGTCATCCGATCTCGGTGACACGCGAGGAGATCATCTCGATTTTCAGCAAGTTTGGATACAGCGTGGCCGAAGGTCCCGAGATCGAAGACGACTGGCACGTGTTCAGCGCGCTCAACTTCCCGCCGGAGCACCCCGCCCGCGACATGCAGGACACTTTCTTCGTCCAGCCGGAAGGGGACAATCCGATCCTCCTTCGGACCCACACTTCTTCGGTGCAGGTCCGCACGATGGAGCACATGAAACCGCCGATCCGCGTCATCTGCCCGGGCCGCGTCTTCCGCAATGAGGCCATCTCCGCTCGTGCGCACTGCATCTTCCATCAGGTGGAAGGTCTCTACATCGATAAGAACGTCTCGTTCGCCGACCTGAAGCAGGCCATCCTGCTCTTCGCGCGTGAAATGTTCGGCGCCGACACGCAGATCCGCATGCGTCCCTCGTACTTCCCGTTCACGGAGCCGAGCGCCGAGGTGGACGTAAGCTGCAACATCTGCAAGGGCAAGGGCTGCAACATCTGCAAGGGTACCGGCTGGCTCGAGATCCTTGGCTGCGGCATGGTGGATCCGAATGTCCTCCGCGCCTCGGGCATCGATCCTGAAGTCTATAGCGGCTTCGCCTTCGGCATGGGCATCGAGCGCATCGCCATGCTCAAGTGGCAGGTGAAAGATCTCCGCAACTACTTCGAAAACGACATCCGCTTCCTCCGCCAGTTCGAAGCTGCTATCTAATCAGGCGGCAGGCCCATCTTTCCAGCCCGATCAGAATGTAAAGTTGATCTTGTAGAGTTTCGGGGAGTCTTCGTCGCTGCCGACCCAGACGCAGTTGTGGGGGCGGTCGACGCAGATGGATTCGGCGTTTTCGATGAAGGGGACGTCGTAGGAGGCCAACAGGTCGAAGTTTTCGGTGGAGAAGATAAACAGCTTGCAGGCATCGGAGTCGGTGACCCAGAGCCATTTCTTGACCGGGTCGTAGCAGAGTCCGGCGATTTCTTCGATCAGGGAGGTCTCGCCGCGGAGGCTGATGCGCGAGACGATGGTGCCGTCGAGCTTGCAGGTCCAGAGCAGGGCGTCTTCCTGGCTGCCGACAAACAGCAGGCTGTCTTTGTAGAAGCTGATGCCTTCCAGGCCGTTGTTGTCGAAATCCCGTTCGAGGGCTTCCTGAATAAAGAACAGGGTGTCGATCCGGTTGTAGTCGGGCGCTGCGACGCGGCAGACCATCTGGTCGCCTTCGACCGCCAGGTACAGGTCGCCGGAGGTGGGGTTGAGGGTGATGCCTTCCAGGTCCAGCTCGCTGGACAGGACGGGCGTCACCGTACCCGAAAACGAGACTTTACAGAGGGCT
>JAFZAF010000036.1 GCA_017548335.1 Bacteroidales bacterium | reverse complement strand
GTCAGGTCATAGCGAAGGCCTTTTTCCGGTGCCAAGGCGACTTTTTCTCCGCTGTTCTGGATGCGGAACAGGAGCTTGTCGCCCTCTTCTCCGTACTTGCCGAGCAGCGTGCTGAGGTTTTCCATGGAGGGCGTTTCGATGCACTGGTAGCCAAATTTGCGGAAAACCCCCTTGACAATGTTGAAGATATAGTTTCGTCCGACCATTTCGGCGGGACCGAAATCCCGCGTCCCTTTCGGAATTGACGGTTTCTGAGCCATAATACGATATGATTAGATGTACAAAGATAATAAAAATCACTTTTTTTGTTCAACGTGAGGAGATTGTTGCTACTTTTGCAGCCATCAATAACCTAATAACACATAACCCTATGAAAAAGATTGCTCTTTTTACGATCGTAGCGTGCTTGAGCCTCTTCGCCGTATCTTGCAAAGACAAGGTGAAAGAAGAGAAAGCCCCCGTTCAGGAAGCTGTTGAGAACGCCACTGAGAAAGTTGAGGAAGTCTCTGAAGAGGCCGCCAAGACTGTCGGTGATGCCCTCAAAGAAGCCGGTGAGGCCGTGAAGGACGCTGCTGACGCCGTGAAGGACGCCGCTGAAAAAGCTGCTGACGAAATCAAGAAGTAATAACTTCCCGTACGGCGAAAAAAAAGCGACTGAATGTATTCAGCCGCTCTTTTTTTTGTGTCAGTCGATGCGGGTAATCGGAATCCTGTCGAGATCGAACCCCTTTTCAGCCAAGGGCTTGAAGACATCGGGATGCTGGTCCTTGAAGTACTGGTAGCGTTGGTATTTTACATCGCCGATCTGGACGGTATTGTCGTCAAGGAACTTGAGCGGCTGTCCTTCATCGAATTCGCCGGTTCCTTTCCCGCGGTCGTTGGTTTTTTCAAAGTAAATCATGCCGCCCTTGACCTGGAACTTAAGATTCTTCAAGAGGGTGTGCGTGTCGCCCAGCGACTCAATCGATATGGTGCTGAAGGTTTTCTTTTTCTTGGAGAATTGGTATGCCGGGTAATACTTGGTTCCTTCGTAATACAGGGAAGGATTGTTCTTGCTGACATATTTGATGACGATGTCACCATGAATACCCAGGTCTCCGTTCCATTGGGCGGAGAACTTATCATTTTCAAAAGTCCCTGAAGCATGGACAGGCCACCATTCGTCGTATAATTCCCGGGTCTGTCGAAAGTCCGCGCAGGCGGAGCAGGTAAGCAGGGTTACGAGCAGCAGAAAGAGGCGTGACAAGTGTTTCATGTTTTGCATTTGAACGAGGTTCTTTTGGCAAATATACGAAATTAATTATTTGATTCCTCCTTTTCCGAAAGAATGTCGTTCTGGACCCGGATGCTCTCTTCGTGAATGGCGCTGAACAGGCTGCGCAGGAAAGGCTCGTTCAGCCCTTCGGCATCGCCTTTCCGGATCATGTCGTCGAGCAGGGCATCCCAGCGGCGGGTCTGCAGGATGGCGATATTGTGCTCTTTCTTGAAGCGGCCGATCTCTTCAGAGACGGCCATGCGGGATCTGAGGATCTCGAGCAGGTTTTCGTCCAGAATGTCGATGCGGGCACGGAGCTGTTCGATATTTTCCCGATAGTCTGCTTCTTCCGTGTCCGCTTCCCGTACGATGAGCTGCTCCTTCAAGAGGCTCCGGAGGGCCTGGGGCGTGAGTTGCTGTGCTGCATCGCTCAGGGCCTGGTCGGGATGGCAGTGGGATTCGATCATCAGCCCGTCCAAGCCCAGGTCCAAGGCGCGCTGGCTCAATTCGGGCACATATTTCCGGTCGCCGGCCATGTGGGAAGGGTCGGCGAAGAAGGGCAGGTCCGGATAGCGCGTCCGCAGTTCGATGGCAATTCTCCAGCCCGGGGTATAGCGGTAGGGAAGGTGTTTCAAGGAGGAAAAGCCGCGGTGGACGACACCTATTTTCTGTACGCCGGCCCGGTTCAGCCGTTCCAGTGCTCCGATCCACAAGTCAAGGTCTGCGTTGATGGGATTCTTGACCAGCACGGGAAGGTCCGTACCCTGCAGTGCCTCGGCAAGCTCCTGCACAAGGAAAGGATTGGCGGTCGTCCGTGCCCCGATCCACACCAGGTCGATGCCGTGGCGGATGCACTCCCGAACGTGCTTTTCTCCCGCCACTTCGGTACAGACTTTCAATCCGTACAGTTCCCGGGCGCGCTGGAGCCATTTAAGCCCCGGCGTGCCGACGCCCTCGAAGCAGCCCGGATGCGTCCGGGGTTTCCAGATACCGGCCCGGAATACCCGGATGCCGGCCAAAGCGATCTCCCGGGCCGTTTCCAGAACTTGTTGCTCGCTTTCGGCGGAGCAGGGGCCAGCGATGACCATCGGATGAAACTCCGTGAAGATGCCCCATTCGGAAACCGGTGTCAGATGCAGTTTGTCTGCCATGCTTCTACTTGACTTCCAGAACCACGACAGAAGCGGCGGGAAGGATGAACTTCACCTTCTTTCCAGAGATTTTGGCGCCGGTGAAGGTGGCGGGAGCCACCTCGGGGGCTTTGTCGAAGTCGTTGTAGGCGTTGATTCTGTCGGCCTTGAGGATTTCCCCGGAAACGGCTTTGGGCTTGAGCTGGTCAAAAGCCAGTTCCACCGTAACGGGCTTGTCAAGGCGCGGATTGGCCAGGGATACGTGCAGGACACCTTCCGCATTGCGGGAGACGCAGGCGCTGAAGTCGTCCATCAGGCGTCCCTCGGAGGAAACGATGGCGCCGCACCTGTATTCGGACGGAACATAGGTGGCTTCCTGGTGGACGTTGAACATCCGGAACACGTGGTAAGTGGGCGTGAGCACCATCTGGGATCCTTTGGTAAGAATCATGGCCTGCAGCACATTCACGATCTGGGCGATGTTGGCCATTTTCAGGCGGGCGGTGTGCTTCTGGAATATGTTCAGCGAGAAGGCTGCCACCATGGCGTCGCGCATGGTGTTCTGCTGGAACAGGTGGCCGGGGTTGTAGCCGGGTTCCACATCGAACCAGGTGCCCCACTCGTCCAGCAGAAGCGCCACGCGGCGCTGCGGGTCATAGGCGTTCATGATGGCTTCGTGGTTGGTGAGCACTTCGTCGATATCCACTGCCTTGGCGAGGGTATTGAAATACTCCTCCGGGGTGAAGTCCGTGGCCGAGCCTTTGTGGTTCCAGTTACCGACGGTATAATAGTGCAGGGACAGGCCGTCCATCTTGGAGGCCGCGTTCTTCATCAGGGTGCGGGTCCATTCGTAATCGTAGTCGGATGCTCCGCAGGCCACCTTGAACAGGCGGTTGCCTCCGTGGTTGCGGGAATAGAGGGCGTAGCGCTTGTACACGTCGGAGTAGTACTGGGCCGTCATGTCGCCGCCGCAGCCCCAGGTTTCGTTGCCGATGCCCAGGTATTTCACCTTCCAGGGCTTTTCCCGACCGTTCCTGGCGCGGAGTTCCGCCATGGAACCGTTTTCGGCGGTCATGTATTCCACCCATTTGGCCAACTCCTCGACGGAGCCGGACCCCACGTTTCCGCTGATATAAGGTTCGGCGCCGATCAACTCACACAGGTTCAGGAACTCGTGCGTGCCGAAGGAATTGTCTTCCACGGTACTGCCCCAGTTGTTGTTCACCAGTTTGGGACGGTTTTCCCGGGGGCCGATGCCGTCCATCCAATGGTATTCGTCGGCGAAACAGCCGCCGGGCCAGCGCAGCACGGGCACCTTGAGATCCTGCAGGGCCTGTACCACATCCTTGCGGTAGCCGTCTACGTTGGGGATGGAAGAATCGGGTCCTACCCAGATGCCTTCGTAAATGCAGCGGCCCAGATGCTCGGAGAACTGGCCGTAAATCTCGGCGGGAATCACGGGCTGGTCCTGGGCGGTCTCATGGACGGACACCTGTATTTGCGCCTGCAGTGTCAGGCTGGCAGCTAGGCCGATAAGGAAAAGAAACGTCCTTTTCATCATGTTTCATTTATTGGTTGGTTCTGCAAAGGTACGGAAATAATCCACACATACATCCCGCCAATGGATGGCGTCCTGCTCATTCTTTTCCAGCAGCGCGCTGACTTCGGCATGGCGCCGGGCGCTCACGTAGGGCTTCATTCCTGCCCAGACTTCCCGGAAGTGCCGTACCTGTTCCACGCCTGTGTCATAGTGCCGCTGCATTTCCTCCCAGAGTGTGCGGCCGGAGTGCATCGGATAATCCCAGGGCACGTGGTGGAACCAGAGCAAAAGCGCTTCGGGACATTCTTCCAAGGAGTTGAAGCGGGACGAGAGCGGCGGGTTATACTGGTCGACCGCGCCGGAGCCTGTTTCTCGCGTGCGGTCAAAGCCGATGCCGTCCGGTCCTGCCCGGTGGTAATAGGAAGGCATCCAGTCTTCCCGGGCACCGGGAACGCGGCAGCCGGGATCGGGGCCGAAATGATGTTCCCAGGCAAACAGATGGTGCAGGCCCAACGGCATCATATAGTCGACGCAGGCTTCCCGGGATGAGAGCATGACCGCTTTCATCGGCTCGATGAATTCCCGGGTAAAACGCTTTTGCGAGATCAGCAGCGGTTTGGGAAAGGTGATGCGCAGCCACTCCTCGGCAATCTGTCCGCTGGTAAGCGAAGGATCCCAGGCCAGGCGCCCGAAGGCATACCAATTGGCCTGGTTAAACAGGTTCCCGCACCAGTCGGGACGCTGTCCTACATTGGCCACACCGGCGATGGCCGATACCGGCGAAGAGGCTGTGAGGCTAGCCACGGTGGAACCGGCCCCGTCGCGATAGGTGTCGGACTGCAGGCATTCTTCCCACAAAGGTGCCAGAAACACCAGGGAAGAGGCTTGTCCCAGGTATTCCATCGTGATCTGGAATTCCGGGGTAAGCGAGGTTTCCAGCATGCCTCCGAAAAGCGGGCTGAAGGGCTCCCGGGGTTGGAAATCCACCGGCCCGTTCTTGACCTGAAGGCTGACGTTGGAACGGAACTGGCCGTCCAGCGGGGCAAATTCATCGTACGCCTGACGGGCCCGGTCGGGGCTGTCGGGGGCGTAGACGAAAGCCCGCCAAAAAAGAACGCCGCTATGTGCTGCCAGGGCATCGGCCAGCATGTTGGCCCCGTCTGCGTGCGAGCGGCCATAATCCTGCGGGCCGGGCTGGCCTTCACTGGAAGCCTTCACCAGAAATCCTCCAAAATCCGGAATCAAGGCGTAGATTTCATCGACTTTGCCCGCCCACCAGGCGATGACGCAAGGATCCAAAGGGTCTGCCGTGGGCAATCCGCCCAAAAGAGACGGAGTGGCAAAATTAACCGAAAGAAAGACACGGATCCCATAGGGGCGCAGGATATCGGCAATGGCGGCCACCCGCCGCAGGTGCCATTCATCCAGGATGGCAGGCGAGGCATTGACATTGTTGAGGACGATGCCGTTGATGCCGATTTTCTGGTTCAGCCGGCCATAGCGGTCAATCCGGGACACGGGAAGCTCTTCCTGTGTCCAGCCCCAGATCGACGGGCCGGCGTAACCGCGCTCCACGCTGTCGTCCAGGTTGTCCCAATGGTCCAGGATCCGGTAGGTATAGGCGGGAATCCCCTCCATCGGGATCGTTGCATCCAGCCAAAGAAGGTCGCTTCCCCCTGTGCAGGAAAGCAAAGGGAGAAGCGAACCCAACACCAACGATAATTTAACCTTAATCCAAACCATCCACAGTTCTTATTGTTCCATCTCGGTTATAGTTCAATTCACAGACCTTCAGGCTGCGAAGCCAGGTCCTTCCGCCGGAGGGGACGCTGTCGTGGTGGAAGAGCCACCACTTGCCTCCGTATTCCACGATGCTGTGATGGGTGGTCCAACCCACGACCGGCGTGAGGATGACGCCCTGATACACAAACGGGCCATACGGATTGTCGCCGATGGCATAGCACAGGCGGTGCGTGTCCCCGGTGGAATAACTGTAATAATACTTTCCGTTATATTTATGCATCCAGCTCGCTTCGAAGAAACGACGCTGGTTGTCTCCGGCTTTCAGCGGCTGGCCGTCCCGGTCGAGGATGACCAGCGGACGGGGCGCTTCGGCGAATTCCAGCATGTCGTCCCGCAGAAGGGCGACGCGCGGGGGAATGGCCGGTTCGTCGTCGGCCGGGAAAGTAGAACCCGTGTCCAGGGCCTTGTTGTCGCGGTAACGCTGCAATTGGCCGCCCCAGATGCCGCCGAAGTAGAAATAATGCCGCCCGTCATCTTCAAATACGCATACGTCGATGGAGTAACTGCCCATCATAGGTGCGGGCTGCGGAACAAAAGGACCTTCCGGCTTGTCGGAAACAGCCACGCCGAAGCGGAAGATGTCCGTCTTGTCCTTGGCTGGGAAATACAAATAGTACTTGCCGTTTTTCCTGGCTACGTCACAGTCCCAGAGCTGGCGTCCCGCCCAGGGAATGTCTTCCAGCCGCAGAATGATGCCATGGTCCTTGATCGGGGAAGACATGGGGTCCGGGCCTTCCAGGGAGAGCATGTGGTAGTCTTTCATGTCGAAGTGGCTTCCGAAGTCATCCTCCGGAATGCCGGACTCCCGGTCGTGGGAAGGATAGATATACAACTTGCCGTCAAAAACGTGGACAGAAGGGTCGGCCATGTAGTCGGCCGGGAAGAGGTATCTTTTCATGTTATGCTCGGGATTCGATTTCACGGTTGATCTGGTCCATCCGTTCATCGGACAGTTCATATTTGGAGATGATCCAGATGGCCAGGAGCAGCAAGATGGCCGGAATCACGCAGACCAGCCACAAGATGCCCTGCAGGGCCAGCGGCGTCTGCTGGGCGGCTTCGGCATTGAAACCGACCCAGGCCAGCACAAGGCCCGGCACCACGCCGCCGAGGGCCATGCCTGCCTTGAAGAAAATGCCGGTAAGGGCGTTCACGATGCCCGCGATGCGCTTGCCTGTGGTATACTCGCCATAGGCGATCACTTCCGGTACCAGGGCCCACATATAGCCCGTCGCCACTATGATGCCCGTGGACTTCACGAATTGGGCGATGCACAGCAGGACGAAATTGTTTTTGGTGGACGGGATGGATACGAAGGTATACATCATGGCCATGCCTATGATGGCGGTGCCCAAGAAGATGTAGAACATCCCCTTCTTGCCGACCTTGCGCTTGATGGCGGGTACCAGCGGCATGAAGATGAAGGCGGGGATGGTACCCAGCCACATGAACAGGGTGGTCAGAAGCGGGGTGGCGCCCACGTTGTAGCTCATGAAATAGGCGTCGGCGGCATTCCCCACGCTCATCATGGCAAAGGCGGTAATGAAGAAGAAAGCGAGTACGCGAAGGGGTTTGTTGCGAATGAACTCCATCCAGAGATCGCTGACTTTCACGTTGGCCGATTCTTTCTGGTCCATGACGACCCTTTCCTTGCACTGGGAGAAGCAGAAAAACAGCAAGGCCAGGCCGACAAGGGCGAAGATGGTCATGGTGATAAACCAGGCAGGAGCTGCTTCCGGCGTGTTGTACACCGCTACGCCGTCCACCTTGGGCGCGAAGATTGCGATGATCAGCGGCAGCGATTTCACGCACAGGGCACCGAGGTTGGCCATGAACATACGGACGCTGGTGAGGATGGTGATTTCGTTGGTATCCCGGGTGAGCGACGCGTTCAGAGCGCCATAGGGCACATTCACCAGCGTATAGCACATGCTCATTCCTACATAGGTGATGTAGGCATAGACCAGTGAGCCGCTGAAGCCGTTCCAGAAGCACAGGATAGCCAGGCCCACCAGCGGAATGCCGCCCAGCACCAGCCAGGAGCGGTATTTGCCCCATCTGGGATTGCCCTTGTCCACAATGGTGCCCACAACGGGGTCCCAGAGCACGTCCACCAGGCGGACGATCAGGAACATCAGGGATGCGGCGCCGGGCTTGATACCGAAGACGTTGGTGTAATAGAAGAGCAGCCAGATGCTGATGGTCTGGTAGATGAGGTTCTGGGCCATGTCTCCGGCGCCAAAACCGATCCGCTGCATCCAGTTGAGCTTGTAAAAGCCTTTTGCCTGCTTTGTCGGTGTACTCATAGTTTAGATTGTCGTATTACGTTCATTGTCCTGCGTCCCACGGTGGCCTTGTCCTGAGGGTGAATGTCGTTCCACTCGCCCAGGTCGGCGTTGGGAACGAGGTACACGCCGGAAACCTTTTCGGCCGTGCGCCGCTGCTCCTTTTGGACGCGGTTCCATCCCCAGTCATTGTCCGTGAGTTCGGAGTGTTCAAATGCCGCCAGTTCTATGATATAGAAAGGAAGATCCGGGGTGGCCAGTTCGTCCCTGCGGGTTTGGACGAGGGTTTCCAGCAGCGTGCCGTACCGGGCGGCGTTGCTGCAGTTGCTCTCTCCCTGGTACCAGATGAAACCGGCGAAGGCGAAATCCTTCAACGGTGCCTCCATGGCATTGTAGAGGCCGGCGGGCTTGTACTGGAGGAATACCTGGGACGGACGGGGCGGCATTCTGCGGCCGTCCTTGTGTTCCCATCCCTTGAGGAGGGGAACGTTTCCACCGGGCGTTTCCAGGCTGTACTGCTTGTCCGGGACAAAGCCGGCCGGGTTGCCGCCACAGGCATAAAGATGAATCTCCACGGTATTGAGCCCCTCTTTGAGCACCCCTTCGGGAACCGGGTAGTTGCGGGGTGGATACATGTATGTGGTGTTACCTACATACTGTCCATTGACAAAGGTGGAATCGGCATCGATCATGGCACCCAGGTGTAGGATGGACGGGCCGGTCCACCCTGCGGGAAGGGTAAAGCTGCGGCGGAGATAATGGCTGCCGTAAATGTTTTCCCCTTTGGCATCCTTCGCCCAGGACTTGTCGAAAAGATCGACTCTTTTCCATTTGGCATTCGTGTTGGCCGGCAAGGCGTTATGGGCGTTTTGCCAGTCGGTGTACAGCGTGGCGTTAAACTGGTTGATGCTGTCCAGCACGCCCGGCTCACGCAGGTGCTTCAGTTCATGCAGGGCATCCTCCTCCAGGACATCTTCCCGAAGCCAGGCCTCGATGGGAGATCCTCCGACCGACACGTTCACCATTCCGACAGGAACGCCGGTTTCTTCCTGCAGATATCTGGCTGTAAAATAACAGATGGCACTCCAGGACAGACCGGTGCGCTCGCTGTCCAGAACCTGCCAGGAGCAGGGCGGAAGGTCTTCGCGGGGACCGGCAAAATCATAGGCCAGGGGAACGCCCAGATAGCGGACCTTGTTGTTGGAATAGTCTTTGATTTCGTCGGCGACCGCATCCAGGCAGCGTGCTACCGGAAGTTCCATGTTGGATTGTCCGGAGCACAGGAATACGTCTCCCACCAAAACATCTTCCAGGACGAGGTTGTTGATGGCCAGGGAGTAGGGGCCGCCGGCCGGCGTGGCCTGGAGTTCCGCTTTCCAGTCGCCCTCGGCGTCGGCTTTTACCCGCACTTTCTGTCCCTGCCACAAAAGGGTTATCTTCGAGTCCGGCCGGGCCTTGCCCCAGACCGGAACCGGACGGTCCCGTTGAAGCACCATGTGGTCGGAAAACACCTGGGGAAGGGTAACCGGGCTCTGGCTGCAGGAAACCAGAAGCAAAAGAATGGCTGCGAGGAGGGTCTGCTTCATATGACAAAGGTATCAAAAAGGCCCCTGGAAAGGGGCCAGAAATGTTTCAGTGGTTGTTAAAAATGTATCAAGACTGTTACTCTCGTTACATTTTGTTTAGAAATCAGAACTATTCAAATAATTTATCCAAGGTTTCCCGATCTGTAACGTCAGAATACTTTGTTACAAACTCCTTGGGCGACAGGCCGAAGTAGCTCCGGAAGGAATTGGAGAAATAGGAAGGCGTGGAAAAACCGACCCGGTAGGCCACCTCGGAAATGTTCACTTTGTCGTGAACGAGCAGGTAGGCCGCCTGCTTCATGCGGGTTGATTTGATGAGGCTGGACGGAGAGATGCCTAGTGCCTCCTTGAGTTTGCGGTTCAGGTGAACGCGGCTCATGCCGACCTCCCGGCTCAGGTCGTCCACGCCGAATTCCGGATTGTCCAGATTGTGTTTGATCACGTCCATCACACGGTCTTTGAGGTTGGTTCCCAAGGAGGCGACCTTGACCTCTTCGTAGTCGTATTTGGCACCTCCGGAGAACTTTCCGCGCAGGGTCTCCCGGGAACTGATCATCTGGGCGATGGAGCTTTTGAGCAACTCGATGGACAGGGGCTTGGACAGGAAGCGGTCGGCGCCGCTGTCGATGCTCTCCAAATGGCTGGTTTCATCGGTGGAGGAGGTCAGGACAATCACCGGGATATGGTTTGTGACGGGATTGTGACGGATCCTGCGGCACAGTTCCATGCCGTCCATCCCGCTCATGACCAGGTCCGTGACGACGATGTCCGGCTGCGTCGTGGAGATATCGGCCCAGGCCTCCTGTGCACCCGGGAATGTTTTCACGTTGTATAGGGAACGGAGTTCGGTCAACAGGTAGTCGCGGATTTCGGAGTCGTCGTCAACGATGACGACGCTTCGCCGGGATTTGACCATCTTGTCCGATGCTTTTGCGGCAGGAGAAAAAGCTATGTCTTCCGTGCTGCGCACCAGCTCTTCCATGGAAGGCCGCTTGGTATAGAGGTCCTTATGGTGAGAGGTGGCTGACATTTCCTGCTCGGTCAAATGGGCGCAACCCACGGGCATGGCGACCGTGAAACACACGCCGTCTTCTGTGTTGGCGGCCGTAATGACACCGTGGTGAAGCTCGACCAGCATTTTGGTCAGGCTGAGGCCCACTCCGCTGCCCATCTTGGCGTCCAGTACATCGCTCTGGAAGAATCGCTCGAAAACCTTGTCCAGATTGGGTGCGTCGATATGGGAGCCGCTGTTGGTGATGGTGATCTTCACCAGCGAGGAAACTTCCGGCGACAGGACTTCGTGATTGCTTTCCGGGGCCGAGATCCCGATGCCGATGCGCCCGCCATCCGGCGTATGCTTGAAGGCGTTGGAGAGAAGATTGAACACAATCTTGTCGAAGTTTCCCTGGTCGATCCACAGATTCATCACTTCGGATGCCGGACGAAGGCTTAAGTCGATGTTCCGCGTCACCGCCATATTGTCGAACGACTGCATGATATCCCGGATAAAATAGACGATGTCCGTTTCCAGGAAGTGCAGCTGCATCTTGCCTTCGTCCACTTTGCGCATGTCCATGATTTGGTTGACCAGGCGCAGGATTCGCAAGGAGTTACGGTACATCAGATTGTACAGGTCCTTCTGGTGCGGGTCCTTCTCGGCTTCGCGCATCTGCTTGAGCGGTGACATCAGGAGGGTAAGCGGCGTGCGGATTTCGTGTGAAATGTTGGTGAACATTTTGAGCTTGAGCTCTTTGATCTCTGACATCTCTTTCTCCAGCAGATGTTCGCGATGGCGCTTCAAGTAATACAGGAACAGCACCAGAAAAGCCAGGAAAGCCAGAAAATAAGAGGCGATGGCCCCGCTGGACAGATACCAAGGGGGCAGGATCCGGATGGCGATCGACGTGGATGAATACTCCTCGGGCGTTCCGTCGAAATAGGCTTTCACATGTAAGGTGTAGTGTCCGGACGGCAGGTTGGTGTAAGAGGCCGTATGGGTGGGCGACGGCAGGTAGCGCCAGTCCTTGTCAAAGCGGTCCATCTTGCAGGCATACCGGATCCGCATGGGGTTGGTATATTCCAATACGGCGAACTCGAGGGAGAAGGTGTTGGACTTGTAGGGCAGGGTGATGATACGGGCTTCCGTAATCGGCTTGTCGAGGATATTGTTTTCCCCGCTCGCATCGTATTCCACTTCTTCGTTCAGCACAGTAAGCCGGCTGAAGTACAGGGGCGGCACCGGATGGGTTTTCTGGTTTACCACTTGCGGGTAGAAACTGGTGATGCCCCCGGTTCCACCGAAATACAACTGGCCGTCGGCATCCTTAAAGGCTGCCCCGAGGCTGAATTCGTTGCCCTGCAGGCCGTCGTATGCGTAATAGTTGGAGAATACGCCGGTGTTCGGATCCAGGCGGTTCAGGCCGTCGGAGGTTGAGATCCAGAGTGTTCCGTCGCCGGATTCCAGAATGGCGTCGACGACATTGCTGGAGAGGCCGTCGGATTCAGAATAAACGGTCACCGTGCCCGTTTTGCGGTCACAGGCAGTAAGTCCTTCTCCGGTTCCGATCCAGATCCTGCCGTCGGACGCTTCGCAAAAACAATAAACCCGGGCCTTGATCGCCGCGTCCCCGACATTATAGGAAATCAGCTTTCCCGATGAGGGGTTGTAGCACATCGGACCATTGTAGGTCCCCATCCAGATGATTCCGGAACGGTCGATATACAAGGCGCTGACCCACTTGTTGATGTCCTCTGAAATCCGTTGGACCACTTTCTCCTGGGGGACGGAGATCGTGCTCATGCCTTCCCCGTACGTGCCCGCATAGAGCAGGTCGCGCCCGGGATCGTAGGCCAGGCAGGAAACATTGGACGAACCAAGCGCCTGTGAATCGGTAAAATGCCGGAATCCGTCGGATGCGGTATAGGTAAAGATTCCATCCAGATACGTCGCAATCCACAGTGTTCCCTGTTTGTCAAAGCATAGGTCCATGACGGAATCATTGGTAAGGCGGCTGTTGGAAGCGTTGAAAACCGACCGGGTTCCGTCCGGGGCGATTCTCATGAGGCCGCCGCCGTCGGTGCCGATCCATAGGGAACCGTCTGCAGGATGGCGGACGATGGAGGAAACGCTGCCGTAATCCACCCGGGTGAATTCAAACCCGTACATTGAATGCGGAACCACCAGCACGCCCGTCTGGAAGGCCCCGATCCAGATGTTGCCTTGATTGTCCTCCATGAGGGAATGCACCTTCCAGCGGGAGATGTCCAGCGGGAGTGACGGAATATAAGCTCGTCTCAGCCTGTCAGAATCCATGTCGTAGACGAGGAGCCCGTTGGCTTCCGTTCCGACAAGGAATATCCTTTCCCCAACCCTTTGCACAGTCTTGCTGTAAAGGAGGGAATAAGCCTGGCAGTTCTTTCCTTCCGGGTCGCGGGATAAGGTCAGGGAATGGCTTGATGCCTGATAGATATACAGCCCGTTCATCGTGGCGACGAGGATATTGCCACTGGAAGGGTCCTCCTGAAAGTCACGGATGAAGGTTTGGGGATCCAGCGTGATTCCCTGGCTCTGCATGGTCTCGCTGTCTACGACCGAAAGGCCGCCGGTTTCGCCGGCAAGCCACACCCATCCGCGGGAGTCTTGAAACAGGGTGTAAACGAAAGGGGACGGGAGGTTCCTGTTGAGAAGCGACCTGCGTGCCCCCTTCAGGCTGTGGGTCAGCGGATCGATGATGTAGATGCCGTGCTGGGAAGTGGCCACCCAAAGCTCCGAGGCTCCGTTTCCGGTTTTCACCTCGATGATGGAGGAAATATGCTGGGTGGAGCCAGGATAGGCCGGATCCTGCAGGTCGACGAGCCGGAAGGAACGGCTGTCGGGATCGAAAATCTGCAGTCCCATGGACGTGCCTGTCCATAACGTTCCGCGACTGTCTTCGAACACGGACAGGACCAGGTCGCTTGCAAGGGCATCGGCCTTGTCCCTGCGATAACGGAACGTAAGGAAATCCCGTCCGTCAAAACGGGTCAGCCCGTTCTCGGTAGAAATCCAGACGAAGCCTCTGCTGTCCTGATAAATGTGGTTTACCTTGCTGTTGGGCAGGCTGTTTTCCGTTGTATAGAACCGGGCAAGCTGGGCATTTGCCGCGAACAACGGTAACATGCATAGCCATGTTACAATTGTCAGATGTTTCAAAAATCGCTTCAACACGGATGCTTTTTACGTTATGTTACAAATTTAAATAAAAATTTTGAAACATTCCGCAAAAAAGAGAGGCTGACCTTTGTGGGCCAGCCTCCTTTTTCAAATCCGTCCGCCGGACTACTTTTTCGGTTTATAGTAGAGTCTCAGCGGGGTGTATCCACTGCCGGTAAAGAGTAGATGCTGGGCGTCCAGGTAGTCGAGGATCGGGTCGCCGTCGAAATTGATTTCAATGTAGAAGGTACCGTCTCCGTTGTCGATGATCCGCTCGTTGCCGGTCGTAATGTCGTCGCCGGTCCACGTAGTGGTCCACCAGCCGGTGGTGATGCGCATCTGCACCCAGTCGCTGCCCTTGGCCAGCAGGTAGAACGTGCCGGTCTTGATGACATTCCAGATGTCTGCGGAGAAGGTGGTGATGCACTCGTTGTTGCCGTCGTTGCCTTCCAGGCCGAAGCGGTAGACACCGTTCCAGTTGACTTCGCCGTTTGCGCCGTCATTTTCCCACATTACCACTTCTTTGGATTCGCCGCCGTTGTCATCGATCCAGACTTCTTCCTGGGTGTAGAGTTCCAGCGGGGTGTATCCGCTACCGGTAAGGAGCAGGTGCTGCGCGTCCAGGTAATCCAGGATCGGGTCGCCTCCGAAATTGATTTCAATGTAGAACGTACCGTCTCCGTTGTCGATGATCCGCTCGTTGCCGGTCGTAATGTCGTCGCCGGTCCACGTAGTGGTCCACCAACCGGTGGTGATGCGCATCTGCACCCAGTCGCTGCCCTTGGCAAGCAGGTAGAATGTGCCGTTCTTGATGAGATCCCAGACCTCTGCAGGGAAGGTGGCGATGCACTCGTTGTTGCCGTCGTTGCCTTCCAGGCCGAAACGATAGATCCCGTTCCAGTTGACTTCACCTTGTGAGCCGTCATTCTTCCAGAGGGAAGTCTTCACAATCTCCCAGTGTCCGCCGCCGTCGACCCATACATCTTCCTCGAAGTAGAGTTCCAGCGGGGTGTATCCGCTGCCGGTGAGAAGCAGATGCTGTGCGTCAAGGTAGTCCAGGATCGGGTCGCCCTCGAAATTGATTTCGATGTAATAAGTACCGTCTCCGTTGTCGATGATCCGCTCATTGCCGGTCATGATATCGTCGCCGGTCCAGGTTGTGCTCCACCAGCCGGTAGTGATACGCATCTGCACAGCGTCGCTACCCTGGGCGAGCAGATAGAACTTGCCGGACTTCATCTGGTCCCAGACATCCTGCGGAACGGTGTAGATTTCTTCTCCGGTCGGATTGCTTTCGGGTGCGAAACGATAGACGCCGTCCCAGTTGACCGCACCGTGTGAGCCGTCATTCTTCCAGATGGAAGTCTTGACTTTCTCCCAGTGTCCGCCTTCCGAAGCCGGCGTATAGGCCAGTTCCGGCAAGTCGAATACTCTTCCGTCGAAGGTATATACCTTGCCTACGAAAGTGCCTTCAAAGACTTTCTTCGGGATGTAAATGATGACGGAACTGGTACCCTTGCGGTAGAAATTGGCGTCTTTGATGAGGCAGGGATTTCCGTCGGCATCCAGCAGCTCGACGCTGCTGATGAACTCCAGGTCCTTGCCGTAGATGGTAAGCTGCTCACCGCCCTGGATGCTTTCGCCATCCTGTTTGGAATAACCCGAGATGTCGGTCTTGCCCAACGTCAAGGGTAAACGGGACTCCGCCTGCTCATCTGCCGTGCGGAGGATCAATTTTCCTCCCTGGGCGGAGAAGCCAGACGGTGCAGTAACCCGGATCATCTCGTTGCTGACAAGCTCGAACTGGGTGACGCTGACATTGTCGGGGAATACGATTTCCTTGACATCCGAAAAGCCGGAACCGTTGATGGTCATTTGAACGCCGGGGACCACCTTGGTCGGGAAGAACACTTTGATTTCCAGGCCCAGGTCTTCCGGTGCTTCTATGTTTTCAATACAGGCCGTAAAGGTACCCATCAGGGCAACGGTCAGCAATATGCCGAAATAGTTAAAAAGCTTCTTCATAATTACCATCCTTGATTTTGCGTGAGGTTGGAGTTCTTCTTCAGTTCAGTCTGCGGGATCGGGTAGAAGTAGTACTTGTCGTCCCACTGGCGGGTCACTGTCGTCCGGGAAAGCTCCAGCGAGCGGCTGATGGTCGCCACCTGGATGTTCTTGAAATATTGGGGACCTTTCTTCCAGCGGCGGACATCCCAGAAGCGGTGGTTCTCAAAAGCAAGTTCCACAAGGCGTTCGCGCTCATAACGTTCGACCCATGCTTCGCCATCTTCGGTAAATTTCGGCATCTGGATGTCGGCGCGGTTGCGCAACTTGTTGACAGCTTCGTTGGCCGTCAGGCCGTACGTGGCATCGTTGGCACTTCCCGTAGCATGGTAAACAGCTTCGGCATAGTCCAAATAGAACTCGCCCAGGCGGAAAATGATCCAGGTGTGCCGGCGCCGGGTCTGGTTGTCGGCCGTCGTGACGCAGGAGCCGTCGACATACTTGCGCAGATAATAGCTGGTCGGCGTGGCTCCGTATTTGGGCGCGGCATTGAAACCTCCGATGAAGGTCTCCATGGTCTTCTGCTGGGAACCGTTGCTCGGCCACTGGTCGCCGTTTTTCACGACGGTGAGTGCGAAGCGCGGATCCAGTCCCTCATACGGATCAACCTGGGTCAGGTCGATGCTGCCCGGATAGCGCTGGCCGAAAGTCTGGCCGTTATCCTGATATTCGTACTGGTCTACGAAACTTTGGGTAGGGCAGTTGCCAGAAGCGCCGTTTTCGATGCCGATCGGATAATTGGCCATCTCGAAGGAATTGCTTTCGCCTCGTCCAAGACCGAAAATCAGCTCCTGGTTGAAGAAGGCATCGTGGCCCCAGAGGGAACCATAGGCACTGAGTTTCAGGCCCCAGATATCCGCATTGTCGAGGATGAACTTGCAAGCCTCAGCCGCCTTCTCCCATTTGGTCCGGTCGTTCGAGGGATTGAACAGCGGGGAAGCTGCATAGAGCAGGGTCCTCGCTTTCAGTGCGAAGGCTGCGATGCGGGTGGCGCGTCCGATCTCGGCGCCCACTTCCGTGGTATAGGAAACGGGCAGGTAGGGCGCAATGGCATCCAGTTCATCCACGATGAACTTCACGATCTGATCGGCGGGCGTACGATGGATGCTGTTGGCCTGCGCATTGGTGAGCGTGGTCGTTACCAGGGGGACGTCGCCATAGGTCCGGAGCAGTTCGAAGTAGAAGTAGGCCCGGAGGAAACGCAGTTCATACGGGAACAGTTCCATCTGTTGGACCCAGTTGGGATAGCTGGAGTTGTACTGCCAGTCGGAGATATCCGCCTGATCGATCTTCTCCAGATACATGCAGACTTCGGCAATGGCCCTGTACGACTTGTTCCAGGTGTTGGAGTAGGGGTTGGCCGCACTCCAGCCGCCATTGATATAGTTGTTTACCGCACCGGTCTCGAGCGCATACTGGGCCTCGTCGGTGGCTCCTGCGAGGAAGTAAGCGCTGTTGGATTCAAACTCATTGTTGTAGAGCTGCGCGTAAACGTCGAATACCATGTTTTTAATACCATTCTCGAAGTATTCGTAAGTCCATGCCTCGTCACGCGTGTTCACCTCCGAGTAGTTGAGGTCGGCACACGAGGCCGGAATGACACAGGCGAGAAGGAATAAGCAGATTTTATCGAGTCGTTTCATCATTCAATCTTTTTGGAATTAGAATACAAAGGAAAGGCCCATAGTCACAGCTTTCATAACGGGATAGCCTGTGTTGAGGTTTTCAGCATCCATGGCCGGGATATTGCCGAAGGACAGCAGGTTCTGTCCCTGGACAAAGACCTTGGCTCCTGTGAGATTCATGGGACGGAGCAGCGATGCGGGAAGCTTGTAGTACACTTCGCAATCACGCAGTTTGAACCAGTTCACATTGCGGTACCAGATGGTGGAATTCTGGGCATTGTTGGCGACGCTTGTCGTGGAAAGGCGCGGATACAAAGCATTGGCGCCTGCAACGTCAAAGCAGTTGTCGTAATACTCCCGGGACAGGTTGCGGTTGTCCGAGAGCGCGCCCCAGACACCGTCGACATACAGGAGGTTCTTGATCTGGCCCGTTGCCCCCTGGAAGGAAGCATTGACGCCGAACCCCTTGTATTCCATTCCCAGGCTGAATCCATAGTTCAGGGCAGGGAAGGCGCTGCCATAGTCCATCGCCACATAGTCGTTCTCATTGATGACGCCGTCTTCGTTGACATCCTTATATTTGATGTCACCCACCTTGACCTGTCCGAATTCCTGCAGGGGACTGCTTTCGATCTCGTTCTGCGACTGGAAGAAGCCGAGGGCGATGAGTCCGCGTGCGGCATCGGCAGGACCGCCGATGACCGAGAGGTTCGGGTAGGCAGGGTTTTCGATCCATTCGAGAATCTGGCTCTTCACGGCGGACACATTTCCGCCGAAATTCAGGTTGAAGCCGTTGGCAAAGGTCTTCGCGAAGCGCAAGCCGGCTTCCACGCCATAACTGGCCACGCAACCCTTGTCGTCATAGGAAGACTGAATGCCCACGACTGCCGAATTCAGCGAACCAGCGCTGACAAGAATGTTGCGCCTTTGCTGGTAGAACGCGTCTACGGTGAAGTCCAGGCAGTTCGCAATCCGCAGATCCGTTCCGAAGTTGGCCTTGTAAGCGGCTTCCTGCCGGAAATCGCTGGTCGGGAACTGGTCCAGGAAGGCACCCCAGGTGGCGTTGAAGCTGGAGCCATACCAGAACTGGCCGTGTGAGGCGTTCCAGGCGGCCAGCCACAACCCATTGGCGGGCACATAGTCGGTATGCTGGATACCGCCCGACAACCGGAGTTTACCGTACGTCAGGGCACCGGTGGGATTGTTGGCAAAGATCCATCCGAGACCCAGCGTCGGCGAGAACGCCCATTTCGCCGGGTAGGATCGGTTGGAGCCGTTGGCTGCAAGGACCAGGTCGGCAACGAATTGTTCGGCATGGTCGTAATGCAGCGCCAGGTTCCAGTTGGCGCGATACCAGGTGTTGCTTTGGCCATCGCGGATCTCGCTCTTCATGTTGTAGCCTGCATTGGCGGCGAAATTGTCGCCGTTGCCGAACCGGGTGGCATATTTGAAACCGGTCTTAACGGTTCCGATACGCCACTGGGAATCGACGGAATAGTTGAACACCAGCTTGTCTTCCACCGTACCCATGACGGCTTCCGACAGGGTGTTGCCCGTGTAGTAGTTCCAGCCATACTGGTAACCCTTCGTGCGGTTCTCGATGGTGTTGGACGCATTGTCATAGGAGCCACCCACATAGAACTTCAGGCCGTCGAGGATGAAGTCCAGGTCCTGCTCCAGGGTCATGTCCGCCCAGATCTGGCGTTGATGGGTCTTGGCGTAGCCCGTACCCGTCGCCTTGGCGACCAGGTTGTAGTCGCCGTAGGTTTGGCTGCCGCCCCATACGCCCCCTTGGGTCTTGATGGGGAAGGCCAGTGCCGGCACCTTGTACAGATGCCACCAGGCGTCGTTGGAACTCAGGTAGGGAACCCCGTTGGTTTCCATGAAGATGGCCAGGATATTCGTTCTGACCCGGGTCGACTTGGTAACCTGGAAATCCACGTTGGTGCGGATATTCGCCTTGGAATACTTGAGCTGGGAATTCCAGGCGCCCTGGTCGGGATTCTTGTAGAGTCCGCGGGCATCAGTATAGTCCAGGATGGTGTAATACTCGACCTTGTCCGCTCCGCCATACATGGAGATATAGGCATCGGTCTCGTGCGCGGTATTCTTGAAGACTTCGTCTTTCCAATTGACATTGGGATAGACGAAGGGATCGCTGCCATCCTTGAATTTCTGCAATTCAGCTTCTGTGTAGGCGGCAGTGTTTCCGTCGTTCATGCGGGCGAGGTTCAACGCCTGGGCATACTCGTAAGCGCTGACCATATCGGCCATCTGCGGGTCGAACTGGATTTTATGCGAGGCACCGGCCTTGAAGTGGAAGCCGCTGTCGGCCTGGCCGCGCTTGGTCTTGACCAGGAGCACGCCGTTGATGCCTTCGTGTCCGTACAGAGCCACTGCTGCGGCGTCCCTGAGAACGGTCACGCTTTCCACTTCTTCCACCGTAAGGCGGTCGATGGGGCGTTCCAGGCCGTCAACAAGGATGAGGATATCTGTCTCACCGGTGGTTTGTACGCCCCGGATATTGAACGATGCGCCTCTGTTTTCTTCGCCTTTGAAACCGGTGTTCTGGACAGCGGTAAGGCCAAGCAGTTTGCCATAGAGGGCATCAGCAAGACTGATCGCTGAGGTACGGCTGAGTTCTTCGGCGGTAATGGTATAGCTGGCCGCCGTGGTCAGAAACTCCGAGCTCTCGACTCCGTAGCCCAAATCCACCTTCTGTGACTTCTTGTCACTGAGCTGCACTTGAGCATGTGAGGCCACAGGAAATGCGCAGAACCCCAACAAATATATAAGAAGTATATTGCGTAATTTCATAATTGTGGATATTTCATTTGATTACCAACCAGGATTCTGAGTAAGTCCATACTTTTTCTGGACTTCTATGCGGGAAACCGGGTCCAGATACCATTTGTTTGTCCAATAACCCGGCTCCCACCAGCGGCGGGCGCCGTTGACGATCTCCGGTTTCTCGTATTCAAACTTGGGCCAGGGAGTAGCAGGGTCCCAGCGAACGTCTCCGTCGGTCATACGGTTGCCGGAAGCGTCGAGGCGGTAGACCCTGATTTCATGCAGCGTTTTGGTAAAGAGATCCTGACGCTTGCGGCGGACCATGTCATAAAGACGGTCGCCGCACTCGGCGCCGATCTCGCAGTTGCGCTCACGAAGGATTTCATTGATGAGGTTCTCTTTGTTGGACGTCAGTTTCAGTTCCGGGTTCATCGTTTCCAGACGGCCCAGGCCTACGCGGCTGCGAACGACATGGAGGTCTTCCAGGGCAGCGGCGAGATTGCCGGTCTCTGCAAGGGCTTCCGCGCGGATGAGATACATTTCAGCCAGACGGATGTAGGACACGCCGATGAACTGATCGTTCATCCGGTCGTTCGTATAATCGAGCATCCATTTGAATTTCCTGTACCCTGAAGCCGCATCGTCCGACGAGGCATCTCCGAAATTGTTCTGGTCGTAATACATGGCGCCACCTACCCAGGTGTCGGCATAGGAATAACCGGCATAGTCCATTCCGGCCGGCAGCGACTGCCGGGGAACAAGCATGGTCTCATACAGACGCGGGTCGCGGTTGGCGAAGATGTCGATCCCGTCGGGATTGTTGCCTGCGCCATAGATATCCGCATACGGGAAGACGCGGCCGTCCTGCATGCCGAAGCATTCCATCAGCTCGTTGGTCGGTACAGCGCCGCCCTGGCGATAGCAGTCAAGCGCGAAGCCGGGCCATCCCCAGCCCCACCGGTTGCTGATCACGCCGTCGGTTACCTGATCGGACATCAGCTGGGTCGGATGCACGTCGAAGATCTTTTCGTGGCGGCTCTCGTTGTTGCGATACCGGTATGCATTACGGTAGGCCATGCGATAGCCTGCTTCATCCTGCGTGGCCGGCTGGATCAACTGGTAGTAGTTGCCGTTCTGCTCGTTGTCCCGGAAGAAATCGTTGCAATACTCCAGGCAGCGGTTCCACAGGCTGGGATCCTTTCCGCCGAACCACACATGCTCGATGTTGGTGAATTCGGTGATCTTGTCCGCCGTATATTCCATGTAAGGCTCGGAATCGTTGAACAGCGGGGATGCGGCGAACATCCACACCTTTGCCCGAAGCGCTCTTGCGGAGGCTCGGGTGAGACGTCCCGACCACTGGCCGATGTCGGCGTTGTCGATGTTCCAGATAAAACCGGGTTCGTTGATGGCGCATACAATCAGGGAGTCGATGAATTCCACGGTCTCCTTTGCGGTAGCGCGGCCGCCTTCGAAGTTTTCGCCGACGCCGTAGGCTTTCCGGGCCAGGCAGAGGCCGCCGAAATTGCGGAAGGCATCGTAATAGCGGCTGGCCATGATGGTATAGGCTTCACCACGGATCCGGCTCTTTTCGTTGTCGGACATGTCCGGAACCCGATCAATATTCTCAATCAGCTGCCAGCATTTGCGCACGGTCTCATAGATGGAGACGCGGCCGCCGGCATCTGAGTCAAGACCTCCCTTCGTAGAGTAAGAGAATTTGCCCTGGAAGTTGCCGTCTTCCGTATCCTGTGCGTTTTCTGTCAGCAGGCCGGGGTAGTAGCTCTGTTTGGGTCCGCCCCAGGAAACATAGCAATGATAGGAGTCGGAGAGCACGTCGATCGGCGCACCGTTCATCATGTTTCCGGAAGTGTAGGTGCAGTAAAGCTGTCCGTAAGCGCTCCAAAGGAAGTTGCGGGTGTATTCTGCGTGCGTGAATACCGTATCGATATTGACATCTACGCCCGGAGCCTTCTCCAGGAAATCGTCGCCCACGGCAAAGGGGTCTACGCAGGAGAAAGCGAAGGCGGAGCAGATACCAAGAACCAGTATATAGAAGAATTTCTTTTTCATATCCATAGCTGCATTAGAAGTTAAGCTGTGCACCGATGTTGAAGACGCGCGTCATCGGGTAGCGCACGCCGAAGTCAAGTCCGGAACCAGGGGCTTCGGGGTCGTTTCCGTCAAACCTGGAGAATGTCAGCAGATTCTGTCCGGACAGATAAACCCGGATGTAATTGAAGAACTGCATTTTCTTGGGCTGCTTGATGGTATAGCCGATTTCCACGTTCTTCAGGCGGACATATCTGGAGTTGATCATCCACGCCTGGGAGTCGTGGTTGTTGTGAACGCGATTGGTGAAGGAGATACGAGGCAGGATGGCATCGGGGTTGTCAACCGTCCAGGAGTTGTCAGCCACCCATTGCGTAAGCGCCGACGTGTTGGTGGAACCGAACTGGTCACGGAAGTACCCGTTCAGCGTGCGGCTTACATGGTCCGCGCCTGTCCACAGCATGGAGAAATCCAGGTTCTTCCAGTGGATCGAGGTATTCAGGGAATACGTGATCTCCGGGTTGTCGGTGTAGCCCATCGGCTTCTGGTCGTTCGCGTCGATGACGCCGTCGCCGTTCAGGTCGACGAAGACACAGTCGCCATATTTGAGCGCGATGCCCTGGTCCGGCATTTCCGTTCCATATTGGGCTTTATAGCGGGCCTCCGTACCTTCCTGATAGAACTCGAAGAGGTCGTAGCCGAAGCGCTGTCCAACCGGAAGGCCCGTGCGTCTCAGATAATCGTACATGGGCTCTACTTCCAGCATTTCCACGACCTCGTTTCTGGCGAAGGAGAAGCTGGGAGAGATGGAATAATAGAAATCGCCGTGCTTGTCTTCCCAGTTCAAGGTGATTTCGTAGCCATGGTTTTTGACGCGGCCTTCGTTCACATAGCTGGCGGGCAGGGAAGTGACCGCAGGCAGCGTGGATTCGTTCGACACGAGAATGTGCTGACGGTCTTCCCAGAAGAAGTCCACATAAGCGTGGAGGCGTTTAAAAAAAGTGGCGTCCAAACCAATGTTGACCTTGCTGGCCGTTTCCCAGGTGACGTTGGGGTTGCCGGAGGTAAGTTCCTTGACACCCTGCAGCCAGTTGCCGCTGGTACCGAAGTTCGCGCCGCGGTTCTGCGGGTTTCCGGTCATGGAACCGGTGAAGAACTGCCAGGCACCGGGGAGGTAGAGGAAACGGGCGCCGTTCGTGTTGTCGTTACCGACCAGACCCCAGGAACCGCGGAGTTTCAGGTAACTGATGACGCCGCTGACGGGATGCCACCATTTCTCGCTGGAAGGAATCCAGCCCACCGAAATGGACGGGAAGACGCCGTAGCGCTTGCCGGGAGCGAAGTTCTCCGATCCGTTGTAACCGATGTTGAAGTCAAGCATGTATTTGGTGGCATAGTCGTAAGTAACACGGCCGACCAGACCTACATAGCCTTTCGGAATGGACTGATAGAGACTGCCGTCCGAATCCCACGGATAATAAGTCTTGCTCTGGTTGTACAGAAGCAGGGCGCCCACATTGTGTTCGCCGAACTTGCGGTTGTAGTTGAAACTGGCTTCCGCGTACCAGTTGCGGTTGCCCCACCGGCCTTCATAATAAGGAATCGGCCAGGTAATGTTCTCCTTGCGGAGGACCTCCTTCCCTTCGGGGGTAAGGGTTGCAACGTAGGTTACGCCCGTACCAAAACCGTTCTGGCGGTTCTTCTGGGCGGTGTAGTCGGAGTTGTAAGAGGCTTTTACCTTGAAATCCAGGCCTTTGGTAATGAAGCTCATGTCGAGCTTGTACTGGATGTCGAAGTTGAGGACATTGGTGCTCTCGTTCACATAACCGAGGTTGTAATAGTTGGAGAGCGCGTCGCGGTCGTAAGTGCCAACCAGGTTCTGGTCTGCGATGATGTGGCGGCCCTCCGCATCGATACCGATGCCGGCATACGGAGTGGCTCCCTGCAGATAGCGGAAAAGGAATCCTTCACCGCCGCCCATGGTATTGCGGTTCTGCATGCGACCGCCCAGGGTGATGGAAATCTGGCTGAAGCGGGAAACGTCGATGTCCAGGTTCGCGCGGTAATTCAATCGTTTGAAGGTGAACGTTTCATTCTTGTTGTTGGAGAAAGTTTTGAACAACGAGTCCTGGTTCAGGAAACCGGCGGAGACGAAATAGCGAACTTTCTCCGTACCGCCGTTGACATTCACGTTGGCCTGTTCCTGCCAGGCGGTATCTTTCATGATATAATGGATCCAGTCCGTACTCGGGAAGGTGGTGGGCATGTCTCCCGTACGAAAATGCTCCATGACTTCCTGGCTGAATTTGATGCCGCTGCTGGCGTACGGTGTGTAATCGCTGATGGTGACAGAACTGGGCCACTGGCTCATGGGGAGCGCATCCGTGATGGCGGTATAGTTCCACATCTGGCCGTAGGTATACGAATCCGCGAAGTCGACGAACTTGGAGATGGTCTGCAAGGAAGCGTTGGTTGTCGCGGTGACCGAGGCTTTTCCCACGGTACCACGTTTGGTGGTCACCAGGATGACGCCGTTGGCGCCGCGCACGCCGAATACTGCCGTGGCCGAGGCATCCTTGAGGACCGAGATGCTCTCGATTTCATTGGCGTCCAACTGCGAGAAGGAACGCTCAACACCGTCCACCAGGACCAGCGGTTCTGCACTGTTCAACGAACCGACGCCACGGATGCGGATGACGGGATCATCGGCGCCCGGCATACCGGAAGGCTGAACGGCCGAAACACCGGGGAGATTACCCTGCAGGGCGTTTGCTACGTTGGCTACGGGCGCCTTGGTGAGGCCTTCACCACTGACTGCGGATACGGCACCGGTAATGGTCACCTTCTTTTGCTGGCCATAGGCGATGACAACGGACTCCTCGAGTGTTTTCGAGTCCAGTTCCATGGCAATGGTCAACGTCGCCCCGGTGACCTGAACCAGCTGCGTTACGTATCCGATACAAGAAATCTCGAGCGTGGCGCCCCGGGGAACGGAAGGGAGGACGAAGGTACCGTTCATGTCGGTGACGGTACCTGTCCGGGTGCCTTGTATCAGCACGCCGGCTCCGATCAACCCTTCTCCTGTTTCATCGAGGACTTTGCCCTCCACGCGCAGATTTTGAGCGAAAATTTGCCCGGGCAGAAGGAACAGGAGCGCCCAAAGTCCGAACAAATGAATTAGTTTTCCGCGTTTCATCATTTTGGGTTAAATTTATTAGTTGAATTTTAGTTTATGAATAAGCATAATTCTTTGATACAAAGGTAGCAAGGGTTCACGTGTGTGAGGGTGCACGCGGAAACAACTCTTATAAACATCGTAACATCCTTCGTAAATATGATACAAATCGTATCAATTTTGAAAATAACAGGCCCGATGTAACGGTTTCAACACGAAATGTTGCGAAAATCGTAAGTATGTTACAAAACATAAAACAATTGGGCCATCCCCATACGCGTGCGCGAGAATAATTAGGTAATTTTGTAATACCGAAATGGACATGTCCGCACTTATGAAGAAGTCGATCTTTTTTATTCTGCTCGCTGCTTTTCTGGCCTCGGCCGGTCTTTCCGCCCAGAATCCCGTGATCCGGGACCAGTATACGGCCGATCCCACCGCCCGGGTTTTCGGCGGCAAGGTCTGGCTGTTCGCATCGCATGACATCATCAGCCCGGTGGCACCGGAAAGGAAGTGGTTCTGCATGGCCGATTATCACGTCTTTTCCTCGGAAGACCTTATGGACTGGACCGACCACGGTGTCATCCTCAGCCAGGAGAATGTCCCCTGGGGCAAACCGGACGGCTACTCGATGTGGGCGCCGGATTGTGTGGAAAAGGACGGGAAGTACTATTTCGTGTTTCCCAATGCACCCAGGGAAGGGCGCGGATTTGCCATCGGCGTAGCCGTGGCCGATGCGCCGGAGGGACCGTACCGGGCGTATGAAAAGCCCATTCCGGGAATTTGGGGCATCGATCCCTGCGTTCTCCAGGCCTCTGATGGCAACACCTACCTGTACTGGTCAGGAATGGGTTTGCAGGGTGCACGGGTAAAAGAGGATCTGACCGCCTTGGAAAGCGCCCCCGTCCGTTTGGACGAAAACCTTCCCCAGGGCTTCAAGGAGGGGCCTTTCATTTTCGAGCGGGAAGGACGCTTTTATCTCACGTATCCCTGGGTGCAGGACAAGACCGAGACGCTGGCTTATGCCATGAGCGACAACCCCCTCGGGCCTTTCGAATTCAAGGGCATCCTCATGGCCCAGTCGCCCAATGAATGCTGGACCAACCACCATTCCCTTGTCCAGTACAAAGGGGAGTGGTATCTTTTCTACCATCACAACGACTATTCGCCCGCCTTTGACAAGAACCGGTCCGTCCGCATCGACAAGGTGGTTTTCAATCCGGACGGAACCATCCTTCCGGTGACTCCCACTTTCCGCGGGGTCGGTATCACGCCCGCCCGAAGCCTGATCCAGGTTGACCGGTACAGCGCACTCGGCCATCTGGACGCGTATATTGAATTCCTGGATGAACAGCGCCCTTTCGACGGCTGGTATGTATGCCTTTCCCGTCCCGGCGCCTGGGTGCGCTATGATCGTGTAGATTTCGGCGAAGAAGCTCCCGAAACCCTCACTTTCCGCTACCGCGCTTCCCGGGACTGTTCGGTTTATGTATCTCTGGGAGAGGCCGGGGGCTTGTTTGACCTTCCCGCTTCAACCTCCTGGAAAAGTGTCTGCCTCCCCGCATCCCTTTCAACAACCGGTCTTCAGGACTTGCGGATCACGCTGGAAGAAGGCGCTGACCTGCAACTGGACTGGGTTTCCTTCGGAGATGACGGCCCTGTGGTCTTTTCCGACTCCTCCACGGCACTGGAAAAATACATGGTTCCCGCCGGCGACAGTCCGGCCAGGCCCGATGAAGACGGCTTCGTGCGCCGCTGGCTGCTGCTGGAGCCCATCAGCAAGCCCCATCGCACCAACAATGACTTCACGGAAACCTATCTTCGGGAATTGATGGGCCAGAACTATTTCCCCGGCCAGTTGTCCGACGTCCTTCCGAAAGACGGCGCCCGGGCAAACAAGACGCTGCGCTGGCACGCTTTCGACAGCAAACTGTTCAACGTGAAGCTTTTCCGCTTTGCCTCGAACCTTTCCGAAGACCGTTACGGCAAATTGTACTGGATGGCTACCGTGGTCAACTGTGAGACGGATATCCCAGATGTCCGCCTTGCCACTGGTTCCAACGGCGCCTCCATGTGGTGGGTGAACGGAAAAGAGGTTGTGCTCATGGACGGCGACCGCCGCATGGTCGTGGATGACTGCGCCTCGGAGCGGCTCACGTTGAAAAAGGGCCGCAACGTCATCTGGGGAGCCGTCATCAACGGCCCGGGACTGAGCGACTTCTGCGTCCGCTTCCTGGACGCAGAGGGAAAACCTGTCACCCATTACACCATCACCACGAAATAAGTTATGAAAAAGATACTTCTTGCTGGTTTCCTGACCCTGGCCTTCCTTCCCGCAATCGCCCAGGTGGGAGCTCCCTATATTCACGATCCTTCCACTATTGCGGAATGTGACGGAAAGTATTACACGTTCGGGACCGGCGGAGGCGGCCTGATATCGGCGGATGGCTGGGTGTGGGAAAATGGTGCGGTCCGTCCTGGACGGGGCGCCGCGCCGGATGTCATCAAGATCGGGGACCGCTATCTCGTGGGTTACAGCTCTACGGGCGGTGGTTTTAACGGCCCTCACGCCGGCACTATCCTTACCATGTGGAACAAGACCCTGGACCCGAACGCTCCGGACTTTGCCTATTCCGAGCCCGTCGAGGTGGCCCGCACGCTGGAGGACGAGGACTGCGATGCCATAGACGTCAGTTTCCTGCTGGGTCCCGACGGAAGACTTTTCTGCACATACGGCACTTACTTCGGCTTTATCCGCCTGATTGAGCTGGATCCGGTCACAGGAGCGCGCTTAACCGGGAACCAGCCTGTCGACATTGCCATCGATTGCGAAGCCACCGCCTTGATTTACCGGGATGGCTGGTACTACCTTCTGGCCACGCACGGCACTTGCTGCGACGGTGTCAATTCTACCTATAACATTGTAGTGGGCCGCTCCAGAAATGTAACGGGACCGTACCTGGACAACATCGGGCGCGACATGCTCCGCGGTGGCGGAAAGATGGTGATTGCAGCCCAGGAACGCCTTTTCGGCGCAGGCCACTTCGGCCGTTTTGTCGTGGAAGAGGGCGTGGAGAAGATGTCCCTCCATTTTGAGGCCGACCTGGACCGGAGCGGTTTCAGCGTCCTGGCCATCCGTCCCCTCCTTTGGCGAGACGGCTGGCCGGAAGCCGGCGAACTCGTCGCGGACGGCAATTACAAGATTCTCTCCCGCCGCCGCGGCTATTCCCTGGAACTCGCGGTTGATTTTGTGCGGGCCCAAGGAGGGAAGCCTTTCTGGCAAATTAAGCAAGGAGAACCCTTGATGGTGCTGGAAGGCCAGAAACTGGCGGATGTGGCCGATGGATGGCCGAAGGGCACCATTCCCGTCCGCATGGCCGACTACATGGCCCGTCCTCATCAGAAATGGACCATCGAGGCTGTTCCTGATGCGGGTGGCTATCTGGGAGGACCGTATTACAAGATTGTCATCGAAGGCACCGGCCGGGCTCTCGCAGCGGCAGAAGGCGCCCGTTTGGAGACGGTTCCGGCGTTTACCGGAGCGTCCCGGGAACTGTGGCGGATCGACCAGCTTACAGACGGTACCTATCGCATCATGCCCAAGGAGATTCCCGGTCAACCCCCGGTCAAAGCCAAGGGTGACGCCGGGAATGACGAAGCGCTGTGTCTGGTTTCGGTGGCAGACAGTACGCCGGGGCTGGGCCGCTTTGACTTCAGTAGCGATAATTGCAAGTGGGACTTGAAACTTCATTGATATTGCATATGAAAAAGGCACTCATTTTCCTGTCTTTCCTGGCTGTGGCCTGTTCGCCGAAGGCAAACACGTTTGTCTACGAGGGCAATCCGTTGGTGCGGACTTGCTACACGGCCGATCCGGCGCCGATGGTGGCCTCAGACGGCCGCCTGTACCTGTTCTGCGGGCACGACGAGCAGTTCGACGACAAGCCCGGTTATGAAGGAAAATACGGCTTCAACATCACCGAGTGGCTATGCTTCTCCACGGACGACATGAAGACCTGGAAGGATCACGGGGTGGTGATGAAACCCACCGATTTCAGCTGGGCTGTAGGCGAGGCCTGGGCTTCCCAGTGCATCGAGGTGGATGGAAAGTATTATTTCTATGTTTCCTGCCAGAGCGGAGTTCCGGACTGCAAGGCCATCGGCGTAGCCGTGGCGGACCGTCCGGAAGGCCCTTATAAGGATGCCATCGGCAAGGCGCTCATTTTGGATGAAATGACGCCCAACGGCCCCCTCGGCTGGTGGAACGACTTCGATCCCACCGTCATGATTGACGACGACGGCACGCCCTGGCTCTGCTGGGGCAACGGAACCTGTTTCCTGGCTCCGCTCAAGAAGAACATGGTGGAATTGGCCGGGGAAATCCAAACCCTGCCCATGAAAAACTATGTGGAAGGTCCCTGGCTCTACAAGCGTGACGGACAGTATTACAATGTCTACGCTTCCATGGGACAGGGAATGGAGACCATCTCCTATGCAATGGCGCCCTCACTGGACGGTCCCTGGGAGTTCAAAGGGGAACTTACCGGATCCGCCGAAGACAGTTTCACCATCCATCCTGGCGTCATCGACTATAAAGGACGCAGTTATCTGTTCTACCACAACGCCACCCTTTCCCTGGAAGGCTACGGACCGGCCACGGGACGGCGGAGCGTCTGTGTCGACGAGCTCCATTACAATGCGGATGGGACCCTGCAGCCAATAACTCAGACAAAGGAAGGAATATTGAATCTAAAATAATGAATGGATGATGAAGAGATTGATAACAGGATTGCTGCTCGCGCTGGCCGGGATTGCCGGTGCCCGGGCACAAGGGCTGAAAGAAGCCTACCAGGATTACTTCACGATCGGCGTGGCCGTCAATGGCTTCAATGTCACGGTACCTGAACAGATGGCGCTCATCACGCAGGAATTCAACAGCGTCACGGCAGAAAATGTCATGAAACCCGGGGAAATCCACCCGGCCGAAGGCGTCTGGAACTGGGAGGCTGCCGACCGCGTCGCCGACTTCTGCCGCCAGAACGGCATCCGGCTCCGCGGCCACTGCCTCTGCTGGCACTCGCAGTTCTGTGATTGGATGTTCACCGACAAGAAAGGTCGTCCCGTCAAGAAAGAGGTGTTCTATCAGCGCTTGCGGGAACACATCCATGCCGTGGTGACCCGCTACAAAGACGTCGTATACTGCTGGGACGTGGTGAACGAAGCCATCGCCGACCAGGCTTTCGCATTCCCTGGCCAGGTGCCCGATCCCTACCGGAACAGCCGCCTCTACCAGCTTTGCGGTGATGAGTTCATCGCCAAGGCATTCGAGTTTGCCCATGAGGCCGATCCCGACGCCCTGCTGTTCTACAATGACTACAATGCGGCCGACCCGGGCAAACGCGACCGTATCTACAATATGGTCAAGAAGATGCAAGAGGCCGGCGTTCCTGTTTCCGGGATTGGCATGCAGGGGCATTACAACATCTACGGCCCTTCCGAAGAGGATATTGACGCAGCCATCGTCAAGTACAGCGAGTTGGTGAAACATATCCACATCACCGAACTGGATGTCCGCATCAATACGGAAATGGGCGGCCAGTTGCGTTTCAGCCGCGGCGAGGCCCAGCCGGTGCCCTCTTACATCTCCCTCCTGCAGGAGGACCAGTACAACCGGCTCTTCAAGGTTTTCCGCAAGCACGCCGATGTCATCGACAACGTCACCTTCTGGAACCTGAGCGACCGTGACTCCTGGCTGGGCGTGAACAACCATCCGCTGTTGTTCGACGAAAACTACAAGCCCAAGCGGGCCTATACCATCGTCAAGGAATTCGACCCGGTGCATGATGCCCATACGCCGATTGAGGACTTCGTCCCCAGTGAAAAGAACCAGCCTGGGCAGCAGTATCCCATGGTGAACTCCGAAGGCTATGCCCGCGTCCGCGTCGTTGCCCCCGACGCCAAGTCGGTGATCGTGAGTCTGGGGCGTCGCGGAGGAACTGTTCTTCGCAAAGACAAGGACGGCGCCTGGATCGGTACGACCGAGTGGCCTGAGGACGAAGGCTTCCATTATTATCATCTCACGGTCGATGGCGGCCGTGTCAACGACCCCGGCACCCACAATTACTTTGGTTCCTGCCGGTGGGAAAGCGGTATTGAGATTCCCGCCCACGACCGCGACTTTTATGCGCTTCGTTCCGACATCCCTCACGGCGTTGTCCAGGAAGTGCTATACTACTCGCCCAGCCTCGGAAAGATGCAGACGGCCATGGTCTATCTGCCGCCTACCTATGGACAGCTTGTGAAGGGCAAGCAGGAGCGTTTTCCCGTCCTGTACCTGCAGCACGGCTGGGGTGAGAACGAAACCAGCTGGTCGCGCCAGGGCCACGCCGGCCTCATCATGGACAACCTGATCGCCGACGGAAAGATCAGCCCGTTCATCGTGGTGATGGCCTACGGGTTGACCAACGACATCCAGTTCGGAAAGCTCGGCCAGTTCACCGCCAAGGAATTCGAGACGCTGCTGGTGGATGAACTGGTTCCCTTCATCGACGCCAACTTCCTCACCAAACCTGAAAAATGGTCCCGTGCCATGGCGGGTTTGTCGATGGGTGGTATGGAAACGCATCTCATTACGCTCCGGCGCCCGGAGGTTTTCGGGTATTGGGGACTTCTGAGCGGCGGTATCTATGCGCCCGAGGAAATCGGTGATCCTTCGCAGGTGCGGCTCATCTTTGAAAGTTGCGGCTCGAAGGAATTTCCGGACGGGATCAACAAGAGTGTCGATGCCCTGAAGGCGGCCGGATACAATGCCGTGGGCTACATATCCGAAGGAACGGCCCACGAATTCCTCACCTGGCGCCGCAGCCTCTATGAGATGGCCCCGCTGCTGTTCAAATGATCATTTCCCGCTGAATAAACACTTAATTTCATCATTATATGGCAAAAGAATACTTCCCTACAATTGGAAAAATCCCCTTTGAGGGTATTGAAAGCAAGAATCCCCTCGCTTTCCATTATTATGACGCTTCCCGCGTGGTGATGGGCAAGCCCATGAAGGACTGGTTCAAATTCGCCATGGCCTGGTGGCATACCCTGGGCCAGGCGTCCGGCGACCCGTTCGGCGGACAGACCCGCAGCTATGAATGGGACAAGGGCGAATGCCCTTACTGCCGCGCCCGCGCCAAGGCCGACGCCGGCTTCGAGCTCATGCAGAAACTGGGCATCGAATACTTCTGCTTCCACGACATTGACCTGGTCGAGGACACCGATGACATCGCCGAATACGAAGCCCGGATGAAGGACATCACGGACTACCTGCTCGAAAAGATGAAGGAAACCGGCATCAAGAACCTGTGGGGTACGGCCAATGTGTTTGGCCACAAACGCTACATGAACGGTGCCGGAACCAATCCGCAGTTCGACATCGTGGCCCGCGCTGCTGTCCAGATCAAGAACGCGCTCGATGCGACCATCAAGCTGGGCGGTACCAACTATGTGTTCTGGGGTGGTCGCGAAGGCTATTACACCCTTCTGAACACCCAGATGCAGCGGGAGAAAGATCACCTGGCGAAGCTCCTCACCGCCGCCCGCGACTATGCCCGTGCCAAGGGCTTCAAGGGAACCTTCCTCATCGAGCCCAAGCCGATGGAACCCACCAAGCACCAGTACGACGTGGATACGGAGACCGTCATCGGCTTCCTGCGCGCCAACGGGCTGGAAAAGGACTTCAAGGTGAACATCGAGGTGAACCACGCCACGCTGGCCGGCCACACCTTCGAGCATGAGCTCACCGTGGCCCGCGAGAACGGTTTCCTGGGCTCGATCGACGCCAACCGCGGCGACGCCCAGAACGGTTGGGATACCGACCAGTTCCCGGTCGACGCCTATGACCTTACCCAGGCCATGATGCAGATTCTGCTGAATGGCGGTTTCGGCAACGGCGGTACGAACTTCGACGCCAAGCTGCGCCGCTCTTCCACCGATCCGGAAGACATCTTCATCGCCCACATCAGCGCAATGGATGCCATGGCCCACGCCCTGCTCAATGCAGCTGCCGTGCTGGAGGAGAGCCCGCTCTGCCAGATGGTCAAGGAACGCTACGCTTCGTTCGACAGTGGTTTGGGCAAACAGTTCGAAGAAGGCAAGGCCACGCTGGAAGACTTGTACGAATACGCCAAGAAGGCCGGTGAGCCCGTGGCGGCATCCGGCAAGCAGGAACTCTGCGAGACCTTCCTGAATCTCTACGCAAAATAGGGGAGACGGTCGCGTACAGCCCGGTTAATCCGGGCTGTATGCTTTTATGATAGCGGCTTTTGTCTTGGGCATCGTCCATTGGGGCGTTGCACGGTCTTTTCCGTCGGAGAGGCCCATCCAATAAAAGGCCGCTACATTGTTTTCTTTGGCTTTTGCGGAAAAGTAGGCGGCGAACTGGACATTGGCGTTGTCGTTGGACGTTCCGCCGCCCCATTCGCCGATGATGACGGGCACGCCCAGCCTGCGCTGCAGGTGCGTGTTGATGTTGGTAAACAGGCGGTCGATGTCCGCTTTCTGGGAAGCGAATTTTTCTGCCTCCCAATAACTGTGTATCTGGACGGCAATATGTCCGGGCGCTTCAGGGAGCTGAAGCTGCTGCAGAGGCTCTTTCAGATGCGTGTTCCAGGTACCGTCTCCGCTGCAGGCCCCGTAGGTATTGATGATCAGGTTCCGGTTGGCATTGTTGCCGCCCGTTCCACGGACAGTTTCGACAAAGAGCTTCGCGTATTTGTTGATGCCGCTGTAAGCCGAGGCCGCCACGGTGGCATTATAGCGCTCAGGCGTTGCGAAAGAGGCAAAGCACCAGGAATCGTACGGATCCAGCATCTCGTTGTACGACTCGAAGAGCAGTTTTTCGCCGTAGTCCTTGAACGTCGTCGCGATTTGTGTCCAAAGGGCTTGATAGCGTGTTTGGGCCGCCGCGAAGTCATCGTCTGACGCCACCAGCCAGGCCGTGTCCGATGCGCCGGTGTCGTGGTGGACGTTCAGGATGCAGTACATCCCTTCATCGATGACATAGTCGACGACCTCTTTGACGCGGGTCATCCAAGCCTTGTCCACTTCGGTTCCGGCCCAGGTGGCCGGGTCCCATTTCGTGGTGTCGTAGAGGGTGATCGTACCCATGTGCGGATACCAGGTGACCGGGACCCGGATCGCCCCGAATCCGGCGTCTTTGAACATATGAATCAGTTCCCGCGTGGCCTGCGGCTGGCCCCAGGCGGTCTCGTAGTCTTTCGGAGTCCGCGCGGACCAGGCCTCGATCCACATATTGTCCAGGCTTCCGCTGTTGCTGTCCAGCGTATTGCCCAGATTCCATCCGGCGCCCATATGCAGAACGGCATCTTTCGCCGATTCAAACACAATCTCCACCGGCTCCGGCTCCGGCGGAACCGGATCGACCGGGTCGTCTTCCAGGATACAGCCGGGTATGGCGAAACAGGCCAGCAGGGCTGTCACCAGGGCAAACAGGCGATGTTTATTGTTGGACATACTGCAAATATACGAATCTTTTCGCTTTCGCGCCAAGACGGGATTGCTTTGCTTTTTTGTAAGGGAATAACTAAATTTGACAATATGAAAACATACGCATCCCTTTCATTCTTCCTTTTGACCTTTCTTCTTTCATCATCGTTGCAGGCCAGGACCACCCGATTGGAGCAATGGCAATTCTCACGTGACGGCATTCAGTGGGAAGAAGTTTCCGTTCCGCACAGCTGCAACGCTGTCGACGGACGCTCGGCGTCTTATTACCGTGGTCAGACCCGTTATCGCTGCTACATCTCACCGGATCCGTCAAAGTCGTCATTCCTCCTTTTTGAAGGAGCTGCGCAGGCCGCCCGCATCTATGTGAACGACAGCCTTGCCTTTGCCCACAAAGGGGGATATACGCCCTTTGTCATTCCCCTGAAAGGCTTCGTCCGGCCTGGCGGGAATCTGGTGGAAGTGGTGTGTGACAACAGCGTGGACCTGGAGATGATTCCCGTCTCGTCCGATTTCAACAAGAACAATGGACTGCACAATCCGGTATCCCTGCTGGAATTCGAGGGAGTGTATTTTTGCCCGGTTGCCTATGGTCCCGGTCGTTTCCACCTGGTACAGTCGGCTGTTTCCGAAGCGCAGGCCTGTGCACAGGTTGAGGCGCAGCTGGTGAACAGCGGGCAATCGGCGACAAATGTCTCTGTCCGTCTGGTGCTCCGGGATGCGAAAGGCAGGAAGGTCTGGAAACAGCGCCGGCGTGTAACCGTTCCTGCCGGGGGATCGCTTCCTTTTTCTGCCGAAATCAAGTTGAAGCGTCCGCATCTGTGGAACGGAGTGAAGGATCCGTATCTGTATACTGTCGAACTGAAAGTGGGGAAGGATGCGGCAAGCGGCGAAGTTGGATTCCGTTTTTTCCGTCTGGACAGGGATAAGGGCTTTTTCCTGAACGGGAAGCCCTATCCGCTGCGCGGCGTGAGTATGCATCAGGATATGGAAGGGAAAGCCTCGGCGCTCACGGAAGAAGACTTCGAGCGGGATTATGCCATCGTACGGGAGCTCGGCTGCAATTTCCTCCGGCTGGCGCACTATCCTCACAATGACTATGTTTTCCGCATCTGCGACCGGATGGGCATCGTGGTCCAGACGGAAATCCCCTGGGTCAACATCTGCGGCACGCGGGCGACTCAGGCCTATTTCGACAATATCCATAGCCAGATGCGGGAGATGATCACCAGCCTGTACAACCACCCCTCCATCATCTTCTGGGGAATGTGGAACGAACTGGACAGCTGGGGCAATACGGATGCCTGCCAGGGGCCGCTTGATGCCCGTCGCGTGGTAGACGAAACGGCCAGGCTTTTCGACTATGCCAAACAGTTGGATTCCACTCGCGTGGTGGGCCTCACGGACGACAGTGTCTTCGCACGGGATTTCTACACGGAACTCCGGTCCGACTATTACTCCGAGAACCGCTATCACGGCTGGTACTTCGAATACAACCGCTTTGACGGGCTTACCCCGTCGATGGAGTGGATCCATCATCATATGGGAGTCACGAACCTGTCTGAATACGGTGTTGGAATCAATCCTTTCTGCCACACCTGGAAAGAGGAGGACATCCGCCGGTATTCGGATGACCGCCGTCATATGGAGGAGTACGGCAACCGTTCCCACGAGTCGCACGTGCAGCAGATCTGCGCAATGCCCTGGCTCAATTTCACCTCCCTGTGGATCTTGTTCGATTTTGCAGTCGCCGACCGCAAAGAAGGGTTCCTGGATTCGGATGACGGCGTGAACTTCGTGGAGAATCCCGCCCGGCTGTACACCAACGACAAAGGTCTCGTCACCCGCGACCGGATAACGAAGAAAGACGTATTCTACCTCTACAAGTCCTGGTGGAACAAAGACGTTGAAACTGTCTATATCACCGGCCGACGGCTTAACCGTCGCCCCGCGGGCTCATCCTTCACCCTGACTGTCTATTCCAACGCTCCGTCCCTGACCCTGCTCCGCGACGGTGTGCCAGTCAAAACCCTGAGAAGCTCAGGCGAGATTTCCGGTGTCATCTGGAAATTCGAAGGTCTGGAGATGGGTTCCTCAGAAACTCGTTTCGAAGTCGTTTCCCCCTCAGGCACCCAAGACAGCATCTCGTTCCTGCCGCTTCTGGGCAATGCTGGCAAGTCTTGAAACCTTTTTTCAAAGCGCATCGACTTTCAGTAAGTTTCCCCGAAATAATCCCATGGAATAACTGGTTGTACTTTTTCCAGCAGGGATAATAGGACGATGGCCACAAGTGGCATGAATATCTTGAAAAAGCGTTTCATAACGATTCTCGAAGGGCTGCTCCCAATCCCAATCCATTTTTTTCGGTATAAAGATAAGTGTACTTGAGAAGTTATCCAATTTTACGGGCCAACCCGGAATTCGGAAGCCCCGATGATATGCCCTATAGAGCGCAGAAGGCGTATTGACAGGGCTTCTGAGCCATTTTGACCTCGGACGCCCCGCCGATCCCGCTAGAAGCGCCCTATAACGATGTTCTTTGGGGCTTCCGAATTTCGGGTTAGGCCGAGATATCCCTGAAACAAAAAAGAGACAAATCTTGCGACTTGTCTCGTTTAGTAGCGGAGGGAGGACTCGAACCTCCGACCTCCGGGTTATGAGCCCGACGAGCTACCGACTGCTCTACTCCGCGGTGTATTGGACTGCAAAAGTAGAGGTTTTTTTCGGAACTGCCAAATTTATTTTTCAAATAAGGTTCCGGACTGGATGTCCTGTTCTCGTAACTTCTTGAAACAGTGGCGGCAGACGGGTTCGTAAATATCTTTTTCACCGAGTTCCACGAGCCGGTCGCTCTTCGAGAGGCGATGGGAGTGGTGGGCGAGGTCGCCGCAGCGGACGCAGATGGCGTGGACCTTGGTGACGTATTCGGCCGTGGCCATCAGGGCCGGCATCGGGCCGAACGGCTTGCCGAGATAGTCCATATCGAGCCCGGCCGCGATGACGCGGACGCCGCGTTCGGCGAGTTGCCGGGCTACGTCGACGATGGCTTCGTCGAAGAACTGCGCCTCGTCGATGCCCACGACATCGACGCCTTCTGCCTTTTCCAGGATCATCCGGGCGGAATCGACCGGTGTGGAGAGGATCGAGTTGCCCTGGTGCGACACGACCGATTCCTCGGAGTAGCGGGTATCGATTTTCGGCTTGAAGATTTCGACGCGCTGGTTGGCGATTTTCGCCCGTGTGAGGCGGCGGATGAGTTCTTCTGTCTTGCCGGAAAACATCGACCCGCAGATCACCTCGATCCAGCCGGGATTTTTTGCATTCTCTATGAACATTTTTGTCTACCTTTGTCACAAAGGTACGAAAAATATGTCGAAACTCTATATCGTTCCCACGCCGATCGGCAATCTGGAAGACATCACCCTCCGGGCGCTGCGCGTCCTGCGCGAAGCCGATCTCGTCCTGGCCGAAGATACCCGTACCAGTTCGGTGTTGCTCAAGCATTATGAGATTTCCGCCCGGCTGGAATCGCACCATAAGTTCAACGAACACTCGAAGGTCGAAAGTGTCAAAGAGCGGATCCTGGCCGGCCAGACCGTCGCCCTGATCAGCGACGCTGGCACGCCCGGGATTTCCGATCCGGGATTCCTTCTGGTTCGAACTTGCGTAGAGGCAGGAATAGAAGTTGAGACCCTGCCCGGGGCCACGGCTTTTGTTCCCGCGCTTGTCAATTCGGGCTTTCCCTGTGACCGCTTCTGCTTCGAAGGATTCCTTCCGGTCAAGAAAGGCCGCCAAACCAAGATGGCGGAACTCGCTTCCGAGACGCGGACGATGATCTTCTACGAGTCCCCGTTCCGGCTGTTGAAGACCCTCGGCCAGTTCGTCGAAACTTTCGGCCCCGACCGTCCCGCTTCGGTTTCCCGCGAGATCTCTAAACTCCATGATACAACCCACCGGGGCACGTTGCAGGAGCTGTACGAATACTTCAGCACGACCCCGCCCAAAGGCGAGATCGTGCTGGTCGTCCGCGGGCTGTCCGCAAAACCGGAAAAGGATTAATCCATTTTCTCCACGGCTTCTCCCTTCTCATTGAATACGCCGCGTTTGTAACCGTCGGTTCCCGGTATTTTGAAGATAAAGAGCTCGCGTCCGGAGCCGAAACGCCGGATGCCGGCGTCAACATGGAGCCGGACGAACTGGGCTTCTTTCCCGTTGAAGAGGAGGACCTTGGGCTGTGGGTCGCGTTCCCACTGGAAGTCCATGGGTTCGCTCCAGGCTTTTCCGTCCAGGGAGGTTGAGACGGAACCCCGGTACAGGGTGCCGTTGCCGGCATCGGAGCGGGGTGCGTATTCCATTTTATCCAGTTTGAAGACGGCGCCCAGGTCGGCCTCGATGTCAAACGGGACGGCCTCCTTGCCCCAATCCGTATGCCATATTTCGGTCTCGATGGAGCCGTCGAAGAGGTTTTCGATTTCCTGGTGCGGCTGGGAAGGTGCGGAGCAGCGGGCCTGGATGCCTTTGATGGCGTTTTCATACGGGTCGCGCTGGGTATGGAGGGTGAGTGTGTCCCACTGTCCGTCGCGGTCATGGAAGTGGAACGTGTAGTCAGTATCGGGCTGCAAGTCTTCGAAGGTGAAGCGCGTTCCACAAAGATGCGTGTACGTGTTGCCGGCAAATGCGATTTCGCGCCAGGAGCCTTCCGGTGCCGGGGAATCCCAGATCAGTTCTACGGAAGTGGCCGTTGTCACGGCTTCGGGACGGGAGGAATGACCGGACAGTTTCCGGGCCGGTACCAGCACCGGCTTGCCCGGATCGAAACCTTTCATCTTCACTTGGAGGGTACTTGCCGTGATATCGGTTTCGGGGAAAAGGACGGTCAGGACGCCGTCGGCATAGGCCGTCGTGGCTTCCACGCGCTCCCCGTTCACGGTAGCTATTACCTTGCGCGGCGCTTTCGCCGTATGGATACGGATTTCGGTAGAACGCCGGTTCACCATCCCTTCGAACGTACCTGTTGTAGGGTGCACGGTCACGATAACGCGTCCCCCGCGCTGCTTACAACGGATCTGCGTGGTGGCGCATTCTCCACGTTGCCAGGCCGTGGTCCTTCCGTCATCATCGTATTCGGTAAAGGCCGTCCTGCCCAGCGGATATACGGCGTAGATGCGGCGGGAAAGATCTTGCTGGGAAGGATTGTTATGCGGTGTCGTCATCGGGAGGATGGCGCCCCGGCGTACGAATACGGGCAACTTGTCGAGCGGGGCGTCGAAGTGATTCAGGATGACGCCACCCGTGTACAATCTCTCCGTAAAGAAGTCGATCCATTCTCCTTCCGGCAGCCAGATGTTGTCGCGGACATCGTTGCCGTCGGCATCGGGCGCCGTTTCCCGATAGACCGGCGCCACGAGGAACCACGGTCCGTACAGGAACTCGTAGCGGGTCAGGAAGTCGTCGGCATCGGGATAGGCCAGCGAAACGGCGCGAACCATCGGCAGGCCGTCCACAGCTTCCCTGGCGATGGAGTAGGTGTAGGGCATCAGTTCGGATTTCAGTTTCAGGTATTTCCGGTTGATGTCCGAGGCACGCGCACCCAGGGCCGTGGGATACTTTTCGTTGGATCCCCAGCCGTCCATATTGAGTTGCAGGGGCGTGAAGGTCTTCCATTGGAAATCGCGGATGTTCACAGCTTCGTTCCGTCCGCCGAAAATGCCGTCCATGTCGGAGCCTACGTTCGGCTGGCCCGACAGGCCGGTCCCGATATAGGTCGGGATGTGGAAGCGGATATATTCCCACTGGCCGCCGGTCTGGTCGCCGGTCCAGATGCCGGCGTAGCGCTGTGTGCCGGCCCAGCCGTCGAGCGTGATGATGAAAGGACGGGCGTGGGGTTCCATGATAGCAGCCGCGTCGGCGATGCCGTTCAGACCGAAACTGTAACCGTCGCCCACCCAGGCCACATCGGTCTTGAGGACCCGGACGCCGGCCACGCCCACTTCTTTTTCAATATCCCGTTGGAGCAGGGGCGGCAGGGAATCCACCGGATGGAGGTCCGACTGGGTCCAAAGGCCGATTTCCACGCCTTTCGAACGGGCATAGTCGCCGAACGATTTGAGGTTCTCGATATTGCCGTCGAGTGTGGCCGCCTGGCCGTATCCCGCTCCGTATCCGTCGTTGGGCAGGATCCAGCCCAGCGGCAGGTCTGCGGCCGCGTAGCGGTCCACGACAGCCCGGGCTGAGAACAGGTAGTTGCCGGGCAGTTCCCCGTTGAGCGACTCGCGGATGCCACCGTTGTCTTTTTGGCTCTCCACATAGCGTTTGCCGTCCTCAAAGGGCACGCCTTTACCCGGCTCGGAGGTTTCTTTCCAGTAGTCCCGGTTGTAGGCGTTCAGGTGTCCTTCATAGAAGCCGAATTTGGGCAGGAGCACAGGGGCACCGGTCAACTGATAATAATCCCGCAGCAAGGCGACCGGGGCGGCGTCGACCATGACAAAGAGATCGAGCAGGGGTGTTTCATGCAGAAGGACGACTTCGTCCCCGAAGGTGTAGCGTCCCCGGGAAAAGGTGTGCCAGAGTATGCCGTAGCCGGCTGTCGTCCAGAACCAGGGGGCGGGGGAGGCCACGCCGCCGTCGGTCCAGCTGTTCTGGTTTTCGATGGCGATGGTCTTGCCGCCATGCGAGAAGCGGCCGTTCTGCGTTCCTCCGCCATAATAGCGGGCGCCGGCTTGGCCCAAGAAGCGGATTTCAGTGGTGTCGTCCGTGTGGCGGATAGCCCCGGTTTGGCGGAGAATGGAGCGGCTGCCGTCGAAGATCTCGAGCCGTCCGTCCTTGACGGCGACCCGTATCCGGCCGGTAGCCGCGGAATGGTCGGTGACCTTGACGGATGCGGGATGCCGGTCGGCCCCGTCTGCCAGGATGATGGCCGGCGGGATGGCTTCCGGATCGCGTATCGGGCCGCCGGAAGGATCATGGAAGATCCGGACGATGTTGTCGGCGTAAAAACGGATCTGGAGCGTAGTTCCGTCCGGGAGGGGGAACGATGCATCTTCTTGGGCAAAAAGGGTATGGCTGGTTGCCAGCAGGAACAGGCAGCAGAGCAGGCGACGGATTGTCATGGCTTGAGGATGTATATGAACAAAGATAACAAAAAAAGGAACGGATCGGGGAATTCGTGCGTATCTTTGTACACTTTGTTGTGGGAGGAAACGTGTATGAAACGGAAAGTAGGGAAGGAACCCTTATCGAAGGGTGCGGCGTCGGGGATGGTGGCGCTGGTGTTTCTGGTTCTGGGATTTCAGCTGGCTTTGTTTGTCGTGAAGATCGTGGAGAGATGCCCGGTCAAGCCGGGCATGACGG
>JAFZAF010000006.1 GCA_017548335.1 Bacteroidales bacterium | reverse complement strand
GATTGCCCTGGCGGGTGCTTCGCGTCTGCGTCCGGTGCTGATGACGGCCTTCACGACGTTGCTCGGCATGCTCCCGATGGCCTTGAGCCGCGGCGAGGGTTCCGAGATGTGGCATCCTCTCGGCATCGTGGTGATCGGCGGCCTGCTGGTTTCGACCTTCATCACGCTCATTATCGTGCCGGTGGTCTATGGCCTGATTTCCCGCAGCGGCGAGCGCAACAAGGAAGAGAAGCGTCGCAAGGAATTTATCTTCATGCAATTGAACCCTGATCAGGAGGAAGCAAGATGAAAAGTGTCATGATCGTATTCAACCAGGCCTTCACTTCCCGGGTGGAGTATATGCTGGAGGCGCTTGAAATCCGCGGATTCACTTTCTTTGAACAAGTGCAGGGACAGGGTTCCGTCGACGGCGAGCCGCGACGGGGCACCCACACCTGGCCCGAGATGAACTCGGCCGTAATCACGGTGGTCCCCGACGAGAAAGTGGACGAACTGCTGCTGACGGTCCGCAAGCTCGACGCCCGCAACAAGTCGGTCGGCGTGCGGGCGTTTGTCTGGAACATCGAACGATGCGTCTAATCTCGAAAAAAATCGTTATCTTTATCCCAGAATTATCAAAAATAAACTGAATGATATGGCACAAGCTTTAACCGATTCCAATTTTGAGGAGATCGTCAAACAAGGCGAACTCCCCGTCGTCGTGGATTTCTGGGCCACCTGGTGCGGCCCCTGCCGCATGATTTCTCCGATCATCGACAAGATGGCCGAGAAATACGCCGGCCGCGTCAACGTTGTCAAGTGCAACGTCGACGAGAGCACCGACATCCCCATGCAATTCGGCATCCGCAACATTCCGACCCTGCTCTTCTTCAAGGGCGGTGAACTGGTCGGCAAGTCGGTCGGCGCCGTCCCGCAGGCCGAAATCGAGCGGAAAATCGAAGAATTACTCTAAAAACTACTGATATGAAGAAGATCGCATTCCTTTTGGTAAGCCTGCTCCTTCTCGGAAGCGTGGCCGCCAACGCCCAGGGCGTCATCGTCAAGGCTGGTTTCAACTACACCAATGCGTCGAGCGTCCAGGATCTCAAGTCCGGCAAGACCGGCTGGCAGTTCGGCGCCGGCTTCCAGACCGAGTCGTGGACCGGCTTTTCGCTCCAGCCTGAGCTTGTTTACAAAGTGAAAGGCGTCACCCTCGAAGATGCCACCAAAGTCTCGATGAACTATGTCGAGCTTCCGGTCAACATCCAGTGGGGTCCCGATCTGCTGATCGCCCGTCCGTTTATCTTCGCTTCCCCGTTCCTCGGTTATAACATCGGCACCAAGTTCTCGAAGGAGACCACCCTGGCCGACACCATCAACAGGAACTTCCACCGCTTCGAATATGGCCTCGGCCTCGGCTTGGGCATCAATGTCTGGAAGCTGCAGATCACGGGCAAGTACAACTGGAATTTCGGACAGATCACGACCTGGTCGGACGCGCAGGCGAATGTCAAGGGTCTCGACCCGGCTGCCAAGACCTTCGAAATCTGCGTCGGCCTCAAGTTCTTCTAGTCGTTGTACAAGGAAGTACAAAGGTATCTGGGAGAAGCCTGGACGGACTTCCAGCGCCTGTTTGCCGAGAGTCTCGCCTCAGAGATCCCGTTGCTTGACAAAGCCAATCGCTTTATCCTCGAGCACGGCGGCAAGAAACTCCGTCCCACTTTCACGCTGCTCATTGCAAAAGCCCTGCGCGGGCTTTGCAATGAGCGCGTTGTACGTTGTGCCGCTGCTGCCGAGCTGCTGCATACGGCTACGCTCCTGCACGATGACGTAGCTGACAACGCCCCGACGCGCCGGGGCGTCCCGACCGTGATGGCGCTCTATTCGCCCACTACGGCCGTTCTTCTGGGCGACTTCTGGCTTTCCCGTGCCATGGACCTGATTATCGACCACCCCGACAAGCGGGTGCTCCACATCTTCTCAAAATGCCTCGGCGACCTGGCCGAGGGGGAGATGATCCAGCTGGAAAAAGCCCAGAAGGCCGATACGACCGAAGAAGACTACCGGCAGATCATATACTGCAAGACCACCTCTCTTTTTGAGGCCGCCATTGTCAGCGCCGCTTGTTCGGTCGATGCCGACGAGGCGGAGCTTGCCTGCTGCCGGGACTATGCCCGGCATATCGGGCAGGCTTTCCAGATGATGGACGATATCCTCGACTATTCTCCCGACCTGTCCATCGGTAAGCCGGTGGGACAGGACATTCTGGAGAAGAAGATCACACTGCCGCTTTTCGGTCTCTTCGCCCGTGCACCGAAGTCGGTATCCCGTGACATCCGCCGCCGGATGCGGAACCCCGATCCGGAACTTGTGCCGGATGTCTTCTCGCTGGTGCGGCAATACGATGCCCTGGGCTATGCCCGTGAACAGTTGGCGGAAGAGGTCCGTCAGGCCGTCGAAGCCCTCGCTCCGCTTCCGGCGTCCGAAGCGAAAGTCTATTTGGAAAAACTGGCCGGGCAGATGGCCGTCAGGACCGCGTAAGGGTCTTGTAGGCCTGCTCGAAAGGCGTCTGGTCCCATTCCGGTTCGACCAGCGGCCCTTCCTTGTCGAGCCGGAAGGCGAGGTAGGTGATAGGGATGCCCTGCGCCAGGAAATTCTTCTCGTAGAAAGTCTGGATGGAGAGCAGGTCGTCGGCGCGGCCGCTGCCGTAGATATCTTCGTCGTGTTCCAGCACGGTCAGGCCGTTGCAGCGGGCCGTCTCCAGCGTGAAACGGTGCAGCAGCCGGCTGTCGGTTTTCAGGTGGATGATGCCGCCCGGGGCGAGCATCCGGCGGTAGCTTTCGAGGAAGCGGGGATGCGTGAGCCGCTTGCGGGGCTTGCGTTCCTGCGGGTCGGCGAAGGTGAGCCAGATTTCGTCGATTTCATCGTGTGCAAAAAGTGATTCGATGAATTCGATGCGCGTGCGGATGAAGGCTACGTTTCCCAGCGCATGTTCCGTGGCGTATTTGGCGCCTTTCCAGAGGCGGGCGCCCTTGATGTCGATGCCGATGTAATTTTTCTCGGGGAAGCGCTCGGCCAAGGCTATGGTGTATTCGCCCTTGCCGCAGCCCAGTTCCAGTACGATGGGATGGTCGTTGTGGAATACCTGCTGTTTCCAGGCGCCTTTCAGCGGATGGTCTTTGCCCAGGAGTTCTTCGGTGGTGGGCTGCACAAGGCACGAGAAAGTCTCGTTCTCCCGGAATTTCTTCAGTTTACCTTTTCCCATGGTCGCTTTCGTAGGAGATGCCGATGCCGTAGATGGCGTCGAAATGGATGGGGTTGGTGGGGGCGATGGTGATGCGCCAGGATCCGGCTTCCGGCCCGGCGACGCGGACCTTGTCGTTGAGCAACCATTCGCAATCCACGACGGAGCCGTTGCCGGCCGTCAGCCGGCTCGTGCCGCTTTCGCTGAGCGGAAAGGCTTTCCGTTCGATGGTGGTCTCGCCGACGGGCGAGGTCAGATGGATGTCGAAGGCGACTTGCTGGTCCGGGAGGTTGCTGGCGACCAGCCGGGCGGCGAGCCGCACGGTGTACGTGCCGGTCGTGTCGTCGAGACTGAGGGTGAAGTCGTAGTGGCCACCCTGGGCGCGGGCCGTTTCGGTCGAGACAAAGAAATAATCACCGGCAGGTTTGGCGCAGCCGGCCAGGAGGGTCAGGAGGGTTAGCAGCGACGTCGCTGCCAGGAAGATACGTTTATTGTTGGCCGTCATTCTTGCCGTTTTCGTTTCCGCCGTTTCCGCCATTTCCGCTGCCGGGTTTGCGCCGGTTGTTGTTCCGGTTGTTCCGGCCGCCCTGGCGCTGTCCGCCGCCGCGTGCTTCGTTCTTCTGGTTGTTCTTTTTCCGGCCGTTCTTCCGCTTCTTCTGTTCGTCGAAGCGGGTGATGCTGTCGTCGCCTACGGCGCTGATGAATTCGGACTGCTTCACGCCCGGGCCATTCGCCTGCAGCGAGGCCGGCTTGATGCCTTTCCGGTTCTCGGCGAGAATCTCTCGGACACGGGCTGCCGAAAGGGGATACAGGTTGGAAAGGCTGCCTTGTTCATATGAGAAGTAAAGGATGCCGCGCAGGATGTCGGTTTTCATGAGCCAGGCGGGTCCGTCTTCCAGCTCGATGGGGCCGCGCAGTTCCGGCAACTGGCGCTGGGCGTCCACGTAGGTCGAGGCCTCGTAGTTGATGCAGCATTTGAGTTTGCTGCATTGGCCGGCAAGTTTCTGCGGATTGAGCGAAAGGTCCTGGCAGCGGGCGGCCTGCGTGGTGATCGACTGAAAATCGGACATGTATTTCGAGCAGCAGAGCGCCCGTCCGCATACGCCGATGCCGCCGATCAGGCCGGCTTCCTGCCGGGCGCCGATCTGCTTCATCTCCACGCGGATGTGGAACTCTTCGGCGAAGTCCTTGATCAGTTGGCGGAAGTCCACGCGCTCATCGGCGATGTAGTAGAAGATGGCTTTCGTGCCGTCGCCCTGAAACTCTACGTCACCGATCTTCATGTCAAGGCCGAGACGGGCGGCCAGCTGGCGGGCGCGGATCATGGTCTTGTGCTCACGCGCCAGTGCTTCCTGCCAGCGCTCGATGTCGAGGATCTTGGCTTTGCGGTAGATCCGCCGGAACTCGTAGGTGTCCGGGTCGATGCGGTGGCGGGCCAGTTGCTCGAGCACGACGGGACCTTCGAGCGTCACGATCCCCAGATCGTGTCCGTTCTGGGCCTCCACGACCACGAGGTCGCCTTGCTTGATGATCTGGCCGGAGGTGTTCCGGAAATATATCTTGCGAGTGTTCTTGAAGCGGACCTCGAACAAGTCGCTATAGCGGTTCTGGTGGATCCCCTCCATCCAGTTGTAGCTGCTGAGCTTGCAGCAGCGGGGGTTGTATCGGACCTTCAGTTCGCCCATGGGCGTCCGCTCCACTTCGCAGCCGCGGGAGCAGTCGTACTGCCGGGTCCCTTTTTCTTTGATGGTCGTTTCCATGATTTACAATGCTAACAGCAGCCGGTCGGCCAGGTCGCAGAACGTCAGTTTCGGGTTGACGTTGCTTCCGATGGCGGTCAAAGTCTCTTCCAAGGCCGTAAAGGCTTTTTCGTAGAAGGCGGGCTTGATCTTCGCGGCGAAGTCGCGTACCGTGGCCTCGTCCTGCGGCGACAGGTCGGCCAGATCCTCCAGACCGCCGGCAACCAGATATATCTTTCTAATATAGTTTTCCATGTACAGGCACCATTCCCGTTGCTTTTCCCGGCCGAGGTCGGCGAGCATTTCCCATTGGGGGAAGAGCTCGGCAATCTGCTTTTCCAGGCCGGCCTGCAGGAGGGAGCGGGCGATTTCGCGGTATTCCGCGTCGTCGATCCGCTCGCCTTCGACCCGCCGGCGCTCCTCGCGGGAAAGCGGCAGCAGCCGGATCGGCTGGCAGCGGGAGCGGATGGTCGGCAGGAGCCGTTCCGGATTGTGTGAGACCAGCAGGAAGAGCGTCCCCTGCGGCGGCTCCTCCAGGAGTTTCAGCAGTTTGTTGGCCGCGTCGAGATTCATCTTCTCGGGCAGGAAAACGATCATGGTCTTCCAGGCGCCTTCCGCTGCCCGGAGCGAGAGTTTCTCGAAGACCCGCCGGGCTTCGTGCACACTGATCAGCCCGCTCTTGTTCTCGATGCCGATGGCGTCGTAGAGCTGCTGTTCCGAAAAATAGGGGTTGGCCAGGGCCAACTCCCGGAAGGCCGGTAGGAAATAGTCGGAAATGGGGGCTTTCTTTTCGCTTTCGGACAAAGAGGCACTGCCGCTCACAGGGAAAACGAAGTGCAAGTCGGGGTGGATCAGCTTCTGGTACTTGTGGCAGGAAGAGCACACGCCGCAGGAATCCTCGGCGCCGGGCTCCTTGCAGTTTACATACTGGGCCAGCGCCAAAGCGAAGGCAAACGCCCCGCCGCCATTCTCTTCCGTGAAAAGAATGGCGTGGCCCAGCCGGTTCCCCTGAACCATCCTGGCCAGCGACGCCTTCAGCGCCTCATTCCCGATGATTTCCGAAAAGCGCATAATCATACAAAGTTAACCAATTTTTCCTTCCCCCGTCCTTCTCCCGCTACAAAACCAGGCACTTTTGTGCCCCGCCCGCCAATTTTCTCGCTTGCGACACGAATTTGGGCAAAAACGTGCCCCGACCGGCCAATAAGGGCGGTCGGGGCATAGATCGGCGGGGTTTTGTTCCCGTAGCGGATGAAATGCCCGCGAGGGCTACACCGTCATGATCTCCTTCTCCTTCGCGGCGAGGATTTCTTCGACTTTCTTGGAAAAGTTGTCGGTGAGTTTCTGGACTTCGCTTTCGAAGTCTTTTTCCGTATCTTCCGGAAGGCCTTCCTTCTGGAGTTTCTTCAGCGATTCAATGGCGTCGCGGCGGGCGTTGCGGACGGCGACTTTGGCGTTCTCGCCAGCCGCGCGGGCTTTCTTGACTAGCTCTTTGCGGCGCTCTTCGGTGATCGCCGGGATATTGATGCGGATGACTTCGCCGTTGTTCTGCGGCGTGAAACCGAGGTTGGCGTCCATGATGGCTTTCTCCACAGGGCGCAGCAGGTTGCGGTCCCACGGCTGGATGAGCATCGTGCGGGCGTCGGGCGTAGCGATGCTGGCCACCTGCGGGATGGGCGTCATGGTGCCGTAGTAGTTGACCACCACGCTGTTGAACACAGCCGGGTTGGCCTTGCCGGCGCGGTAGGTCTTCAGGTCTTCATCGAGGTAAGTGACTGAGCCTTGCATTTTCTCCTTGACGGCTTCAATCACGGCTTTTGCTTTCTCAATCATAGTCTTATCTGTTTTTATTCATTGCTCAGTACGGTGCAGCGGCCGCATCCCGCCACCACCTTTTCGAGCATGCCGGCGTCGTTCATGTTGAAGACGATGATCGGCATGTCGTTTTCCTTGCAGAGCGTGAACGCCGTCTGGTCCATCACTTTGAGGTTGTCGGCTATCGCCTTGTCGAAGGTCAGGGTCTCGTAGCGTTTCGCTTCCGGATGCTTCACGGGATCGGCGTCGTACACCCCGTCAACTTTCGTGCCTTTCAGCAAAGCGTCGCAACGAAGTTCGCAGGCGCGCAGCGCGGCGGCCGAGTCGGTGGTGAAGAAAGG
>JAFZAF010000035.1 GCA_017548335.1 Bacteroidales bacterium | reverse complement strand
GAAGGTCATGTCCATCGCATTTCCCTTGTTCTTCACTAACATCTTCGGCTTGACCGTGGCCGATACGGCCGCGCTGATGCTGGTGGCGCGCCTGTTCGATGTCATCACCGACCCGATGATGGGCGCCATCGCCGACCGGACACAGTCGCGCTGGGGCACCTATCGCCCGTGGCTTATCTTCGGCGCAATCCCCTTAGGCATCATCTTCGCGCTGCTGCTCTACACGCCCGACCTGGGCCCCGTCGGCAAGCGCATCTATGCCTACACGATGTACCTGCTGATGATGGTCGTCTATACGGCCGTCAACGTGCCTTACGGCTCGCTGTTGGGTGTGATGACCGAAGATGACAACGAGAAGAACCAGTTCTCGTCGTACCGGATGGTGGGCGCTTACGCGATGGGCTTTGTCACCCTGCTTTCCTTCCCTTATCTGCAGAAGATGGTGGGCGGTTCCGACGCGCACCAATATGCTGTAGTGGGTGCCATCCTGGGCGGCCTGGCCGCACTGGGCACCCTTGCCTGCGGCCTGCTCACGAAAGAACGCATCAAACCCGTCCGTGCCGAGAAATTCTCGTTCAAGCCCTTCGCCGACCTGTTCCGCAATAAACCGTGGATCTACCTTACGCTGGTGGGCATCTGCACCAATTTCTTCAATGGATTCCGCTACGCTGTGGCCGGCTATCTGCTGGAATACTGCCTCCACGGCGACGTCACCGTCTCGGGCCTCATCATCAACTACACAGTGTTCATGACCTTCGGCGAAGTGACCTGCATGATCTTCGGCGGCCTGTCGCCGCGCTTCACGAAGTGGGTGGGCTCCAAAAAGAAAGCCTTCATGTGGGCGGCCCTCATCTGTGCCGTCACCTCCATTGGCTTCTTCTTCATCCCTATGGACCCGAAATTCATCTGGGTAATGGTCGCGACGGTCATCCTCACCTCCATCGGCATCGGCTTGTACTCGCCGCTGCTCTGGTCGATGTACGCCGACGTGGCGGACTACGCCACCGAGAAGAACGGCACCTCCTCGACGGGCCTCATCTTCTCATCCGGCACCATGGCCCAGAAGTTCGGCTCGGCCATCTCCGGCGCCCTCGTCGCGATGTTCCTCGGTCTCGCCGGCTTCATCTCCGGCACCGATCCCGCCACCGGCCAGACCGTCGTCACTATCACCAACGAGCCCGCCGTCCAGCGCATGATCTGGTCCATCTTCTCCCTCTTCCCGGCCGTCATCGCCCTGCTGATCATCCTGCTCCTGAAGCTGTATCCGATCAAGAAATAAGTGCTATGGAGCTGGTGGTGTGATGATATAATTATGCCTACAACGGGTAGATACTCGCCCCGACAAAATCGATCAGATCTTGTGGGGCGATTTTTAATTGCAGGCCGCGGATGCCGGCGCTGACGTAGATATAGTCGTAGAGCAGGGCGCTTTCGTGGATGAAAGTGGGGAAGGGCTTTTTCATGCCGATGGGGGAGCAGCCGCCGCGGATATAGCCCGTGGTGGGTAGCAGCTCCTTTACGTGGAGCATCTCGCAATTCTTGTTGCCGGAAATCTGCGCTGCCACTTTTAGGTCTACCTCGAAATTGCCGGGGATGACACACACGAAGAAACCGTTGCGATCGCCGCGCAGGACGAGCGTCTTGAACACCTGCTCGATGTCTTCTCCCAACTGGTCAGCTACGTGCTGGGCGGCGAGGTCGCTTTCATCGACTTCGTAGGGGACCAGTTCGTACGCGATGCCGGCCGCGTCGAGCAGCCTTGCTGCATTGGTCTTGGCCGGAGTATTATCCTTCTTCGCCATCTTCGTGTTCGTGCAAGTCAGAAAGGGTGAGGACCAGCCGCAGTACCTGGCCGTAGTTCTTCGTCCCGTCGGCAATGCGGTTGGTCTTGAGGAAAAGATTGTAAAAGCGATGCTGGAACTTGGCAAGTCCCGCCCAGCGCAGGCTCTGCCAGTGCAGTCGGGTAAACTCCAGGTCGTCATAAACCTCGGGAATCAGCTTGTCCGCCCACTCCTTGTAGGCTTCTTCGCCAAGCAACGAATAGATATTGCCCGCCGTGTAATTGAGCAGCATATACCATCCGCTGTAGCGGACCGCCTGGTCCTGCGAGGCGCGGCAGGCTTCAAACGCCCAGAAGTTGGCTTCCGCTTCGTTGCTCACGCCCAATACATGGGAATACTCATGGGCGAAGATGAAAGGGTACTCTTGGTTCGATACGTCGTGGTTGATATGCATCTCGTCAAAAGCCGGCCCGATGAAGCCCAGCACGCCGACCGCCGAATAGAGCCGGTTGAAAAGCAAGCGTTTCGGGTGCTGCCAGGCGCGGGGCTGGCAGAGCCCGCATTCTGCTGGCTGCGTACTATACCAGGCTTTGATCTCCTCTTCGATCCGCTTCTTGTTGAGAATCTCCATGTCGCACCAGTTCTCGTTGAGCTCTTCTGCGAAATGATCCAGAAACGCATGGAACTCTCCTTCTTCGTAAGGCATCGGAATCGTTTCCAGCCGTTCGTAAATGCTGCTGCGGAAATAATTCAGCCCCCATGCACCATAGAGCCATACTACGGCAATGAGTATGAGTCCGATTTCTCCCAGCACGCAACGCCACCAGGGACGATGGCGCCGGATGGCCCGCACGATCAGCAGCACCGCAAGGACGAACAATACCACGACCACGATTTCCGTCAGGGAAAACGGGAAGGGCGATGCGATCCACGACAGGGCGGCCGAGAGGCCGGGATAGATCCGGGTCGCGTAGTATTCCCCCAAGTGCGTCACTTGAGGATGCTCTTGAGGATTTCAGTCGTTACCTTGCGGGCGGCCGTGTTGGCGGCTTTCTTGGCGGCTGTGCTGGCTTTGCTCGTTGTCTTCTTGGTCGTGGAGGTACTCTTCTTCGAAGAAGACGTACTCTTTTTGGTGCTGCTGCCGCCGATGCTCTTGCCGATCCGGGTGCCGGCGCTGCGGGCGAAGCTGGTGGCCGCCGCGGCGATCATGGTGCCGAGAATGGTACGGCCGATGCCTTTCTTGGTGGTCGTCTT
>JAFZAF010000034.1 GCA_017548335.1 Bacteroidales bacterium | reverse complement strand
TGGCCGCCGCTGGTATAGATGGCGCTGTAGACCCAGCCGCTTTGCGCTACATGGGCATTGAACAGGTTATTCGCCTCTACGCCGAAGTCAATCTCTTTCAGGAAACCGTGCAAGGGGAGCGTATATCCCAGCGACAGGTCGCTGAGGCTGTAGGCCGGCAATGAACGGTCCGCATTCTCCGTGTTGTCGAGATACATCCGGCTCACGAAACTCGTGTGCCACTGGGCCCGGAAACCGTTGTAGTGCATGTTGATGAAGCCGTTGAGGATGGCGGAAGGGGAGTAGGCGAGTGTTGCATCGTCGTAGTGGATGACGGTGGTGCCCTTGTCCCAGTCTTCTACATATTCGTCGAAATCGAGCAGCCGGTTGCGGCTCAGGGCGGCGTTGCTTTCCAAGGTCAGCCATGATGTGGGATCCACGCCCGCTGTGAGTTCGATACCTGTCCGGTAGGAATCCGGGATGTTGGTGGTGAGGGCTTCGCCGATGTCGCTCAGTTCGCCGGTCTGGACCAGCTGGTCTTTGTAGCGCATATAGTAGAGATTCACGCCGGCTCGGGCAGTGCGGCCTTCCACTTGATAGCCGGTCTCGAAGTCGTAGAGACGTTCGGCCCGCGGAGCGGGATACTTGCCGTTGTCGGTAAAATTGTTGCGCTCGGGCTCGCGGTGGCTGACCGCCACCGAAGCATAAGCGCGATGCGGGCCTTGGTTGAAGTTGACGCCCACTTTCGGATTGAAGAAATGGTAACGGACATCAACATCCAGATAATGCTTTTGCGGAACGCCTTCACTGTCCACGTAGTATTTGTCGTTGAAACCGTCGGTTGTGTAATGTACATGACGGTACTGGACGTCCCCGAAGACGCGCCATGCCTCGGAAAGCCGGTATGTAGCCTTCACAAAGGCGCTGCCGTCGAACTTAGCCGCGTCGGAATCATAGTATCGGCCGTGGGTATAACGCAGGATCTTTTGTAACTCGGAATGGCTCGTATAGGTCAGGTTGCCATAGTGGTTGCCTTTGAACTGCTGCATGGAGATTCCGGCGACCGTCTCCAGGCCGCCTTTGTTGTAGTTCACGTTCGCGACCCAGCCCCAGGTATCTTGGGTCAGTCCTTTCTTTCGCACGAAGTCAGCGCGTTTCACCGTCGTTTCGCTTGCATCAAAGAAAGGGGACAGGCCGTACTTGGTCAGTTTGTTGTTGTAGCGGAATTCTTCGTAGTAGCCGTGGCCGGCAGTATAGTGGGCTGTGGCTGAAAGGGTCATCGCGTCAGAGAGGTTCCAGGCGAAATTCAGCAGATGGTGGTTCTGCCAGAAATTGTCGGTGGTGCGCGGCCATAGGCTGCCGTCGTTCATCTTGTAGCGTTCCAGCTGGAAGGAGAGCGGATCCGCACTGTCGATGACCAGCCGTTCGTATAGCGAATTATAAAGACCAAGGCCGGCTTCGTACAGGTCCTTGTATGTCTTGATGCCCGTATGGACGCCGTATGTGCCGTCCATCAGCGACAGATCGTCGTTGCCGGCCACCACGCCATTCCAGGCCTGGCCGGTGTTTTCGTAATTGCCGACCCATTTGTAGCTCAGTTTCCAGCTGCCGCCGAGGAAGGTCGCGCCCCCATAATAACTTCCGGAGCGGCCGTTGGTTCCGTCGAGATAGCCGTCGGTCCTCGTGTGGTGCCACATGCCCTCTAGCACGACGTGATTCCACAGCAGGCCGGACGAAATCGATCCGCCGGCATGCAAGGTATTATACGATCCGTAGGAAACGTTGATCTCGCCTGTCGGAACCAGCGAAGGAGCCTTGGATCCCAGAGCGATAGTTCCGCCAAAGGCGCCGTCGCCGTTGGTAGAAGTGCCTACTCCGCGCTGGATCTGGACGCTGCCCAGCAGGCTTCCGTAGGAGTTCATGTTGGCCCAGAAAACGGTCTGGTCTTCGGGAGAGTTGAGCGGCACGCCGTCAAGCGTCACGTTGATGCGGCTGCCGCCTGCACCGCGGATGCGCAGGTAGGACGTGCCGGTACCAATGCCATTTTCGCTCCAGGCGAGAACGCCGGGCGTCCTTGCAAACAGCAGCGGCAACTCGCGTCCCGAGTTGGAGAAATCCTCCAGCTCGGCCCCGCGGATGTTCGCCACGGCAAACGGCGCGTCCTTCGCCGCTCGAATGGCACTGACAACAATCTCCTGAAGCTGTTCGACCTGCGTGGAATCAGACATCTGCGCAGACTCCTGCACCTGTGCGGCGGCGGGATGCGTGACAAATGCCAGCCCGAAAGCGGCAACGGCTGCGCAAATCCAATGTAATTTCATGATAAATCCTTAATTGTAAATATAAAATACAATAAAGGGGAATTGGGAAGATAGCATTTTCCTACGCGGGCATTATCCCGATCAGGTAGTGAGGGTATCATCTCAGCCGCAGCTTCCGCCGCAGCACCCCTTCGCCTGCACCCTGCAGGCTGAGTGCAAAGGTAATAAAAACTTTGTCATGCCCGGCTTGACCGGGCATCTAATGATTCGATTATTTCTTCGATCGTATCGCAGAAGGTAAGGGCACCGGCCATGACGGGTTTCAGGAAGCCGGCTTCTTGCATATGGGCGAGCAACTGCTTGAGCGGGTCGTAGTAGCCTTCAAAGTTGAAGATGAGGATGGGTTTCGTATGGAGGTCGATGGCGCGGTTGCAGGCATAGGTGAAGAGCTCGTCGAGGGTGCCGAAGCTGCCGGGCATGACGATGCAGCCGTCGCTGAGGTCTTCCATTACCTGTTTCCGCTCGGCGAAGTCGGCCGTTTCGATGAAATCCGAGAGGCCGTGCTGCACGACTTCCAGCCCGCTTTCCCGCACTTCCTGCGTACCGCGGAAACCGCGCGGGAAGACGCCGATGACCTTTCCTCCGGCGTCCCGGGCCCCCTCGGCCAGCGCGCCCATCGTACCGACGGCCGCGCCGCCATAGACCAGCGTCAGTCCGGCCCGGGCGATGCGGTTGCCCAGTTCGTAGGCAAGCCCTTTGTAGATCTCTTTGCAGCTGGGCGCAGAGCCCAGATAAACAGCAACACTTTTCATTTGGCTCAGTCTTTCAGGAGTTCTGACATGCTGGCGACCATTTCCGGGTCGTGCGCCACGATGTCGGGCCAGCGGCGCCGGAAGCCCGGCGCGCCTTTCTTCGACATGGCGTCGAGGATCAAGTGGTCGCGGACGCGGCCGTCCCGCACGGGGTCGCAGTTCGCGCCCAGCAGCCACAGTTTGCGATAGCGCGATGCATCCTTCTCTTTTTCATCGTAGAGCACATGGATCACCTGGTCCAGTTTCCGGTCGGAGAAGACCTTTTCCTTCCGTGTAGCGTCGATACAAAGCTTGCCGCCCAGTCCGGGTTCAGGTGCCGTGTGGTCGAGCACGTCGAGCGGACCGCGGCTGAAGAGCAGGTCGCGCTGTACGTCCACGTTGCGGCAGATCGTGCCGAGGACGGCGTCGCGGTCGCGGATGTCGATCTCTTCGTCTGTTACCAGCAGGAACTTGTTGAACATCATCTGCCCGGCACCCCAGAGCGCATTGGCCACCTTGAAGGCTTGCCCTTCGTATTGCTTGTGGATCTTCACGACGGCGAAGTTGTGGCCGACCCCTTCTTCGGGCAGGAACAGGTCTTCGATTTCCGGCGCAATGGCCAGGCGGATGGGAGAGAGGAAGATCTTTTCGGTGGCTTCCTGGATGTATTTATCCTCCATCGGCGGGATGCCTACCACTGTGGCAGGGTAGATGGCATCGAAGCGGTGCGAGATACAGGTAACGTGGAATTTCGGGTAGAGGTCTTCCAGCGAGTAGAAGCCGGTGTGGTCGCCGAACGGGCCCTCCATGAACTTTTCTTCGCTTTTCTGGACGTATCCTTCGATGACGAAGTCGCAATCGGCCGGAACCATCAAGTCTTGGGTGAAGCACTTGACGAGTTCCACCGGCTTGCCGCGCAGGAAGCCGGCCAGCAGGTATTCGTCGATGCCTTCCGGTAACGGGGCCGTGGCGGCATAGCTGTAGACGGGATCGCCGCCCAGGCACACGGCCACGGGCAGGCGGTGCGTGCATTCGGAAAGATGTTTCGCACCGGTTTTGTGCATGTGCCAATGCATGCCTGTCGTGACATCGTCCAGCACCTGCATCCGGTACATGCCGACGTTGCGCACGCCGGTGACAGGACTGACCGTATTGACAAGCGGAAGGGTGATGAAGCGGCCACCGTCCTGCGGCCAGCATTTCAGGATGGGAATCGCACTTAGCTGAGCCGCATATTGCACGACATCCTGGCAGGGCGCGTGTCCCTTGTGGGGACGTGGCATCCAGGAAGCGGCCTGGTTCAGGAGCGGAAGCATCCGGAGCTTGTCCCTGAGTCCTTTCTTCTCGCCCAGCACGCTGCCGACCAGCGCGTCGATGCGCGGACCGATCTCTTCCAAGGAAGACACGCCCAGCGCATAGCGGATACGGGCTTCCGATCCCATCAGGTTGGTGATGACCGGAAAGGCCGTCCCTGTATTTTCAAACAGCAGCGCCTTGCCGCCGCCTGCTTTCTTCGATTCGATATCCGTCGCACAGGCAATCTCCAGCACTGGATCCACGAATTCCTTGATTCTCCGCAGTTCCCCTTTTTCCTCCAGGAACCGCACATAGTCCTTCAGCCCGTTGTACATAATCAGGTTTTTCTTATGAAAATGCAAGATATGCAAAAAATCCTTTTCCGCCAAACCGCCGGTTTTTTGTATATTTGTAAGACTGGACCTAATCTCTCCCTATCCATGATACAGTATCCCTGCGAAACCTGTAAATTCAAAGCGCAGTACGACAAGAATCCCCAATCGGTTCTGGGAAAAGTATGGCGTTGGCACATCAATTTCTGTCCCGGCTGGAAAGCCTACTTCACCCACCAGGATGAAGCGAAAAAAGCGGCCCTCCGGGATACGTACCATTTCACGAAATATCAGTAGTTAGAAACTTATGAAAATCAGAACGATTCTTGCAGCGGCGACGCTGCTCGGCCTGGCTTCCCTGTCGGGGTGTGCGGGTGATGGGAGTGCGCGACGCCGAGGCAATCCGCAGTTATTTCCATATTCGGGAACTCGACGAAGTTGCCAAGTTTTTCTGATACCCATCAATGCTGGAGTTGGTTGAGGAAGTGGGTGAAGATATCGGGGCGGAGGAGGAGCGGGAAGAGAAGGCCGTAGAGGGCTCCCCAGAAGTGGGCCGAGTGGCCGATATTGTCGACGTTTTTGCGGGCCATCACGATACAGTAGATCAGGTAGATCGGCGCGAAGATATAGGCGGGGACCGGGACGGGGATCAGATAGATGTAGATGCCCATCTTCGGCTCAAACAAGATGGCGGCAAAGAGGATGGCCGATACTGCGCCGGAAGCGCCTACGGCGCAATAGGACGGGTCGTTCCGGAATTTGATCAGGTCGCCGATGGTCGAGACGACAAGGGCGGTCACATACAGGACGACATAGAGGATCGGTCCCGATGATCCGAAAGCAGCGGAGAAATACTGTTCGACTATGCGACCGAAACAGTAAAGGGTGATCATATTGAACAGCAGATGCCCCCAGCCGCCATGGACCAGTCCGTACGAAAGCATCCGGTACCACTGCCGGCGGTGCCACACTTCGTAGGCGCTGAACTGCAACGCCGCTGAAACCTCCTGCCGCGAGAAGCACAGCAGGCTTACCGCCACCGTGATTATGATAATAATCAGTGTAAACATAATGGCTATGCGGCGGGTGTTTTTCGGCTTGCGAGCATTTTTCTGCGAGCGGGACGAAAAACAGAGCCGCAGCTTTATTTTTCAATATTCACCCCGGCGGCTTCGGCCACGAGATAGACGATCGACTTAAAGACGATGCCGCTGTTGCGGGAGAGGCCGATTTCGCAGGTGCGGCTGACGGCGAAGCCTTCGTTGCAGCCGTCCACCTGGCGGCGCAGGTCGCGCAGGCCGTGCTCGTTCAGCTCCGGATAAAAGAACCCTCGGTCGCCGGCAAATCCATCGCAGTTCGAATCGACGACGACGATTTCCCGAGCACAGCGCTCGGCTACGCGCTTGAGGCAAGGGTCAACCCCCATCTTCTTGGCCGAGCAGACGGCATAGACTGCTACTTTTTCTTCGACCGGCTTGATCGTCAGATGCGGCAGCAAGAACTTCTCGATGAATTCCGCCGGCTCGTATAAAGGCAGCGCATCGCCGAAATTCGATTTCATCGTATAGAGGCAGGGGCTCATGTCGCAGAGAATCGGATATTTGCCGTTTTCGGAAGCCGTGGCCAGTGCCGCCTGGAGGGCGTCAGACGCCTTCTGGCCGGCCTCCACGTAGCCTTTGCTTGAGAAGAGCATCCCGCAGCAGAGCGAATCCATCTTTTCCGGATAAATGATCTGGAAACCGGCGGCGTCCAGCAAGCGCGCTGTGACACGTGTCACTTCTGCCTCCTTGCTATAGGCTTTCGTCGTTCCCATGCTTCGCGTGATGCAAGACGGGAAATAGACGACCTTGCGGTCAAGACCCCCAATCGGGTCGGGGGTGACGGACTTGTCATGCCCGGCTTGACCGGGCATCTCCACCCTGACGTCGGGCTTCTCGGCAGTTGCCGGAACTCGGATCTTCGTGGCCCCAGTCGGCATATATTCGTTCCACAAAGGAATTGCGCCGCCGGATAGTTTTCGGAGGCCGCGGGCCATGGCGCCGAAAGCCTTTGTTCCGAAGACGGTCCGCAGACCGTTGAGGCACTTCAGGCCGCCGCGAAGCGTGGCCGTGACGCCGGCCATGTGGGCGGCCAGCCAGACGGCCCGCCGCTCGCCGGCTGCCGAATGGCTTTCGTGCCGCAACTCCTTGATGAGTTTGCCGGTATCGGCACCGACCGGGCAGTGCAGGTTGCATAACGAATCCGTGGCACAGGTCTGTTCGCCGGCGTAGCGATACAGTTTCTGCATCTCGGCCGCCCGGTGTGGCTCTTCACCGGAGGCTCGCAGCCGTTCAATTTCGCGGAAAGCGGCCACGCGCTGGCGCGGTGAGAGTGTGAGCCCTTCGGCCACACAGTATCCTTCGCAGAAGCCGCATTCCATGCATTTGTCCACGATCTGCTTCGTAGAAGGACAGGGCTTCAGATTCGATACATGCGCCATCGGGTCAGTATTGAGGATGACGCCCGGATTGAGGATACCTTTCGGGTCGAACAAGGTTTTCACCAGTTTCATCAGCATATAGGCCTGCTTGCCCCATTCGTATTCCACAAACGGCGCCATGTTGCGGCCCGTTCCGTGTTCGGCCTTGAGTGAACCATCGTAGCGGTCTACGACCAGCCGGACGATATCGTCCATAAAGCGCTTGTATTTCTCTACTTCTGCCGCCGTCGAGAAGTCCTGGTTGAACATGAAGTGGAGATTGCCTGCCAAGGCGTGGCCGAAGATTACGGCGTCGGCATATCCGTCGGCTGCGAACACTTCGCGCAGCCGGACAGTGGCCTCCGCCAACTTCTCGATGGGAAAACAAATGTCTTCGATAATGGCTGTCGTACCGCTGCGTCGCAGGCCGGCCACGGTGGGCAGCATCTCCTTGCGGAGTTTCCACAAAGTAGCCTGCTCCTTCGCATCCGTAGTGAAGGCGAAGGGGAGTTCCGTGGGTACGGAGGCGATGCCTTCCGTGATGGAGGCCACCCGCGAAGCGAGTTCTTCTGCCGAAGCCGCCCGTGTCTCGACCAAAATCACGCAGCTTTCCGGGCCGATGGTCTTAAGGAACTGCGGGATGCCGGGCGTCTGGTCGACGCTCCGGACACCGGTGCGGTCAATGAGTTCCACGGCAGAAACGAGGTCCTGCTTCTTGAGGATCTGCACGGCCTCACAGGCCAGGGCGATGTTGGTATAGGTAATCATCGCCAAAGCCTTGTACTTGTGGTCCACTACCGTGTTGTAGGTAATGTCGGAAATGAAGGCCAGCGTTCCTTCGGAACCGATGACCAGGTGCTTGATGATGTCGATCGGGTCGCTGTAATCCACGAAGGCGTTGAGCGAATAGCCCGTTGTATTCTTGATCTTGTATTTGCGGCGAATACGGGCCTCGAGTTCGGGATCGGCATGGATCGAGGCGGCGATGGCAGAGAGGCTGTCGAGAAGTGCCTTGCGGGAATGCCGGAAAGCCTCGCAGGAGGCGGGATCTCCCGTGTCGAGGATGGCTCCGTCGGGCAGGATGATGCGGATGTCCGCCACCGTCTTGTAGGAGTTCTCGGAGGTGCCGCAGCACATGCCGCTGGCGTTGTTGGCAGCAATGCCGCCGATCATGGCGGAGTCGATGGAGGCCGGGTCGGGCCCGATCTTGCGACCGTACTTAGCGAGGTAGGTATTGGCGCGGCCTCCGCGGATACCCGGCTGAAGCCGGATCTTGCGGCCTTCGTCGAGCACTTTCCAATGTTGCCAGCCGTGCGATACGAGTACCAGCACCGAGTCGCTGACAGCCTGGCCGGACAGTGACGTTCCGGCAGCCCGGAACGTGACAGGAATATTCCATTCGTCGGCCTGTTGCAATATGGCCGCGATTTCCCGCTCGTCCCGCGCACGGATCACGAGTTTCGGGATCAGCCTGTAAAACGATGCGTCGGTGCCATAGGCGAGTGTGCTGAGGGCGTCGTGGAACATCCGCTCCTTCGGAATCACCGGGAGCAGCGCTTCATAGAAGCATTTATATTCTCCGCTTATCATAGCAAGGGTAGTAATTCTTTCAATTCGCTGACCTGGATGTCCTTGGCGATGATGACGCCATTCTCGTCCAGCAAATAGAGGTGGGGGACATATTCCAGGTCGTAGAGGTTGCGCATGTTGCTGGTATGATTGAAATCGTTGAGGTACTTCCAGC
>JAFZAF010000033.1 GCA_017548335.1 Bacteroidales bacterium | reverse complement strand
GGATCTGACTATGGCTTTCGGTTTCAAATTCTGGCATATCCCGGAGCATCGCGTGTTCCACTACGAACCGCGGTACTACGACGAGCGCAAGGAGCGGCTCGAGGAACTCTACAAGAAATACGGCAAGACGATGCCCGGTGAAGATATCGAAGCCATCGCCAAACAGGAAGGCCTGACCGATGAAACCGGGAAACGCTACATCCCCGGCATGCACATCCGCGGCTCGTTCCGCAAGACCTACGAAGAAAAACGGCTCTCGGCAGAAAAAGAAAATTCCGCGATGAGCCTCGTCAAGAAAGTCATCCTCGTGCTGACATTGGTCGCCATCGCCGCAGCGGCCTACTATCTGTCCAAAGGATTCATTCTCTTGCTCGTCCAGTGATGCTGCAAGTCCTTCCCCCCAGCATCTCGAACCTGATCGCCGCCGGAGAGGTGGTGTCACGGCCAGCCTCCGTCGTGAAAGAACTGGTGGAAAATGCCGTGGACGCCGGAGCGAAGAGCGTCGTCGTATCCGTGCTCGACGCAGGCAAGACACTGATCCAGGTGATCGACGACGGCTGCGGCATGTCGGCCGACGATGCCGTACTTTGTTTCGAGCGGCACGCCACCAGCAAGATCGCCACAGCGGAAGACTTGGAGCGGATCATGACCTACGGCTTCCGCGGCGAGGCATTGGCCTCCATCGCAGCCGTGGCGGAAGTGACGCTCCGGACACGCAGGCCGGAAGACGAAATCGGCACGATGGTCGAAATCTCCGGCTCGAAACCCGCCAAGGCCCAGCCGGTCGCCGCCCCGTCGGGCACCCATCTCGCCATCCGCAATCTCTTCTACAATGTCCCGGCCCGCCGTAAGTTTCTCAAGTCGGACAACGCCGAACTGCGGGCCATCATCCAGGAATTCCTGCGCGTTGCGCTCATCCGTCCGGAAGTGGCTTTCAAACTGACTTCAAACGGCAAGGAAATCCACAACCTGCGGCCCGCCACTACCCGCAAGAAACGCATCCTCGACATCTATGGAATGAACCTGGCCAAGGAACTGGTCGAGGTCAACGTCGATACCACGCTCGTGCGCATCAGCGGCTACATCGGCAATCCGGAAGACGCCCGCAAGAGCACCGGCAATCAGTTCTTCTTCGTCAACGGCCGGTATTTCCGCTCGCCCTTCTTCCACAAGGCGGTCTGTAAACCCTATGAGAAACTGGTTCCCGACGACTATACACCCGCCTATTTCCTTTTCTTGGAAACGGAACCGGAACGGGTGGATGTGAACATCCATCCCGCCAAGACTGAGGTCAAGTTTGAAGACGAAGGCATGATCTTCGAAATTCTGGTGGCCGCCGTGCGGGAAGCCTTGGGGAAAAACGATTTTACGCCGAGCATCGACTTTGACATGAAAGGCGCGCCCGATATTCCTGTCTTTACGCCGCACGGCAACGGTGGCGACTGGCAGCGCCCGCCCAAGATCGATTACAGTCCGCTCTTCAATCCGTTCGACGTGCAAGCGGAACCTACCGCTCCTGTGAACCCGGAAACGAGACCGGCAGATCCGGTTGTTCCGCAGACACCCGGCTACGGCCGGCTCTTTGAAGAAGAGTCCGTCGCGGCGCTCAACAGCCTGATCGTCCTGCAGCGCCGGTATATCGTCACGCCGGTCAAGTCGGGCATGATGGTCATAGACATCCGGCGCGCCCGGCAACGGATCTACTACGAGCGCTATCTGGAAAAGCTGGCCGAACGACAGCCTGTCCGGCAACAGACCCTTTTCCCGGTGACAGTGCAACTCAGCGCAGAAGATTGCCTGACGGTGCTGGAGCAGCCCGACCTGGTCGCCTCGCTGGGATTTGACATCCAGGATTTCGGAGGAAATACGGTCGTTGTCAACGCCCTGCCGGAAGGATATCCTACTTCGGAGGAACAAGTCCGGGTCTGTATCGACCAGCTGATTGCCGCCTTGCGTGACGACACCTCGCTGGACGACCAGCCTCACCTCCTGGCTGCCAGCATGGCAGCTTCAGCTGCGGCCAGCGGCGCCGGGAGCCTAAATGCCACCGAGGCACAATTGTTGGTGGACCAGCTGTTCGCCTGCCGGGAGCCCAAGCTCACGCCCGACGGCCGCCGCTGCATGACCATCATCACTTTCGAAGAATTGGAGAAGAAGCTATGAGATACCTGCCGCCTGCAGTCAAGAACCTGCTTATCATCAATATCATCGTCTTTATCGGAACGGAACTGATCGGCGATCCCATGTACCAGTGGTTCGCCCTGTTCCCCATCGGATCGCAATTCTTCCGCTGGTGGCAGTTCCTGACCCACATGTTCATGCACGGGAGTTTCGCCCACATCTTCTTCAACATGTGGTCGCTCATCGTCTTCGGCCCCCTGCTCGAACGGCTCTGGGGCAGCAAGAAATTCCTGATCTTCTACTTCGTGTGCGGACTGGGCGCTGCCCTCTGCCACGAACTCGTGCTGATGACGCAGCCCTTGTCAAACATCCCGACCGTCGGCGCTTCCGGAGCCATCTACGGCCTGCTGCTGGGTTTCGGAATGCTTTATCCGAACTATGTGCTCACGCTTGTCTTCCCGCCCGTTTCGCTGAAAGCCAAGTGGTTCGTCATCATCTTCGCGGGTATTGAACTGCTCACCGGCATTCTCGGGACGCGTGACGGCGTGGCGCATTTCGCCCACCTGGGCGGCATGCTCTTCGGCCTGATCCTGATTCTGATCTGGAAAAAGAAAGGGAAAATGTACACGGAATGGGAGTGAAACGCAAACGGACATTCGGCTCGACGCTGTTTACCCTGCTGGCCCTGGTGTCAGCGGCGGCGTTGTTGTTCTCCTACCTGTCTTTGTTTTTCGATCCTACAGACTTCCGCCTGCCGATGTTTTTCGGTTTGTATTTCATCCCCATCCTGCTGCTCAACCTGCTGTTGCTGCTGGTGGCGCTCTTCAAGTATCCCCGTGCTTTGCTCATTCCGGTCATCGCCCTGATCCCGACCCTTTTCCTGGCCGACCGTTTTGTCAAGTTCGGACGGGAAGAGCAGCAACTGAGCGGAAAACCCGTCAAGGTACTGACCTACAATCTGGGGCGCTATGCCGCCGGAGGGCGCCGGGTAACGTCCAATGAATCGGTCTCGAACATCCGGAGACTTCTGGCAGAGCAAGATGCCGACATCGTCTGCCTCCAGGAATTTGCCGTGGCCGATACGATAAAGCTGAGTACCTACTTGCCGGACTACCCCTACCGGGCCCGGCATCTGTTCAAAGGAAACCGCTATTTCGGCAACCTGACGCTCAGCCGCTACCCCATCCGGAAAGTCGAGTCGCTCACCTTCCCGGAAAGCCGCAACCTCAGCCTGGTGACGGACATCGACGTGAACGGCCAGACCATCCGGGTTTACAACTGCCATCTGGAAAGCTATGCGCTTTCGTTCACATCGCTGGTCAAGCGGATCTTCCGCAAGGAGCACTTCACAGACGAAGTGATGCAGGTACACGGCAAGATGCGCGAAGCGACGAAGCGGCGTTCCGCACAGGTGGATGCGCTCCTGCAGAGCGAGGCGTCCAGCCCCTATCCAAGTCTTGTTTGCGGGGACTTTAACGACACGCCCATCTCCTACACCTATCACCGGCTGATCCAGACGAAGAAAGACAGTTTTTCGGAAGCGGGAACGGGCTTTGCCGCCACGTACGCCGTGCTTTGGCCGATGCTGCGCATCGACTACATCCTGCTGCCGCAGACTTGCGCGGCCGACCGCCACGAAACCCTCCGCGTCCCCTGGTCGGACCATTATCCGGTAACCACACTCATCTATTTGGAAAAATAACTATGGAACAGGAAATCGATCTTGAAGAAGTAAAAGCTGCCGTGGAGACCCTCAAGGCCGGCGGCATCATTCTCTATCCGACCGATACCGTGTGGGGCATCGGCTGCGACGCCACGAATGAAAAGGCCGTCGCCCGTGTGTTCGACATCAAGCAACGCGCCGACAGCAAGAGCCTTATTACCCTGGTTGCCGATGCCGACATGCTCGGCAAGTACGTGAAAGTGATTCCGGAAGTAGCCATCAACCTGCTGGAGGTCAACGACAAGCCGATGACCATCATCTATCCGGGCGCCATGAACCTGGCCCCCAACGTCGTGGCCGAAGACGGCAGCGTGGGCATCCGGATTCCGATGAACGATTTCTGCGTGGAAGTCATCCGCCGCTTCCACCGACCGATCGTCTCAACCTCGGCCAACATCTCCGGCCAGCCAGCCCCCGCCTTCTACGAAGACATCCCCCTGGAAATCATCGACGCCGTCGACTGGGTCGCCGACCCCTACCTCGAAGAAGGCGCCACGGGCGAACCTTCCCAGATCATCGCCGTCGGCCTCCACGGCGAGGTGAAGGTAATCAGGGAATAACCGTCTGAACGCTATCGATGAGGTAGGTCGCATCAATCGGTGCAGACCTACCCCAGACAGAACTTTTCGGAAACTTATCAAAGATGGCTGAAATGCAGATAGACGGCGGCCGTAGCAACAATGGCCGCCGTTTCTATGCGCAGGCGCGAATCGCCCAAAGAAACCGGCTGCCAGCCACGCTCCAGCGCCAGCGCCACCTCCGCCCGGGAGAAGTCCCCTTCGGGGCCGATCATAATCGTCACCTTCGG
>JAFZAF010000032.1 GCA_017548335.1 Bacteroidales bacterium | reverse complement strand
CGAATGAGTCTCGCCCCTGGGCGTCCATCAGGGAAAGCAGGACGGCGATGGCGCAGGCACCGCAGGCTGCGGTATCTTCTCCGGCAAAATCCTGTTTATCCAGATAGGAAAGCGCGTCCAGAAATTCGTTCAGTCCTCCTTCGGTAATAGCCTTTGCCAAATAGCAATCGGATGTCTTTGCGTCTTCGTAAGAAGGGTAGTGGGAGAAATCCGAACTGATGACGAAAAGGTTCTCCTCGTTGAAATACGGCTTCAGGACATCGGCAATTTGCTGGAGGATGCTGATGCGCTGGGTGCCGATCACGATCGGGACGATTGGCGGAACCTTCTCAAAAACCATCTGCAGGAAAGGCAACTGGACTTCCAGGCAATGCTCGCGGTCATGGGCGTCGCGCCTGCAGGTAAAAGCCCCTTCTCCCTGACGAATAAGTTCCTGCCCCAATGAAACATCGATCGGAACTTGTCCCAGAGGGGTCTCGGCATGGGAATACAAGGTGTTTACACTCGCTCCGGAGAACCCGACCCGGTGACTCGGTCCCAGCAGGAAGATCCGTTTATAGGTGTGTCCACTCGAAATGCGGTTGAAGGCCGAAGCCGCCACTTCGCCGCTGAATACGTAGCCTGCATGGGGAACGATAAGTGCCTGCGGGGCGCGACCGCCTTTGGCAGGGCGCAGCCACATACCTGCCATGGACCGGATATTGACAGCAGTTGCCGGATAGAAAGTTCCGGCAACCGTCGGCTTTCTTACTTTTTCGGGATTGTTCATAGTCACAGGATGGATTGAAGCAGTGAAAGTGACAAGCAGGATCGTGATTCCTATAGAAAGACGGTACAGCATGGGCTTCTGTGTTGCAGACAGACTTAAACGGTCAGCTGGGGAGGTTGTTCTTCTTGTTTTTGAACAACTCGTACATGGCACTGAAGTCCGTCTCGCGCGGACTTCTTTCTTTTTCCTTTTCCGCGACGGGTTGTTCCGTTCCGTCGCCGGACATCAGGTAGTCGAACATTGCCTGATAGACTTCCAGCAGGCTGACGGCTGTTTCCAGGTAGCCGACCAATGTCGCCTTGGAGAGAGGATAGGTTGTGATGAAAGGATTGTTGAGTTTCTCGAGCTTTTCGTTCAGGCGTTTCCCCTCTTCCGCGTAGTCGGGCTGTAGCTGCTTGTAAATAGCGCGGCGGTCCGCCACGTCGTCCGGGGCACGCCCTGCTTTTTCATCCTCGTCGAGCACCCACAGGAAATCCTCGATGTCTTCGCCCGCATAAGTCAGGCACTCTGCGAGAATCGGGACGATATCGCGGAACGTATCGCCCGGAAGGTCCACGATTAACCGCGTGTCACGCTGGTCGTCTGGAAAAGCCTCGCCGCGGCCGGTTTCCAGAAAGCGTTTCCGGAAATTATAGTAGCGCATCAGATGCTCCCTGTCTTCTTTTGTCAGTTCGTCGTCGCGCAGCATCTCCATCAGCGGAGAGACGGCATAAGCGCGCCCCGGCGCCGATTCCTCGCTGACAAGCAGCTTCTCCAGCAGTTCCCGTACTTTTTTCGGTATGGCCATGTTCCTGTCTTTGATTTCGGGTCAAAAATACGGCAAATCATGCGAAAAGCAAAACAGATTCTGCTTATCTTTGCTTTGTTAATTTGACAGAACCATGAAAAGACATCTGATGATCGCCCTGCTCGCCGCGTTCGTGAGCGTCCTGGCGCAGGCACAGACCGCTGAACTGAAAAAAGTGTACGACGAAACGATCAATCCCCTCGAACAGATCGACAAAGCCGTCTCCCAGGCCAAGGCCGAAGGAAAGTTTGTAGTCTGCCAGGTGGGTGGCAACTGGTGCCCCTGGTGCCTGCGTTTCGCCGATTTCATCACGAAAGATTCCGAGATCAAAAAACTGGTCGCAGATAACTTCGTTTATATCCACGTAAACTATAATCCCAGGGCCTTCAAGGACGATCCGGCACAAAAGAAGCAAGCCGACAAGATGATGGCGCGGCTCGGCAATCCCGGCCGTTTCGGCTATCCGGTCTTTGTCGTCCTCGATGCCAAGGGCAAGATCCTGCACACGCAGGATTCCAGCTTCCTGGAAGAAGGCCAGGGCTACAATAAAGAGAAGGTAGTCCGCTTCTTCAAGAACTGGACGCCGGCCGCTGTAAAGGGAAAATAGCATGGACAAGACTGTCGCGCTCTGGAAGTGGCTGCTGCTGTTTATCCTGGCTGTCGTGCTGGGATTTGTCGGCCTGGTGGCATTGAACATCTGGACGGACTCGATCGAGAACTATGTCCTGATTGTACTCGGCGCAGTTGCGCTGCTGGCACTCTACTGGGGCGGTGTCCGACTGATTGAAAAAGGACCCGCAAAAGATCTTTCCCTTAAGCGTCTTGTGCCGCATCTCGGGCTTGGCTTGCTGGTCGGTGCCTTGTTCATGGGGTGTGTGGTCGGCATAATCGCCCTGTGCGGCTGCGCTTCGTTTGCTGCCGGGGATTGCACCGGCAGAGAGATTGCGGCTGCTTGTTTCCTGTGTCTTTCGACGGCTGTCGGGGAAGAGACCTTGTTTCGGGGCATCCTGTTCCGCTGGCTGGATGAACGCTGGGGTGTCGTCCCCGCACTCATTGTGTCCGGTCTCCTGTTCGGTTTCCTGCATCTGGGAAATCCCAATGCCACTGTCTGGTCCAGCGTCGCCATCGCCATCGAGGCGGGATTGATGCTGGGCGCTGCCTACAAATGGTCGGGGACACTGTGGTTTCCCATCGGTATCCACTGGGCTTGGAATTACGTGCAGGGTACGGTATTCGGCATTGCGGTTTCCGGCCAGGATGTCGGCGGTTCGCTCTGGCAAACGGCCATGGAGGGTCCGAAGCTGATCACAGGCGGCACTTTCGGCGCCGAAGCCTCGCTCGTCGCCGTCCTGCTAGGCGCCGCCCTGACCGTCTTCTTCCTGATCCGGCGCCACCGGTAGAAAGCCGTGGCGCTTTGCTATCGCTCTTCTTGCAGGAAGGCGTTGACGTTGCGTTCGATGCGGGCGACGATGTCTTCGTCGTCGGCGCGTTGGAACGTTTCTCCGGTGATGTGCTCGTAGAGTTCGACGTAGCGGTCGGTGATGCCGGCGACGACTTCGTCGGTCATCGGGGGCACCTGCTGGCCTTCCTTGCCCTGGAAGCCGCCGGCCATGAGCCACTCGCGGACGAATTCCTTGGATAGCTGCTTCTGCCGCTCGCCCCGGGCGAGGCGTTCCTCATAGCCGTCGGCGTAGATGTAACGCGAAGAGTCGGGCGTGTGGATTTCGTCCATCAGATAGATCTTGCCGTCTTTTTTGCCGAATTCGTACTTGGTGTCCATCAGGATGAGTCCGCGTTCGGCGGCCAGTTCGCAGCCCCGCTGGTAGAGGGCCAGCGTGTATTGTTCGAGCTGTGCATAGTCTTCGGCCGAGACCAGGCCGCTGGCAATGATCTCCTCGCGGCTGACATCTTCGTCGTGGCCTTCGCTCGCCTTCGTGGTCGGCGTGATGATCGGGTGGGGGAGTTTCTGGTTTTCCCGCAGGCCTTCCGGCAGCGGCTCGCCACAGAGCGAGCGCTTGCCGGCGCAGTATTCCCGCCAGGCATGGCCGGCCAGGTAGCCGCGGATCACCATTTCCACCTTGAAAGGTTCGCACATCAGACCCACGGTGGCCATCGGATCGACCTCGGCGATCTTCCAGTTCGGAACGATGTCAGCGGTCTTGTCGAGGAAGCGGGATGCGATCTGGTTGAGCACCTGTCCCTTGCAGGGAATGCCCTTGGGCAGGACGACGTCGAACGCGGAGATGCGGTCGGTGACTACGAGCAGGATGTACTTTCCGTCGATGTCATAGACGTCCCGGACTTTTCCGACATACTTGGAGACTTGTCCCGGGAAGTGGAAATCGGTGTGGGTGATAGCTTTCATTTTTCTTTCAGGTATTCGTTCTCATAATAATCGATATAGGCCCGGTTGAGCAGCTTGTAGCCGCCGGGGGTGGGGTATTCGCCGCTGAAATACCAGTCGCCGGTATGGTCGGGGCAGGCGGCGTGGAGTCCCTCCAGCGTCTGGTACACAATCTCCACGTCGGCGTGGATGTCGTCGGGCTTGAGCAGCTGGACGATCTTGCGGCTGATTTCTCCTTCGGTAAATTCGTCGTAGATGCGGCGCACATGGTTCCGGCACTCGGCGGCCGGGACATTCTCCTGGCCTTTGCAGAGCCGGTACACTTCGTCGAGCAGGGATTCCTTGCCGCGGTCCTTGAGCAGGGCGACGGCGGCGATGAAGGCGATGAATTCCGTCATGTGCGACATGTCGATGCCGTACCAGTCGGGATAGCGCACCTGTGGGCAGGAACTGGCAATGACGATCTTACGGGGATGCAACCGGTCGAGAATCCGGATGATGCTTTCACGCAGGGTGGTTCCCCGCACGATGCTGTCGTCGATGACCACCAGGTTGTCGCGTCCCGGTTCCAGCGTACCGTAAGTGATGTCGTAGACATGGCCGGCCAGGTCGTTGCGCGAGGTCCCTTCGGTGATGAAGGTCCGCAACTTGATGTCTTTCGACACGATCTTGTCGGCGCGCACGGCGGGATAGAGTTCGCGGATGCTGTCGACCATGCCGTAGTAGGCTACCTCGGCGGTGTTGGGGATATAGGAGAAGATGGTGTGCGGAATGTCATAGTCCACAGCCTTGAGGATGCGCTCGCGGAGCTGGGCCCCCAGGCGCTTGCGCTCACGGTGGATGTCGCGGTCGTTGCCCCGGCTGAAATAGATGCGCTCGAAACTGCAGGCGGCTGGCCGTCCGGCGGGAATGATCCGCTGCAGCGAGAGGCTGCCGTTTTCCTTGACGATCAGGGCCGCGCCCGGGCCGATCTCCCGGATCTGGTCGCATTCCAGTCCGAAGGTCGTCTGGAGCACGGGACGCTCGCTGGCCACCGCCACGATCTCGTCATCGACATACCAGAAGGCTGGACGGATGCCGTTGGGGTCGCGCATGGCGAACAGCTCCCCGCTGCCCGTTATGCCGCAGACCACATAGCCACCGTCGAAATGGGGCAGGGAGGTGCGCAGCACGTTGGCTATTTCCACGTGCGAGTCGATATACCGTGTAATTTCGCGTCCGGTCAGGCCGAGTGCTTTGGCGTCCACGTAGTTCCGTTCCACTTCCCGGTCGAGCCGGTGACCCATCATTTCGAGGAGGATATAGGCATCCGCGCTGTTGCGGGGGTACTGCCCCTGTTCGGCCAGCAGTTCGAACACTTCATCCATGTTGGTCATGTTGAAGTTGCCGCAGATGCAGAGGTTCTTGGCCTTCCAGTTGTTCCGGCGCAGGAACGGATGGACATAGGTGATACCGCTGCGTCCCGTGGTGGAATAGCGGAGATGGCCCATGTAGAGCTCACCCAGGAACGGGGGGACGGTTCCGGCCGGCGTAGCGTCGATCTGCTGGTTGACTTCCTCGAAAATGTGGGTGATGGCATCCTTGCCGAGCGCTTTTTCCCGGAACATGTATTCATGGCCGGGTTCGGTGACGATGCGGACGCTGGCGATGCCGGCGCCCTCCTGGCCGCGGTTGTGCTGCTTCTCCATCATCAGATAGAGCTTGTTCAGCGCATAGCGTTCCGTACCGTATTTTTCTTTGTAGTATTGAAGCGGCTTGAGCAGCCGGATCATGGCGATGCCGCATTCGTGCTTGATAGGTTCCATCGAAGATCGTTGCTAAGACGCAAAGATAAACAAAAGATGGATATTCTGGACAAGAAAAATGGGCGTCCCTGGAAAAGGGGACGCCCGGATCCGCTGGACCATCTGCCGGTTGGTCCAGGATATCAGAATGCTGCGATCAGCTCTTCGTTGGTGTATGCATCGGCGCCGTAGCAGGTCTTCAGGTAGGCCAGGCCGCCCAGATAGTCTTCTTCCGTGAAGGAGTTGGTGGCTTCCTTGGCCACGACCACGTCATAGCCGAGGCAATAGGCATCGGCGGAGGTGTGGCGGCAGCACATATGGGTGTGGAGGCCGGTGATGATCACGGTCTGGACGCCGAGTTCCTTGAGGAGGATGTCCAGGTCAGTTTGGAAGAAGCCGCTGTAGCGGCGCTTGGGAACGACATAGTCGCAGGCCTGAGGGGTCAGTTCGGGAATGACCTGGGCGCCCGGGGTGCCGACGATGGCGTGGTCGCCCCAGATCTGGAGTTCGCGGTCGATGCCGGGACGGTGGGCGTCGTTGCAGTAGACCACAGGAACACCTTTTTCGCGGGCTGCTTCGAGCAGACGGGCGGTGGCGGGGACGATTTCACGGGCCCGGTCGCAGCCGATGGCCCCGGTGACGAAGTCGTTGAGCATATCGACGACCAGGATGGCGGGTTTGTTGAGTTTTTCCATTTAATGTAAAAGAATAAGGGTTTGTGAATACGAACGTAAAAATTACCAATTTCTGTGCCAATCTTGCTAACTCCTGCTTATCTTTGCGGCCCGAAATACGAAAATGCTATGCAAGCACTCTGGACTGTCCTGATGCTGGTGTGTTCCAACATCTTCATGACCTTCGCCTGGTACGGGCATCTCAAGCTGCAGGAGATGAAAATTTCCACCGGCTGGCCGCTGATCTGTGTGATCCTCTTTTCCTGGGGCATCGCTTTCTTTGAATATTGCCTCACCGTACCGGCCAACCGTATCGGCTTCAACGGCAATGGCGGTCCGTTCAACCTGATGCAGCTCAAGGTCATCCAGGAAGTGATCTCGCTGACGGTCTTTTCCATCATCGTCCTTTTCGTTTTCAAGGGGCAGACCCTGCAGTGGAATCATTTCGCCGCTTTTGCCTGCCTTGTGCTGGCCGTCTTTTTCGTTTTTCTCAAATAATTCGTTATATTTGTTCAGAAACTCAATCTGAACAAGTATGATCCACGATTTCATCTACGACATTCCGGTGCGTGTCTATTTTGGACGCGACCAGCTGAAGAACCTGGGCCCTGAGCTCAAGAAGTACGGCACGCGCGTGCTGATGACCTACGGCGGCGGCTCCATCAAGCGGATCGGCCTCTACGACAAGGTGGTCCGGGAAATCCGTGCGGCGGGCCTCGAACTCTTCGAACTCTCGGGCATCGCGCCCAATCCGCGCATCGATTCCGTCCGTGAAGGCGCGCGTCTCTGCAAGGAGCACCAGATTGACGTACTGCTCGCCGTGGGTGGCGGCTCGACCATCGACGCCACCAAGTTCATGGCAGCGGGAGCCTGTGTGGATTTCGATCCCTGGGATTTCCTGGATCTCTCCAAACGGGTGCCCATCGAGCGGGCACTTCCCGTCGTGAGCATCCTCACCTTGTCGGCCACGGGCTCCGAAATGGATTGCGGCGGGGTGATCTCCAACCCGGAAACCAACGACAAGATCGGCCGCATGGAGCCGCTGACGCTGCTGCCGAAGGCTTCATTCCTCGATCCGACCAATACCTTTACGGTCAGTGCCTACCAGACCGCGTGCGGTTCCTCCGACATCCTCTCGCACATCTTCGAGGTCTATTTCAACATGGACCAGGACATGTACATGCTCGACTGCTTCATGGAGGGACTGATGAAGACGGTCATCAAGTATGCACCCGTCGCCATCCGTGAGCCGGAGAACTACGAGGCGCGCGCCAATCTCATGTGGACGTCCAGCTGGGCGATCAACGGCTTCATCGACGGCGGCAAGCAGCTGGCTTGGTCGTGTCATCCCATGGAGCACGAACTTTCGGCCTACTACGACATTACCCACGGCCTCGGCCTGGCCATCCTTACCCCGCGTTGGATGGAATACTGTCTCGACGAGACCACCGTTTCCAAATACGTCCAGTTCGGCACGAATGTCTTCGGCATCGACCCGAATCTCCCGCCGATGGACATCGCCCACAAGGCCATCGACGCGCTCAGCGACTTCCTTTTCGGAACCCTCGGACTCAAGCGCACCCTGCCCGAAGTGGGCATCGACCGCACCCACTTCGCCACCATGGCCCGCAAAGCCGTCCAAGGCAGAACCCTCCGAGGCTTCAAACCCCTGCAGCAAGCCGACGTCGAAGCCATCTATGAGATGTGCATGAAATAACAGGATGGTAGCCTGCCCCGGCCCAAGGCCTGTCATGGGCCTTCCCTGAAATCGGAGTCCCTACGAATGCCTTAAATAGCACGTCCGGCTATGGCCAACTGGGACTCCGAGCCTTTTTTGGCGCGGAGTCCCCGACAAACGCCGCGTGGGGGGCTATTCTGCGCCTGTGCTGGGAGTCTGATTTTCGAGTTGGCCGAGGAATCGTTCGAGTCAGAGTTTATCCTTCACTTCCTCATAGACTAGTCCCGACAGGGATGCGATCTGTCTGGGGGAACTATTGAATCTGGCCCGCATTGTCCGGGCCAAATTCATACGCTGGTCAGTGGATAACGTTTTCACGTTGTCAACTCCGAAAAGTTCCCGGCAGACTTCTTTCTTGTGCTGCCGCATCTCCTTCATAGGAATGGACAATCGGGAGATATCCCCGCCGCGTGCCTCCACGTCGTCATCTTTGGTCTTACAATAGAAATAGTTGAAGCTCTTGCAAGTCTTGAAGATATGCTCAACCAACTCATAGGCTACATACTCTCCCGGAAAGACAAGGTCGCCGATTGTGCGGATGTTTTCTCCGAAAGGCGTCCTGGTTTGCAAGTATTTTCTTTGTCCGTGACTACCCAGGTTGCGTTCAGAGATACTGTCCATATTCGATGTCAGCCAAGCCGGGGAACCCCATTGTCCAGGCCGCCGGAAATAAAGGGGACCACTGGACCAGGGATAATCCCAGGCATTGTAGGGAATTCCAGCGGCAGGAGCATTCTTGATGGTATAGCAGATGACGGTTTTTAGATAAACATCGGTGTCGACCACCTGGTAATCGATGGGGACGCCGTCCATCTTATGGTTGTCGCCATGCGTGATGGCGATGTGGCGGGATGTCCGGCGCACATAGTCGTGCATGAATCGGTTGCACTCGTCGTAGGTGCCGTACAGGATAAAATGAAGATGGTTATCCATGAGCGAAAACGCCAGAATGACCACCCGGTAGGATTTCAATGTCACGTAAATGCGGTTCATGCCGCTGACAAAGTCGGAATCATCATAGAAGATGACATCCACAAACTTGCCGTCTGTTGAGAAATGCCAGCAATTCCTGACCGGAAGAAGTTGTCCTTTCATGAAAGGGGCATTGAGCCCGAGATCGGAAATGATCTGCCTGAGCAGTTTTTCATCTATCTTCATCATCAATTCTCGCGCCGCTAGTGGCTGCTCAATGCCAAAGATAGGACAAAGCACTGTAATGTCCAAGGGTTTCTTGTGAAAAACACGGGAATTCTTCCAACCCGAAAAACAGACTCCCAGCCCAGGTGCTTCATACGACTTCTAATGCATATTTGCGGGGACTCCGAGCTCAAAAAGGCTCGGAGTCCCAGTCAATCCTGGATAGATTGCTTATGACCGCTATTCTCCGGGACAACGATTGTCAGGCAGCTGATTATTTATAGGGAATAATAATTATATTTGTATCCCGTTATGAATACGAAGTACATTTTCATCACGGGTGGCGTAGCGTCTTCGCTGGGGAAGGGCATCATTGCTTCCTCGCTAGCCAAACTCCTGAAAGCAAGGGGACTAAGGGTTACAATCCAGAAATTCGATCCGTATATCAACATCGATCCGGGGACGCTCAATCCCTACGAGCACGGTGAGTGCTATGTCACGGAGGACGGAGCGGAAACCGACCTCGACCTGGGGCACTACGAACGCTTCCTGGGCGTGCATACCTCCAAGGCCAACAACGTCACGACCGGAAAGATCTATCATACCGTCATCACGAAAGAACGGGAAGGTGCCTACTTGGGCAAGACGGTCCAGATCGTGCCGCACATTACCGACGAAATCAAACGCCGGATGCTGCTGCTGGGCCGCACGGGCGAGTACGACGTCATCCTTACCGAGATTGGCGGAACGGTCGGCGACATGGAATCGCAGCCGTTCATCGAAGCGGTCCGCCAACTGCAGTGGGAACTGCCGGAAGAGGACTGCATGTCCATCCACTTGACCCTCATTCCTTACTTGAGCGCTGCAAAGGAACTCAAGACGAAACCCACGCAGCACTCGGTGCAGATGTTGCAGCAAAGCGGCGTCAAGCCCGACGTGATCGTGTGCCGGACAGAGCATCCCCTGACACCGGAACTCCGCCGCAAGATCGCGCTGTTCTGCAATGTCAAGCCCGGCCACGTAATCCAGAGCATCGACGCCTGGAGCATCTATCAGGTCCCGCTCAACATGCACGAGGAGCACCTCGACGAACTGGCCGTCCGCAAGCTCCAGATCGACAATTACGCCCAGCCGGATCTGGAACGCTGGAAAGCGTTTCTCGACCGGCTCCGGCATCCGAAGCATGCGGTGGAGATCGTGCTCGTGGGCAAGTACGTCGAATTGCAGGACGCGTACAAATCCATTCAGGAAGCCTTCGTGCACGCCGGCGCCGCTCATGAATGCAAAGTGAACGTCCGGACGGTGCAGAGCGAAACGGTTACGGCGGAGAATGTAGCAGAGATCCTGCAAGGGGCCGACGGCATCCTCGTCGCGCCCGGATTCGGCGAGCGCGGACTGGAAGGCAAAGTCTGCGCCATCCGCTATGCCCGCGAAAACGGCCTTCCTTTCCTGGGTATCTGTCTGGGCATGCAGATGTGCGTCGTAGAATTTGCCCGTAACGTATTGGGCTGGCCGGATGCCGCTTCAGCCGAGGTGAATCCTTCCTCCCCGCATCCGGTCATCTGCCTGATGGAAGACCAGAAAGCCACGACCATCAAGGGCGGGACAATGCGGCTCGGTGCCTATGCCTGCCATCTGGAAGCCGGATCCCGCATCGCCGGCCTGTACTGGAAAACCGAGATATCCGAACGCCACCGGCACCGCTACGAATTCAATTCTGAATATCTGGACACCTTCCAGGCGGCCGGCCTCAAGGCCGTGGGCCACAACCCCGATACGGGCCTGGTGGAAGCCGTGGAAATCCCCGGCCATCCCTTCTTCATCGGCGTGCAATTCCATCCGGAATACAAAAGCACCCCGGAGAATCCCCATCCGCTTTTCACAGGCTTGGTCAAGGCCGCCATGGACCGGAAATAAAAATGAAATCGCCCTGCTCACTAAGAACAGGGCGATTTTGTAACCAGAGACTTCCGTCATGCCCGGCCTGACCGGGCATCTCGTTATTTCACAGAGATCTCCTTCACCGGTTCGGCGGGGAGCATGACGCGGTGGACAGGCCAGGACTGGGGTTTGGCCTGTTTGAAGAAGGCCGTGGCGCGGATGTCGGCGGAAGAGGCGCCGAAGTGCACGGTGTAATTGCCGGCGGCCATTTCCCAGGCGGAGGTTTCCTCATTGAAGGAAGCCAGGGTGTACGGGTCGATGGTAATGGTCAGCGTCTCGGAGGAGCCGGGCTTGAGGTTCTTCGTCTTGGCGAAGCCTTTGAGTTCGAAGGCCGGTTTCACGAGGCCGCCGTCGGGAGCCGTCACGTAGAGTTCCACGATCTCCTTACCCGCAACAGAGCCTGTGTTGGTCACCTTGATGCTCGCCGTCACCTTGCCTTCCTTGTCGACCTTGACAGTCGGCTTGGAATAGTCGAAGGTCGTATAGCTCAGGCCGTAGCCGAACGGATAGGATACCTTCTTGCCAGCGGTGGCAAAGTAGCGGTAGCCCACCCAGATGCCTTCGGTGTAGTCGGTATAGTCGATATCTTTCACCATCCGGCGACGCATATTGCCGCCGCCCAGCAGGGCAGCCAGGTCGATGGAATTGCCGCCCTTGTAGTTGTGCGGGAAGTCGAAGGAAGACGGGATGTCGAAATAGCTGACCGGGAAGGTCATCGGGAGCTTGCCCGAAGGGTTGGAAGCGCCGCAGAGCACGTCGGCCACGGCGAGACCGCCTTCCTGGCCCGGGGTCCAGGCCAGCAGGATGGCGTCGGGAATGTGCTTCCAGGAGGCCGTCTCGATGACGCCGCCGATGTTGAGCACCACCACCAGTTTCTTGCCGGCGGCGTGATAGACGTCGGCAAGCGTCTGCATGAGCTCGCGTTCCTGGCCGGTCAGGGTCCAGTCGCCGTCGGCGGCCTTGCGGTCGTCGCCTTCACCGGCGTTGCGGGAGATGGTCAGTACGGCCATGTCGGTTGCGCCCAGTTTCTTCTCGACGAAGGAACGGGAGATTTCCATTTCAGGAACCACCGGGTCGCCCAGCAGGATGCCCAGACCATTGTCGGCCGCGTTGTTGCGCAGCTGCGTCTTGGTGAAGGTGATGTACTGCTCGTACCAGGTCTGGATATCGGCGTCCACTTCGATGCCGTTCTCCTTGAAGCCTTCGGCCACATTGCGGACATAGGCCTTGTTCACGTTGCCAGATCCGGTACCGCCGGCGATGAAGTCATAGGAGCCGGTGCCGTAGAGGGCCACCTTCTTCACGTCCTTGAGCGGCAGGACGCCGTTGTTCTCGAGGAGCACAAGGCCTTCGGCAGTCGCCTCGTGGACGAGTTTGGCGTGGGCCTTGAGATCCGGTTTATTGGAGAACTTGTAGCCTTTGAAGCGCGGGGTGCGGACGATGTAGTCGAGCATGTGGCGGACATTCTGGTCGAGCTGCTCCTGGGAGATGCTGCCGTCTTTCACGCCGGCGATGATGCGCTGGATCTCATTGTCCATGCCGGGTTCCATGAGGTCGTTGCCGGCATTGACGGCGGCCACGGTGCCTTCCTTGTTGCCCCAGTCGGTCATCACGATGCCGTTGAATCCCCACTCGTCGCGCAGGATGGTGGTCAGCAGGTCGCGGCTCTGCTGGGTGAAGGAGCCGTTGATCTTGTTATAGGAACTCATCACCGTCCAGGGGTCGGCTTCCTTCACGGCGATTTCGAATCCTTTGAGATAGAGTTCGCGCAGGGCGCGCACATTGATGCGCGAATCGTTCTGCTGGCGGTTCACTTCCTGGCTATTGGCGGCGAAATGCTTGATGCTCACGCCCACGCCGTTGCTCTGGATGCCGCGGACATAGGCGGCGGACATTTTGCCGGAGAGCAGCGGGTCTTCCGAGAAGTATTCGAAATTGCGGCCGCAGAGCGGATTGCGGTGCAGGTTCTGGCCCGGGGCCAGCAGCACGTCCACGCCGTATTTCTTGACCTCGTCGCCCATGGCGGTAGTCAGTTCCTCTACCAGCGCGGTGTTCCAGGTGGAAGCCAGGACGGTTCCAACGGGGAAACCGGTGCAGTAGAAAGTCTTGTCCGTCCCGGGGCGGGTCGGATTGATGCGGAGGCCGGCAGGGCCGTCGGCCAGGACGGTTACGGGGATGCCGAGCCGTTCGACGGGACGGGTCGTGCCCGCGGCGCCCGAGACGAGCGTCTCGCTCGAGGCGGTCATCGAACCGGCGGTCATGGATCCCCAGCCGCCGCCCACGAGCAGGGCGGCCTTCTCTTCGAGCGTGAGGGCCTTGACGATTTCGTCGATGTTGTCGGGACGCAGCTTCGGCTGCGCGAACAGGGTAAGCGTGCAGAAAGCTGCCATCAGGAATAATGCGGTTTTCTTCATATAATTTAGAATTGGTATTTTCTCCTTACAAACTTAACAAGAAATCACGCGCTATCCAAATGGTGCAACCGTATTTGAACGCATTTGAACAAGTCATGCAAACATTTGAACACGGATAAAATCCGGATTCCCGATTGTTACGACTTTTTCCGTAATTTTGCGGCGTGAAAACGAACGTTGATATCCAAGCTGCATTGCGGGAACGAATCCTGTTGCTCGACGGAGCGATGGGGACGATGCTCCAGCGCCGCGGCCTGAGCGGCAACTTCGATCATCTCAACCTGACCAATCCCGATGTCGTGGCCGGCATCCACCGCGCCTACATCGACGCCGGTGCCGACATCATCGGCACCAATACCTTCAGCAGCAACCGCATCTCGCAGTTCGAATACAAACTGGACAGCCTGGCCGCCGCCCTCGCGCGCGAAGGCGCTCGCATCGCGCGAGCCGAAGCCGATCGCAGCGACCGTCCGGTATGGGTGGCCGGCTGCATCGGCCCTACGTCAAAATCGTTGACCCTGGCCGCCGACCTGGCAGGCGGGGGAGCCCGCTCGCTGTCGTTCGATATATTGTCCGATATCTATCGGGAACAAGTGGAAGCCCTCATTGAGGGCGGCGTCGACCTGCTGCTCATCGAAACCTGTTTCGACGCACTTAATGCCAAGGCCGCTCTGTATGCCGTAGCGCAGGTAGCTCCGGGATTTCCCGTCATCGTTTCGGTGTCGCCGGGAGACCGTGCCGGACGCATCCTCACCGGCCAGACGCTGGATGCCTTTTACACAGCCGTCCGTCATTATCCACTCACGGCCTTCGGCCTCAACTGTTCGCTCGGTGCGGAACAGCTGCTGCCGCTCATCGAACAGGTGGCAGGGTTCTGCGAAGTGCCCGTGATCTGCTATCCGAATGCAGGCCTGCCCAATGAGATGGGCCTCTACGACGAGACGCCCGAACAGATGGCCGCCGCTGTCCGGAAGATGGCTGCGGCCGGATTGGTCAATATCGTCGGCGGCTGCTGCGGCACCACGCCAGCACACATCGCGGCCGAGAAAGCGGCCGTCGCGGGATTTGCGCCGCGGCCGCTGCGGAAGGCCGATACACTCCTGCGAGTCAGTGGTTTGCAGAGCGTAACGCTCGACGTGGCGCACAACAACTTCACGCTCATCGGCGAGCGTACCAACGTCGCAGGATCGCGCAAATTCGCACGGCTCATCGCCGCCGGTGACTACGATTCCGCACTGGAAGTGGCAGCTGCCCAAATTGCCGGAGGTGCCGATATCATCGACATCAACATGGACGATGCCCTGCTCGACGGTCCCGATGCCATGGAGCGATTTGTCCGCCTTTTGCAGGCCGATCCTGCCGTGGCAAAGGCCGCCCTGATGATCGACTCGTCCGACTGGAACTGTATCCTGGCCGGTCTCAAGAGTGCCCAGGGCAAGTGTATCGTCAACTCCATCAGCCTGAAGGAAGGCGAAGAAGCTTTCCTCGCCAAGGCGCGCGAAATCCGCCGCCTCGGCGCCGCCATGGTGGTGATGGCTTTCGACGAAGCGGGACAGGCCACGACCTACGCCCGCAAAATCGCCGTCTGCGAGCGTGCCTACAGGCTGCTCACAGAGGCCGGTATCCCGCCGCAGGAGATCATTTTCGACGTTAACGTCCTCTCGGTAGGCACAGGCATCGCTGAGCACGACCGCTACGGGATTGACTTCATCGAAGCCGTCCGCTGGATCAAGCAACACCTGCCGGGCGCCTATACTTCCGGCGGCATTTCGAATCTCTCGTTCGCTTTCCGGGGCAACGAGCCCGTGCGCGCCGCGATGCATACCGTTTTCCTCTACCACGCCATCCGTGCCGGGCTTGACATGGCCATCGTCAATCCTGCGCAGCTCAAGCCCTACGACAGCATCGATCCAGTGCTTCGGAAGGCGGTGGAAGATGTAATCCTGGCCCGCATCGACGAAGCTACGGAGCGGTTGACCGTCGTGGCCGCAACGTACCTTGCCCAGAAAGAACAGGGAGATACGCTGCAACGGGAAGCCGCTGCGCTCTCTCCCGAGGCGCAGTTGGGTGCCGACCTGGTAGCGGGAAAGGCCGCTGACCTGCAGGGCGATGTGCTGCACTGCCTGGAGAGGCTCGGATCGGCCGTCAAGGTCATCGAAGGACCGTTGATGGCCGGGATGGAACAGGTGGGCGAGCAGTTCGGCGCAGGCAAGATGTTCTTGCCGCAGGTGGTCAAGTCGGCCAAGGTGATGAAAGACGCCGTAGCTATCCTAGAACCTTATATGGATGCGGGCTCTGACCGGCCGGCCAGCCGGCCGGTGGTCATTCACGCGACGGTCAAGGGCGACGTACACGATATCGGCAAGAATATCCTGGGCATCGTTTTGCGCTGCAACGGTTTCGATGTCATCGACCTGGGCGTCATGGTGGACAAGGAGGCCATCCTTGCCGCTGCTGAGCAGCACCATGCGGCGATAATCGGCGTCAGCGGCCTGATTACGCCGTCGCTTTTCCAAATGGAGGAACTCTGCCGTGAGATGAATGCCCGCGGTCTCGACACGCCGCTGTTCGTCGGCGGCGCCACCACTTCGGCACTCCACACCGCCCTGAAACTGGCCCCGCTCTACCATCACGTATTCTATTCTCCCGATGCTTCCGCCGGCGTCGTTCTGGCCAAACGCTGTCTGGCCGACCGTGACGCATTCGAAGCGCAGCAGCATGCTGCCCAGGACCATCTGCGCACCCTGTATATCCGTCAGCGGAAAATCAGTCCGTCGGCCATCGCTCAACCGCACGTTTTTGCTTCTGAGAGCTATCTACAGCCCGACGAATACGATTTCAGCGGACTCGGGGCCTGCGAGGTTCCGCTGGCTGCCGTACTCCCGTACTTCGACGAACGGATTTTTAGAATGGCATGGGGGCTCAAGGGAGAAGAGGCGCCCGAACTCGCAGCGGAGGCCCACGCCTTAATCGACCGGGCGCTGCGGCAGCCCGAATTCCGGATCCGCCTGTCGTTGCGATTCTATGAAGCCACACGGAAAGGCGATGCGATCCGGCTCGATGACGACCACCTCCTGCCGATGCTCCGGCAGGAAGACGGCGAAGGCCGTTCCTTGGCGGATTTCGTCCCGACCGACGGCCGCGGCCCGCTGGGCCTGTTCGCCCTCAGCGTACACGATGCCGATCGGCATCCCGCCGGCTGCTCCTGCGAGGCATGCCAAAGCGAATACGGACAGATGTTGCGCCGCGCCGTGAAAGTGACGTTGGCTGAAGCCACCTCCAAGTGGCTTGACAGCGAACTTGCTGCCCGCATCCGCCGCCCCGGCGTGAAGGTAGCCAAACCTGCCGCCGGCTACGCCAGTTTCCCCGACCACAGCGCCAAGCGCGACATCCTCTCGCTGCTGCCGGAAGCCGGCACGCTCGGCATCACGCTCACCGAGACCTGCGCCATGCGTCCCGCCGCATCCATCTGCGGCCTGATCCTCGTGCATCCCGAAGCATCCTACCCCGATATCCGGCATATCAGCCAAGAACAATACGACCGTTATGCCGCCGCCCGCGGGTTCTCGTCCGAAGAGGCCCGGCTTTTCCTTTCCCATCTGCTATGAGAATCACCGACTTGTTCCGCAGCGGAACCGCTCCGTTCCCCTCACTCGAAATCGTACCGCCGATGACCGGCATCCGCAAGGAAGAACTGCTCGAAAGCATCGCGCCGCTGATGGACTTTGCGCCGCGCTACATCAACGTGACCACGCACCGCGACGAATTCCGTTTCGAGCCGCAAGGCGATGGCACGTTTCTCCGGCGCGTCGTGCGCAACCGCGTGAGCGCCGTAGCGGTCTGTGCCGCCATCCAGAGCCGGTTCAAGGTCGACGTGGTGCCGCACCTCATCTGCGGCGGCACGCCCGCCCACGAAACGGAGGCTCTGTTGCAGGATTTCAAGTTCATGGGAATCGAGAATGTGATGGCTTTGCGCGGTGACTCACTGACAGGAGAAAAACGGTTTACGCCGGACCCTGCGGGTTATGCGCACGCCAGCGAACTGGTGGCGGCCATCCGCGCTTTCGAGCGCGAAAACGGCGGCAGTTACTGTATCGGCGTCGGGGGTTACCCGGAGAAGCATTTCGAAGCGGCCAATCTAGAGACGGACATCGAATTCCTGAAGAAGAAGGTCGATGCCGGGGCCGACGTCGTCATTACGCAGATGTTCTTCGACAACGCGGTGTTCTATCGCTTTGTCGACCTTTGCCGGGCCGCCGGCATCACCGTGCCGATCCTGCCCGGTCTCAAGCCGATCTCGACGGCCCGGCAAGTGGCCTTGCTACCGGAGAGTTTCTCCATCGACATTCCAGTCGAGCTCACAGACGCTATCCGTCAGGCAGGTGACGATAAAGAGGCCGTCTACCGCCTCGGCACGGACTGGTGCATCGCCCAATGCCGCGACCTGCTTGCCCACGGCGTCCCCGCCGTGCATTTCTACACGATGGGCAAGTCGCGCAACATCATCGAGATCCTGAAAGCCTGCTTCTGATTCATCATCCCACGTACTCCGACGGGGGAACGCCGAACTGTTTCTTGAAGGAAGAAGAGAAGTGGGAGAGGGTGTTGAAGCCGGTCATCCAGGCGATTTCCGACATGTTGTGTTTCCCTTCCTTCAGCAGGTCGGCCGCCCGGTTGAGCTTGTAGCGCTTGAAGAAGACCGACGGGTTCTCTCCGGTGAGACCCTTTACCTTGTAGTAGAACTTGGTCCGGGAGATGTGCATCATTTCGGTGATGCGCGTGATGTCGAGGTCCGTGTTGTCGAGTTCTTTCTCCATCAGGGCATAGAGCTGCTTCATGAAGGCGGCGTCGCGCGGGGAGAGGACTTCCGGCTCGATGGCTTCGGTCGTGGTGACTTCGCCGAGCTG
>JAFZAF010000031.1 GCA_017548335.1 Bacteroidales bacterium | reverse complement strand
CTGGCCGATGGGGTTGGCGGACTTGTCGAGCAGGGTGTACAGCACCGTGAACAGGGAGACCAGGCAGGCGAAGATGCCGAAGGTGCCCCAGATGCCGCCGACGATGCGGCTGATCGTGTTCTGCGGGCGAGGTTCCTTCGCCTTGCCTTGGAGCAGTCTCGCCAGGGCGAAGCCGATCACCGGCATGGCGAACCAGAGATTGTTCCAGGCGGCGTTGTCCGTAGTCTTCCACAGCGCGTACACGAGGAGGGAGAAGAAGGTGAGCAGGGCACCCCACAGGAGGAAGTGTTTCGAACTCCGGCGGGTGATGTCCAACCGGTTGTTGTTCATCGTTTCGGTGATGATACGGAGGCTCTCCTGAGCCGTCAATTCATTGCTAAGTTCCATAAAACCAATGTGTTAACTTTGTTTTCGGTCCCGGCTCAGCTGCGCAGTCTGCCCGTTTCCTGCTGCAAATATAAACAAGTTTACATTATAAACCAAATTTATTTACAGTTTTTTTCTTAACTTTGAAAAGAAGTGTCACTAAATGTATTTCTGCCATGGCTGATAAAAAACAAAAATGGTTCGCGGTCTATCCGTATGTGGACCTGCAGGACATCACGACCGATCCCAAGACGAATCAGAAAAAGAAGACGAAAATCAAACGGCTGCTTTTCGGGGATTACCTGGAACCCTATTACGAAAACGATGACTTTAAGACGGAAAAAGTCGGCAAGGTGGAATACGTCAAGGTCTATTGCCGGAATAAGATAGGCTACATCAAGCGGGAAGAAATGACGACCGAGCGCCCGCTCGAAGTCAACTTCATCGACGTGGGGCAAGGTGACGGATGCCACATCGTCACTCCGGACGACAAGCATTTCCTGGTCGATGCGGGCAAGGGGGACAACATGTACCGTTTCCTGAGATGGCGGTTCTGCCTGAGCAAGCCGAAAAACAAGGCACCGGGATTCACCGTGGTCATCACGCATTCGGACGAGGACCATTACAAGGGTTTCTGGACCATATTTGACAAGGCGAAACCAAAAGAGAAGCCGAAATCCAAAAAAAAGGGAGAGCAGCAGGAGGAACAGAAAGAGGATACCCCGCAGATCAAGATCAACAAGATCTACCACAACGGTATGATTGAAGGCGCCGGGAAACCGGCCAGTACCCTGGGAACGCTCGTCTCCAAGGATGACCAGTATTACATCACGGACCTGTGCGACACGAACGACGATTATAAGCGGCGCCTCGAGGAACTCAAGGACAAGAAGATCACGGCCGGTCCTTATTTGAACATGCTGCAAAAGACGGATGCCCCGAAGGTGGCGGTGCGGGCAGGCACGGATGAGAACCCGGTCTATATTTACAATAAGAACGGTATGACGATGGAGATTCTAGGCCCTGTGGCGGATGAAATCGACGGGAAACCCGCGCTGCGTGTTTTCGACGGCTTGAGTTCGTCCGACAAGACGAAAAACGGCCATTCGGTCATCATCAAGCTGACCATCGGCCACCTGAGGCTTCTCCTGGGGGGTGACCTGAACATGGATGCGGAATACCACCTGATGCAGCATTATGCCCAAAAGGATGTGAAGGCCCTCCGGGGGGAACTGGCCAAGACGAATTTAAAGCCCACGGAAAGAGAGGCCAAGGAAGCCGAGATGGCGGCGGCTATCGCCAAGGTCGGTAAGTACTTCGGCGTGGATATCGCCAAATCCTGTCACCATGGCAGCGACGAATTCACCAGCGAATTCCTGCAGGCGACGAATCCGATCGCGACGGTGATTTCCAGCGGCGACGACGAGTCGTACTGCCATCCCCGTCCCGACACGCTGGGGACCATCGGCAAGTACAGCCGCAGCAAGCGCCCGATGATTTTCTCCACCGAACTGGCCCGTTCCGGCAAGGAATTCCTGAAGGCGGACGAACTGGAGCTCTCCGCCCAGAAGAAGAATGAACGGGTTGTGACGGTTTACGGCATGATCAATGTGCGCACAGACGGCGAGAGGGTGATTTTCGCCCAGAAGTTGGAAAAGAAATCCCAGTCCGGCGAAACCTGGGACATCCACAAGATGGAATGGAACGAAAAACTGAACGATTTTGAACTCAAGGGATTCAAGGAATAATCACATGAAAAAGGTTTTCTTTTTGCTTGTTTGCGGCTTGTTCTGCGCGATAGCCTTCGCGCAGGAGCCGGTCACGTTCACTGCGGAGCAGGACCATCAGAACATGCTGGACCAGCTGGGCATCAAGTCCATCCGGCGCGGTTTCGACGCCGACGAGAAGAGCCCCTACGCCGCCAACTACGACGAAAGCAAGGCGAACCCCTTCCCGGTGCTTCCGGAGATCCTCAAGACGAAGGCCGGTAAGAAGGTGACTACCGCCAAGCAGTGGTGGAACGTCCGCCGACCGGAAATCGTCGAGGGCTTCGAAAGCGAGGTCTATGGCCGTGTGCCGGACAACGTGCCGGCCGTAACCTGGACCGTCGAGGTGGAGGAGGTCGAGTTCGTCGGCCGGACCCGGGCAAAGGTGAAGCAGCTCCGTGGCCACGCGGACAACTCCGCCTGCCCCTCGATCAACGTCGACATCAAGATGGTCGTCGTGACCCCCGCCGATGCCAAGGGTCCCGTCCCGCTGCTGATGATGTTCGGCCAGGCGAACCTTCCGAACCCCGTCAAGCCCGGTGGGGAGGATATGGCGGTCATCAACAAGGCGCTCCGCCGCCTGCTGGAGAACGATCCGGAGACGGCCGAGCTGATGAAGAAGTATCCCGCGTGGCAGCCCTTCGAGCCGGCGAACCCCTTCGCCGCGTTCATGCGCCCGCAGCAGCAGACGCCAGGACAGGACCCGCCGTCCAACCAGCAGCTGCTCGCCGCCGGCTGGGGCTACGCGATGATCGACCCGTCCAGCATCCAGGCCGACAACGGCGCGGGCCTCACCCGGGGCATCATCGGCCTCACGAACCACGGCCAGCCGCGCAAGCCCGATGACTGGGGCTCCCTGCGCGCCTGGGCCTGGGGCGCCGCCCGCGGTCTCGATTACCTCGAGACGGACCCGGACGTGGACGCGAAGCACGTGGGCATCGAGGGCGTCTCCCGCTACGGCAAGGCCGCGCTGGTGACGCTGGCGTTCGAGGAGCGCTTCTATATGGGCCTCATCGGTTCGTCCGGCAAAGGCGGAGCCACCCTACACCGTCGCATCTTCGGCGAAGGCCTGGAGAACCTCGCCAATTCCGGTGAATATCACTGGATGGCCGGCAACTATATCAAGTACTGTGCGACCGAGTCGAAGACGGGCGCCTGGACGGCCGATATGCTTCCGGTCGATTCCCACGAACTCATCGCCCTTTGCGCCCCGCGCCTGGTGTTCATCAGCTACGGCGTTCCCGAGAAAGGCGACGCCCTGTGGCTGGACCAGTATGGCAGCTGGCAGGCGACGGTGGCGGCCGGTGAGGTGTTCAAGCTATTGGGTGCCAAGGACCTGGGCCTGTCCAACGATTACCGCAAAGAGCCCATGCCGCCGGTCCTTACTGGCCTGCTGGACGGCGAACTGGCCTGGCGCCAGCACGACGGCGGCCACACCGACGGCCCGAATATGAAGTATTTCATCGAGTGGGCTTCTGGCAAGATTCAGAAAAAATAGCTATCTTTGCAGCACAATTCTAAACGACCGAGATATATGAATCTGAGAGACATCAAGAAAGGTCTTTAAGAATTGTAAACATTTAAGTCTCACAAGGATAACAATAGGCCACCTTCGGGTGGTTTATTTGTTTTTGATATCAAATATACTATATTTGCCGAAAATGAGGGAAGTGTCATAAATGTCATTTGTCGGATTATGAATCAACGGGTGATTGAAGTAGTATTTGCATCTTTGCTACTGTTTATTTCTTGTTCCAAGCCGGAAGAGGTTGTCATCAAACTGTCTCCGACTCAAGTAAGCCTGGTCGAGGAGTCCTCAACCCAGTTGCAGGTCACCGTTTCACCAGGGGCCGTGAGTGATTATTCGCTGCACTGGGAGTCATCCAGTCCCGTCATCGCTTCGGTCGCCGACGGTGTGGTCACCGCCCACGCCGCAGGCTCGGCCATCATTACTGTATCCACCCTGGACAAACAGGCTCAGTGCACAGTGACGGTTACCGAAAAACCGAAACTCGTTACCCGTACAGTTGCTTCCTCCGGAAAGGTTACCAACGGCATCAAACTCACATACTCCGGCACTCAGTTTACCCGGATTTACGCCGTGTTGCCACGCCCCCAGACCAACGACTATCAAATCATTACAAATTGGGAGGCACCCGGCTGCACCGAAGAACAATGCCCCGACGGTGTCAATTCATATATCTGGAAAGATGTGGATGCCCCCTCCATACCCGTTTCCGGGAATTATGTCATTTCCGAAACCTTTGATGCCGAGGTATAT
>JAFZAF010000030.1 GCA_017548335.1 Bacteroidales bacterium | reverse complement strand
GCCCAGAACATGTTCACCTTCACGAAATACTCCGGTATGGACCCGGAGGTCGGTTTTGGCAACGACACCAGCTGGGCTTCCGGTATTGACAACGGCTACTATCCTTCCTCAAACAGCTGGCTGGTTGGCCTGAACATCACCTTTTAATCCTTGAGCACCATGAAAAAGAATATCTTATATTTGATTGCGGCCGCTTTTTGCGTGATGTTCCTCGCGGGTTGTGACGACTTCCTGGACACGCAGAACCTCACGAAGAAGGATACTTCCAACTTCCCGGTCAACGAGACGGATGCCACCCAGATGGTGAACGGCATCTATTCTGTGATGAACCGTAACCTGGCCGATCCGGAGGAGGATCCCTTCTTCATCTTCGACATCGCTTCCGATGACCGCCTCGGCGGCGGCAGCCAGAGCAATATCGGCGCCCAGGGCGTCGACCGCCTGATGAATGCCTACACAAACTGGATGAACCCTTGCTGGAGCAACCGCTATAAAGGCATCAACCGGGCCAACAGCGCCCTGGAGACCATCGACAATGTGACCTCCTGGAGTTCCGAGAGCAAGAAGAAGCAGCTCCTGAGTGAAATCTATTTCCTCCGCGGCTGGTACTATTTCAACCTGGCACAGGTCTTCAACGGCGTTCCGCTCGTTCTTACCACGGAACCCGTGAACCTGCCTAGATCTACCCCAGAAGAGGTATACGCCCAGATTGCTTCCGACCTGAAAAACGCGATTGAACTTGCCCCGTCCCTGCGCTATCCGGACTACGGCGAAGGCCGTGCTTCCCGCTGGGCCGCTGAGGGTATGATGGCCCGCGTGTGGCTGTTCTACACCGGCTACTACAAGAAGAGCGACCTTCCCCTGGCCGAGGGCGGCTCCGTGACCAAGGACCAGGTAATCACCTGGCTGGAAGACTGCATCAAGAACAGCGGTCACGGCCTCGTGTCCGACCAGCGTAACCTCTGGCCCTACACGAACCCGTACACCAAGCCGGACTACCCGTATGCCAAGGAAAATGACCTGAACTGGGAAACCGACGAGAACAAGGAGAGTATGTTCGCGATCAAGATGTCCAACAAGCCGGGCTGGAGCGCCGACGAACAGCTTCGCCACAACCGAATCGTGGAGTTCTACGGCCTCCGCAAGACGACCGCCGCTGCCTTCCCGTTCTCGGTGCAGGGCTATTCCAACGGTCCCGTGTGCGAAAAGCTCTGGACCGACTGGGCTGCCGATCCGGACTATGCGGGCGACTACCGCCGCGTGGGCTCCATCTGCGACCGCCTCGTGGAAATCCCGGACTATCCGGGTGACAAGGCCAAGGAAGTGGAGAACACCAACCTCCTCGCCAAGAAGTACATCGGCTGCGAGGCCTGGAACGAAGACCATTCTGCAAGATATCTGAGCTACGGCTATTATTATGGCAGTAACAACAACCGTCAGACCGGCCTGACGCAGTCCATCGTGTGGCTCCGCTTTGCGGATGTCCTCCTGATGCACTCCGAACTCACTGACGGCAAGGTCATCTACAATGGCAAGAGCGGCCTGAATGCCGTCCGCCAGCGTGCGAACTTGCCGGATATCAGCTACAGTCTCGCCGCCCTCAAGAAAGAGCGCCGCTACGAGCTTTGCTTCGAGGCGATCCGCTGGAACGACTTGCGCCGCTGGGGAGATGTGTCCGAGATTGTGAAGAACCAGGTGGGCAACCACATCCTCAACGAGAAGGCGACGGGAACCTATGCGTTCAAGATCGACTTCATGCAGCGTTACCAGGCTACGGGCGGCTTCTTCAAGATTCCGGAAGACCAGGTGACCCTGTCCGAAGGCGTCCTGGAGCAGAATCCCGGCTGGGAGGATGGCACCAACTGGGCTAAGGGAGACCTTCCATACAGTTTCAAATAGTAGGTTGGTTGGTTAAGCTGATGGGAAGGGCCGCATCTTGATGGGATGCGGCCCTTTATGTTTGCTTACAGATTGATATCGAATCCTTCGCCCATTCCAACATGGATTTTACTGCCTTGCAACTGATCCTCATATTGGAAATAGGGTAAGTCTTGGAATGTACTTCGGGCAATCGCTTTGGCCTTTTCGACCTCTCTGTCATCGGGCATCCTCCAGCGTCCAAACGTCAGGGAAGATTCGCGTTGAATGGCGTCCATCAGGGAAAGGTCGGGGTCAATCTCATGGCGGAAAGCATCCGCCAAAATGTCTAGCAGGTTGGGATTACTTTGGACGTAAGCCTTCGATAGGCCGCAAACATTCGATGAGGCTATGAGTTTACACCGCAGGAATTCGTCTGCCAGGATGTCGTCGAAGCTGAGTCCGAGGGCTCTATTGATGATGGCTATCGTGCGTCTCGCCTGAATCTTGGCGACGACCATATTCGATGCGCAACTCATGAATGCCGGTTGGGGGCAGTTGCCGGTAGCAATCATTTCCATGATCCCTTCCTTGCCTTTCGGCCCCCTGTAAACCATCAGGTGGGCGCCCAGACAGAGGACATAGTGTTCCGGCTGGAGAAGACGCGGGGTCGTTTTAGCAATGTCCGCGGACAACAGGTCCTGCAGATAGTGAGCATCCGCTTCGCAGACAGATGCATCCCACGCTTCCCTGTTTCTCCGCATGGAATAGGTGAGTCCCTTGTCCAGGGGATCCGTTCCGGAAAGCGAAATGTCAAGGATTCCCAGCGCATCTTCTGAACAAAGCTTCCAAAGGAGATTCTCCTGCTCGACTTCTACGAGGAATTCCGTGATATCGGAGTGCTTTTCTCCCATTTCGAACAATTTCCGGTAGACGGCTAGGCCGCGCTCCCTTACAGGAAGGTTCTTGATGGTGTCATAGGCCGTTCTGAACGGCTCCAGCCATTTTTGGGGTGTTATGATGACAGGGTCCATATCATTCAATCGCAATCAGTTTATAATGACCGTCTGCGTTTTCAGGGGAGAGGCGCAAGCAGGGCGGCCGAACTTCCTGGCTGTACCAGTGACGGCATGCTTCAAGGAGTGTATTCCGCTTGTCCCAAAGTTGTTCAATCTGGTCCTGACAGGACGCTGCGCTCCACTGTATCGTGTCAAGACGGCCGGTTGCAACCGCCTTGCAGACCGTTTCCGTGAATTCCTTGTAGTACGCGTCACTGCAGTCGATCAGGGCCCTGAACGACGGTATGGCGGCAAGTGTCGCGAAATCCGAACTCGGTTTGGAGAGCATTTTAAGGTCTTCTGCCATTTTGGAAAGGGCCCTCTCTGGATCGCTCCTCGTGTCATCGTATTCCATAAAGTCGACAAAAAGACGGTGAAATCCCTCGATGGTCTTAAGCCATGGGTCCTTTTTGGCCTGAAGATCGGTCCACAGGTTGTAATGCGTGAAGGTATAATAAGGTTCGACCTTGATTTTCTGAATGATATCTTCGCAGAACGCGGCAACGTCGGTCCATCCCATCTCTTCGGCCGCCTGCTTGTTCGCATAGACACGGTCCATGGCCATTGCCGCCGCCCCTCCGGTGTAAAGCCCGTTTTGCATGGACTTTTCCTGCGCTTCTTCATTGGAGGAACACGCATTGAGAAGGTCCATCCATTGTTGGTAATACGCTGCCTGATAAGGGGTCCTTGGGCAGCTTCCAAATCTGCGGACATAAAGTCCGTAGAGTTCCTTAGCTGTTTTTGTTTCGCTCATGCTGTGTGATTATCTCGCGCTTGATGCAAAGTTACAAAAAAGCGCGAAGCGCCTGGCTATAATAATGCGTGAAAAAAGTCTATCTTTGTACAATAGTCTGGAGACGATATGGAAGAAAAACGAGTAATCTGGCTTGACTGGCTAAGGGTAACAGCCTGTTTCCTGGTCATGCTTACCCACAGCACGGAGCCTTTCTATCTGGGAGGCGAAGGCTCTCTGATTCTTACCCGGTCTGATGCGATATGGGTCGCCGTCATGGATGTCCTTTCACGGGCGGCTGTCGTCCTGTTTGTCATGGCTTCCAGTTATTTGCAGTTTCCGCTTCATTATTCCACAAAAGACTTTTTCAGGAAGAGGGCCTTCCGGATTCTTCCTCCGTTCCTTATTTGGACGCTGGTCTATGCACTTGTATGGGGTGAACCCGTGCAGAATTTCAAGGACCTGGTTTGGAATTTCAACTATGCGGCCGGGCACCTGTGGTTTGTCTATATGCTTGTCGGACTGTATCTGGTTATGCCGCTGCTTTCCCCATGGGCCGAAAAAGTGGGGAAGCGTGAGTTGCAGGTCTATCTGGGCATCTGGCTTTTCACCACGTTCATCCCGCTTATCCGGGATTGGATCGGCGGCGCCGCTCCGGTCATATATGGTCCTTCCGGTATTCCCAATCCCGCCAAGTATCCGCTTTGGGGAGAAGCCAGTTGGAATACGTATGGGCTTTTCTATTACATAAGCGGCATGCTGGGCTATCTGCTTCTCGGCTTGTATTTCCGCAAGTTCGTAGGGGAGATGTCCTGGAAGAAGACGCTAGCACTGGCTTTGCCGGTCTTTTCCTGCGGCTTTGCCATCGGCGTTTTCGGCTTCCTCCGCCGCGTGGGCGTGGATTCGCAGGGTGTCTTTCCGGTTGAGGGTCCTGTCGGACTTGCCGCAATCTGGGAGACACCCTGGTTGAATGACTGCATCGGTGTTGTATTGATGGCGATCGGCTGGATTCTTCTGCTGAGAAAATGCCAGTCGGACGGAGCCTTTTACCACAAACTGATCTTGCCTGTTTCGAAAGCCGGCTATGGTATGTATCTGAGCCATTTACTGGTGTTGGTGCCCGTCTCCTCCCGGTTGAGGGAGGCGCTTGGTCTTGGGAATGACGGCGTTCTCGGCATTTGGACAACCCCGGTTCAGATTCTCTTGACTGCCATGGTTACTTATGTTCTTGTAGCCCTGGTCTGCATACTTCTTCAGCGGATTCCGAAACTTGGAAAAATAATCATTGGATGATGAATACAAAGAAACTGATTGTCTTTCTCCTTCTGGCTTTCCTGCCGATGGTGGCCGTTGGACTGGTGATGCATTATAGCGGAACATCCGCCGGAGAAGCCGTGGCCGATGCGGCAAGCGGAGACCCTCTCACGGCGATAAAAAGGCTGGTTATGAGCGCCGGGTCCATGCTCATTCCCTTGCTCGCCGTCATTTTCACGCAGCTCATCTTTAAGGAACCCGTCTTGAAGGGACTGGGTATTTCCTTTAAAGTCAACCGCTGGTGGTGGATCGGCTGGCTGCTGATGCCCGTCATCGCCATGGTGACACTCGGTGTCACGCTGCTGATGCCAGAGGCTCAGTGGACTCCGGACAGCGAGATGGTACAGCAATCCCTGCAGTCTTTGCCGGAAGGAGTCGGCGTCTGGGGCCTGATCGGTATCACGCTGCTCAGCGGACTGTTCGCCGGCGTCACCATCAATGCCGTCTTCGCGTTCGGCGAGGAAATTGCCTGGCGGGGCTTCCTGATGAAGGAGTTCAAGGGAAAGAAGTTTCTGTCAGCTGTCCTATGGATCGGTGTCATCTGGGGCTTCTGGCATGCTCCGCTGATCTTGAACGGGCATAATTATCCGCAGCATCCAGTCGTCGGTGTTTTCATGATGGTCCTTCTCTGCATCCTGCTTACAACGATGCTGATGTATTTCCGAAAGAAGAGTGGCTCAGTGATCGTAGCAGCCATCATGCACGGGACCATCAATGCGGTCTCGGGAATTACGGCTCTCGTCGTCACTCCGGCCAACGATCTCCTTTACGGCGCTGCCGGAGTGGCGGGCATGATTGTCCTGTTGGTGGTGGATGTCTGCTTGTTTCTTTATGACCGCTTCGTGTCCCGTGAGAACCTGTTCACCAAGGCATT
>JAFZAF010000029.1 GCA_017548335.1 Bacteroidales bacterium | reverse complement strand
TGGGAACGCCGGGTCACGCCGGCTGCGACCTGAGTCTCGAGAAAGCGGGAAATGTCGTCGATGGAAGCGTCGGCCGGAGCGATGCCATCGCTGCGGAGCAAGTCGAAATACTTGTGTACGTCGGAGGTGTAGGCGGCAATCGTGTTGGGTGACATGGATCGCTCGAGCTTCAAGTGATCCTTGAAGTCGAGCAGGGTCGTCTCGTAGATATCAGCGTGATTGCGCATAATACCGACAGTATGGACTGAGGCCGCATTCTCCGCATTTGGGTTTGCGGGCCGTGCATACGTAGCGGCCGTGGAGGATGAGCCAGTGATGGGCTTTGGGGCGGACAGTTTCCGGGATGCCGGCCTCCAGGTCGAGTTCCACGGCGTAGGGGGTCTTTCCATCGGAAAGGCCGAGCCGGTGTGCCACGCGGAAGACGTGGGTGTCCACGGCGATCACCGGTTCGTTGTAAAGTACGGAGGTCACCACGTTGGCGGTTTTGCGTCCGACGCCGGGCAGGGTCATCAGCGCGTCGATGTCGCGCGGAATCTCGCTCCCGAAGTCCTGCCGGACTTTGCGGGCCATCTCGACCAGATGGGCCGCCTTGCTGTTGGGGTAGGAGATCGACTTGATCAGCGGATAGACCTCTTCCGGCGTGGCGGCAGCGAGCGTGGCCACGTCGGGGAAGCGTTCGTAGAAGGCCGGCGTGGTCAGGTTGACCCGCTTGTCGGTGCACTGGGCAGAAAGGATGACCGCCACGATCAGTTGATAGGGCGAGCGGAATTGCAGCTCGCTCCGGGGCAGCGGCCGGTTGGCCTCGAACCAGGCCAGGATCGGCTTGAACGGGGGATCAGGCTTGCGACGCGACTTCACGGCAGACTCCGTTTTCAAGGGTGATGACCCGGGCGGGGAACATCCGGATCAGCGATTGGTTGTGGGTCACCATGATGATGGCGGTGCCCTGCCGGTTGATGTCGAAAAGCAGGTTCATGATGCCGCGGGCGGTGGCTTCGTCGAGGTTGCCGGTCGGTTCGTCGGCCAGGATGAGGGCGGGCTCGTTGAGCAGGGCACGGGCGATGGCCGCGCGTTGCTGCTCGCCGCCCGAGAGCTGGTGCGGCAGTTTGTACGACTTGTTCTGCAGTCCCACGTCTTCCAGCACGCGGGTGATGCGCTCGTCCATGGCGGCCTTGTCTTTCCATCCCGTGGCCTGGAGCGCGAAGCGGAGATTTGACTCGACGGAGCGGTCCATCAGCAGCTGGAAATCCTGGAAGACGATGCCCAGGCTGCGCCGGAGGTATGGTATTTGCTTGCTTTTGAGGTTCGTCAGATCGAAGGGACCGACGCGTCCCGTTCCGCCGAGCAGCGGGTTCTCCCCGGTAAGGGTACGGATGACGGAGGTTTTCCCGCTGCCGACCCGTCCCGTCAGATAGACGAACTCGCCGGGACGGATGGTCAGGTCGAGGTTCTCCACGACGACGATCTCCCCATTGGAGATATCGGCGTCCCGGAATTGGACAAGCGGTTTTGCATCTGGGTTCATAGGAGCCGGTTTGATGCACAAATTTAACTTTTTTTGACTATTTTCGCATCATAGAACGATGAAAAGCGTGACCCTATATCTCAGAAATGGCGCAGTAGCCCTGCTGCTCCTGGCGGCGCTGCCTTTGTCGGGCCAGGTCAAGGACCGGCAGCATTCCGACCGCCTCGAATCGGCCCGCAATCTCTATTACAACGGTTCCTATTATGCAGCGGAAAAGGCGTTTACCGAGTTGGGCAAGGAATCTCTCCGCACACTCGACAAGACAGAAATCGAGGCCTACATGGTCATGTGCGCCATCGCCCTCGACAAGGTGAATGCGGAAGGACGGGTCAATACTTTCTGCAGCAAGTTCCCGAACGCCCCGCAGCAGTCGATGGTGCGCGAAGCCCTGGCGTCCCGTTATTTCGACACGGGCCGTTACATGGAGGCACTGGATGTCTATAACAACATCGACCCGGCCCACCTCTACCGCTCGCAACGAACGGGCTTCACGTTCAAGAAGGCGTACAGTAATCTCCGTACCGGTGGCTATGAGCGGGCCGAGGAGGGATTCGGAAAAGTCTTGGAGGAGCCCTATTCCCAGTATACGCTTCCCGCCACGTATTACAAAGGGTACGTCCATTATATCCGCCAGCAGTTTGCTGAGGCGGTTCCGCTCTTCGAAGAAGTGGGGGAGGGCAACCAGTTCTCGCTGATGGCCGACTATTTCGCGGTGGAGAGCAAGCTGATGCTTAAGGACTATGACTATGTGATCCGCAACGGAGGCGCGCTCTATGACCGGCTCGACAAGGAGATGCAGAGCAGCCTTGCCCGCATCCTGTCGGAGGCCTATTATGAAAAAGGGGACCAGGCATCCGCCCGCAAGTATCTGGATATCTATACCCAGAGCGGGGCGGAACTCAGCCGGAAAGACCATTATTTCTCCGGCATTGTTTCCTATAGCCTCAAGTCCTGGCCCGCTGCCATAGAATCGTTCTCGCACGTGTTGGGCGAAGATGACGAACTTTGCCAGAACGCCTGGTACTATACTGCCAACAGTGATCTCCAGATCAAGAACAAGATCGCTGCGCTCGACGCCTTCAAGGCCGCAGCGGAAAAAGATTTCGATCCGGTCATCAAGGAGGACGCCTTCTTTAACTTCGCCAAGCTTTCGTTCGACGTGAATGCAGACATCTCGCAGTTCCGGAAGTACATGGAGACCTGGCCGGAGAGCGGAAAGGGCGACATCATCAACAATTACATGGCCACCTCGTTCCTGCTCTCCAAGGATTACGATTCCGCCGTCAAGGCCTTGAGTGCCATCAAGACCCATACGGAAGAATCGTCCGCCAACCTGCAGAAAGCCGCGTTCTTCCGGGCGCTGCAACTGATTGAAGGCAAAGGATACCGGGCGGCTGAACCGCTGCTTGAGACCTCGGTCGAGACGGGCGACAACGAGAACCTGCGCAACCTTGCCCGCTTCTGGCTGGCCGAGTGCTGCTATCGCGACGAACGCTATTCGGAAGCTATATCGATTCTGAGCAACCTCCTGCTTGACAATGATTTCAGAAGTACCTCCGAATATCCGCAAGCCCTCTTCAACCAGGCCTATAACTATCTGAAGAGCGGCAATTATGTGTATGCCGAGAACAATTTCCGCAATTTCCTGAATGTTTCCGGCGAAGATTCCCAGTACGAGCGGGATGCGCTGATCCGGCTTGGCGATGCCTGCTTCATGCAGGGCAAGTACGCGGACGCGGCGCAGGTTTACGGGCGTGTGTATGAAAAGGATCCTTCTTCTGATGAACTCTATCCGGTGCTGCAGGCTTCCATTGCGTACGGACTGATGGGACAGGAGCCGAAGAAGATCGACCTGCTCAAGCAGGTGATCCGCACCCATCGCTCGGCGCCGCTCTACCCGCAGGCACTCTTTGAACTCGGCCGGACCTACGTTCAGACCGGCCACGCCGACGATGCGTCGGAGTGTTTCTTTACCCTGCTCGGCATGAAGGGCAATGACTATTACACGAAGTCGCTCCTGGAACTGGCCTTGATCAATGCCAATGCGCGCAAATACGACAAGGCGGTCGAGTACTACAAGACAGTCGTCTCCACGGCGCCTACCTCTCCCGAGGCGGAAGACGCCCTGGCCGGGTTGGAGAGCCTCTACCAGCTCCGCAACCAGCCCGAGGCGTTCCTGACCTATCTGGACGAAATCGGCCGGTCCGACATCAAGAGCCCGGAAGAGAAAGAGCAGATGCTTTTCCGCGCCGCGGAGCAGATCTATCAGGGCGGGCGGTATACGGCTGCCATCTCGGCTATGCAGCGTTTTCTCGCGCAATACCCTTCCAGCCATCGGATCCCTCAGGCGACGTTCTATCTGGCCGAGAGCCTCCGCGCCACGGGGCGCCTGGAATCGGCTTCCGACTACTATCAGAAGATCATGAAGATGGGGTCTTCCTCCTGCCTGGAGGACGCCATCGCCGCTTATGCCGCCATCAATTATGACCTGCAGCATTACGACAAGGCTGAGGAAGCCTGGCGGCAACTGATCGACAAGACCCGCGACGACACAGTCCGGCGCGATGCTTATATCGGCCTGATGCGGGCTGCGTTCGGCGCGAAGGATTATCAGGAGGCCATCCGCAGCGCCCAGGTCGTCGGTACGCGGGAAGCCCGCTTCCTGATGGCCAAGGCGTATCGCACCTTGGGCGAGCGGGAGAATGCCCGCCGCTATTTCGAGGAACTGGCCGCCGACCGTTCCGACGCATTCGGCGCCGAGAGTGCCTATACCCTGATCCAGGAGGCCTACGACCGGGGCGATTTCTCCCAAGTGGAGCAATTGGTCTATTCCTTCTCCGACTCAGGCTCCGGCCAACTGTACTGGCTGGCCAAGAGTTTCATCGTGCTGGGCGACTCGTTTGCTGACCGCGGCGACTTTGAACAGGCTGCGGCGACGTTCAACAGTATTCTCGACGGCTACCAGTCCATGGACGCGGATGATGACGTACTGGGACAGGTCCGCAGCCGTTTGAACCGACTTAATTCGTTGAGGAGATGAGAAGAATCGTGATCCTTTTGTGCCTGTTCGCCCTGGCTTGTCCGCTCCGGGCCCAGGTGGCCACGGTGGAAGTGAGCCGTCCCTACGATGTCAATACCGACGGCATCCGCAAACCTACCATCCCGACGGCGGTCGATGATTCGCTGCACCGCTTCGACGTCCATTTTGACTACTCCATCTTCAACAGGCCGTATAGCGACCTCTACGATTTCACCCCATACGAATCGATCCAGCTCTCGACGGTCGGCGCCAATCGCACGCCGTTTATCTTCGCCAGGCTCGGTTCGCAGTATGCCTTCGGCGACCAGGGCTTGATGCCCGCCGGGGAAGTCTATCTCCAGTCCAAGCCGAAGAAAGGCTTCTGCTCGGGCCTGTATGGCCGCCACAATTCTTTCTTCGGCGATCTGGGACGGGGTTTCAATGCAAGTCCGATCTTGAACACGGCCCGGATGGAAAATACGGTGGGAGGTGATCTGACCTATGATTGGGAGACCGGCGAGATGATGGTCGATGTCAAATATGACTACGATACCTACCATTTCAGCCCTGTTAAGGATTTGACGGCGCTTCCCTTTACCGGAGACCATGTCAACGGCAGTTTCACGGGTGCGTTGAACCTGAACTCCGCCCAGAAGGAGGAGAACACGGTCTATTACGACGTTACGCTGTCGTATCGCAACACGAAGAAATTCCTTTCGCTGTCTAACCCTGCCTCGGTCCTCGACACTTCGCGGATCCGGGAGCATTTCCTCAATGTGCGCGGCTATGTCGGCGCATCGTTCGAAGTCCACCGGATCTATATCGACATGAACATCGAATATGCCGCTTACGGGGGCGTACACGATTTCAACATCGGTGTCGTGGAACTTTCACCGATCTATCAAGTTCATTACAAGCGGCTCGATGCACGCCTCGGCGTGAAATTCGGCAGCCGCTATGGCATGGCGGGGACCATTCCGGAGCCGGGTCTCGACCTGACGCCGCGCAGTATCATATTTCCCGATGTCGATGTCCGCTATACCTTGTTCGACAAGATGCTTTGGGCGCATGCCGTGGTGACGGGCGGCAACGACCTGAATCCCCTTTCCCGCATGATTGACGACTGCCCGCTCGTGCTGCCTTCCACGATGATGGGCTTCGGCCACCGTCCGCTCGACGCCACGCTTTCGCTGGAAGGTGTGGTCGGTGGCCGCTTGGGTTTCAATCTGGAGGGTATCTACAAGATCTACCGGAACAAGATGATCTTCGTTCCCGTCTATGACGGAACGGAACTGCCTCAGTTGACGGCAGCCTACCGCAACGTCAACCAGTATTCTGTGCAGGCCGAATTGTTCTGGCGTTCGCAGGAACTGACCCTGGGCGGGCGTCTGCGCTATGCCCGCTACCGCAATCAGGAAGACAAGTCCGATGTGACCGAGATGCCGAACTGGACGGGGAATGCCTTTTTCCGCTACAATTTCCGGGAACGGATCATCGCGCAGCTTGAGTGTACTTTGCGCAGTTCCACCCATGGATACATGGCCGACAATTATGACGCCTCGTACTTCCAGCCGGTAACCTATTCCGTTCCTTCTATCGTGGATCTTGACATGAATGTCAATTACCTGATTAACAAAAACTTATCGGTTTTTGTCAAGGCGGGGAACCTGTTGAATCAGCGCAATCAGTACATGCCGCTCTATCTGGAGCCCGGAATCAATCTGGGCGGGGGTATCTGCATCAATTTCTAGTATTGTTTTTTCCAGTTTTTATTCCTATCTTTGTTTGTTTATAAAAGACAAAGAATGGAACAAAACGAAACTTATTCTGCCGACAGTATCCAGGTATTGGAAGGTCTTGAGGCGGTGCGCAAACGTCCGTCGATGTACATCGGCGACATCAGTTCCCGCGGCCTGCATCATCTGGTCTATGAGGTGGTGGACAATTCCATCGACGAGGCCCTGGCTGGATATTGCAACGACATTGTGGTGACCATCAACCCGGACAATTCGATCCGGGTATCCGATAACGGGCGCGGTATCCCGACCGGCCTGCACGAGAAGGAGCAGCGCAGTGCCCTGGAAGTGGTGCTGACCGTGCTGCATGCAGGTGGTAAATTCAGCAAAGACAGCTATAAGGTGTCGGGTGGCCTGCACGGTGTGGGCGTTTCCTGCGTCAATGCTCTTTCGTCGCACCTGACGGCCGAGATTCACCGGGAAGGGAAGATTTTCATGCAGGAGTATTCGCAGGGCAAGCCGCTTTATGACGTAAAGGTCGTAGGGGAGTCGTCCGATACCGGCACGATCATCACCTTCAAGCCCGACAAGGAAATCTTTACCGTCCTGGTTTATGACTACGACATCCTGGCCGGCCGCCTGCGGGAGCTGGCCTACCTGAACAAAGGCGTGCGGCTCACGCTCCGCGACATGCGTCCGCGTGAAGTGGAGTTGGACGAGAATGGCAACCCGCTTCCGCAGGAGCCCCGCGAAGAAGTGTTCTACTCCGAGCATGGCCTGGTCGAGTTCGTGCAATACCTCGACGGCGTGCGCGAAAAGCTCACGGAGAAGCCCATCTACCTCGAGACCGACAAAGTGATCCCGATCGAGATCGCCATGCAGTACAACACGGGCTTCAGCGAGAATGTGCATTCCTACGTCAACAATATCAATACGATCGAGGGCGGTACGCACCTGAGCGGTTTCCGCCGTGGCCTGACCACCACGCTCAAGAGTTATGCTGACAAGAACGGCCTGCTCTCGAAACTTAAGTTCGACCTCGATCCGTCCGACTTCCGCGAGGGCCTCACGGCTGTCATTTCTGTGAAGGTGGCGGAGCCGCAGTTCGAAGGGCAGACCAAGACCAAGCTGGGCAACAGCGAGGTGATGGCCGCCGTCTCGCAGGCCGTAAGCGCCGCGCTCGACCAATATCTGGAAGAGAATCCAAAGGATGCCCGCGCTATCGTAGACAAGGTGGTACTGGCCGCTACGGCCCGTCATGCGGCCCGCAAGGCCCGGGAACTGGTACAGCGCAAGACCGTCATGTCGGGTTCCGGGCTGCCGGGCAAGCTGGCCGACTGCTCCGACCGTGATCCGGCCCACTGCGAACTCTTCCTCGTGGAGGGCGACTCCGCCGGTGGAACGGCCAAGCAGGGCCGCAACCGCCAGTTCCAGGCCATCCTCCCTTTGCGCGGCAAGATCCTGAATGTGGAGAAAGCCATGGAGCACCGCGCCTTCGAGAGCGAGTCCATCCGCAACATCTACACGGCCCTCGGCGTCTCCGTCGGAACGGAAGAAGATCCCAAGGCGCTCAATATGACCAAGCTCCGCTACCACAAGGTCATCATCATGACCGATGCCGACGTGGACGGCAGCCATATCGCGACGCTGATCCTGACCTTCTTCTTCCGCTACATGCCCGACCTGATCCGCAGCGGCTATGTCTATATCGCCACGCCTCCGCTCTATCGCGTGAAAAAGGGCAATGTGGAGGAGTATTGCTGGACCGACGAAGAGCGCTCCGCCGCCATCGAGCGCATCGGCAAGGGCAAGGATACGGGCCTGCTGGTCTCGCGCTACAAAGGTCTCGGTGAAATGGATGCCGAACAGCTGTGGGCGACGACCATGGATCCGGAGAAGCGCATCCTGCGCCAGGTGCATATCGAGAACGCCGCCGAGGCGGACCGTATCTTCTCGATGCTCATGGGCGACGACGTCCCGCCGCGCCGCGAATTCATCGAACAAAACGCCAAATACGCCAACATCGACGCATAATTCTTAATTAAACATACCGTTATCATGGATATTTTTGACAGAATCAAAAAGGATTCGGGCGGCCCGCTGGGACAGTACCGTGACAAGGCTTTCGGCTATTTCATGTTTCCGAAACTGGAAGGGGAGCTGGGACCTCATATGAAATTCCAGGGGCAGGATGTACTCTGCTGGAGCCTGAACAACTACCTGGGCCTGGCCAACCATCCCGCCATCCGCAAGGTGGACGGCGAAGCGGCGGCCCGCTGGGGCCTGGCCTATCCGATGGGTTCCCGCATGCTGACCGGCCATACCTCGCTCCACGAGAAGCTCGAGCGCGAACTGGCCGACTTCGAGAAGAAGGAAGACGCTTTCCTGTTCAACTTCGGCTATCAGGGCATTGTCTCGACGATTGACGCCCTGGTGGGACGGCATGACGTGATTGTCTATGACAACGAGTGCCACGCCTGCCTGCTCGACGGCATCCGCCTGCACATCGGCAGCAAGTACAAGTATCGCCACAACAACATCAAGCATTGCGAAACGATTCTCGCCCGCGCCTGCAAGGAAGCCGAGGCGAACGACGGCGGCGTGCTGCTGATCACCGAAGGTGTCTACGGCATGACCGGCGCGCTCGGCATCCTCGACCAGATCGTGGCCCTGAAGCAGAAATACAAATTCCGCATCCTGATCGACGATGCGCACGGGTTCGGCGTGATGGGTCCGCATGGCCGCGGAACATCCGAGCATTTCGGCGTGATGGACGAGATTGACCTCTACATTGGCGCCTATGCCAAGAGCATGGCCATCATCGGCGGCTTTGTGGCCGGTCCGCACTATGTCATCGACTACCTGCGCTACAATCTGCGTTCGCAGATCTACGCCAAAGCCCTGCCTATGCCCATCGTGGAAGGCTGCCTCAAGCGCTTGGAAATCATCCGGGGCCCGGAGGGCGACGAACTCCGCGCCAAGCTCTGGACGGTGACCCGCGCCCTGCAGGAAGGCCTGCGCAAGCGTGGATTCGACATCGGCGTGGCTGAAGCCTGTGTAACCCCGGTGTTCATGAAGGGCAACGTCGCCCAGGCAACGAATATCTTGATCGATCTTCGGACGAACTACCACATCTTCTGCTCGGTGGTAACCTATCCGGTAGTCCCCGAGGGCATTCTCATGTACCGCATCATCCCGACAGCGGCCCACACGCTTGAGGATGTCGAGTACACGCTCAATGCTTTCGCGGAAGTGCGGGAGAAACTCGAGAAGGGTGTGTACGATTCGGACGTTATCCAGAACATGAGCATCCAGTAAGCGCGCCATGCTGACGGGAAAGGTCATCATCATCACGGGAGCAAGCTCGGGTATCGGGCTTGCTTCCGTCCGTTTGCTGGCCTCTCATGGCAACAAACTGGTGCTCGCCGCCCGTTCGCTCGACAAACTTGAGGCCGTTGCAGCTGAGATCCAGGCGGATCCCGCCACGCCGTCTTCAACGGAGTTGCTTTGTGTACGGACGGATGTTTCCGTGGAGGAGGATTGTCGCCAGCTGGTGGAACAGACAGTGGCCCGTTTCGGCGGCATCGACATCCTGATCAACAACGCCGGCGTATCGATGCGGGCGCTTTTCCTCGACGTGGACCTCTCGGTCCTCCATCGGCTGATGGATGTCAATTTCTGGGGGACTGTCTATTGTACGAAATATGCGCTGCCCTATATCCTGGAGCGCAAGGGGTCGGTTGTCGGCGTGATTTCCACGGCCGGCTATGCCGGGCTTGCGGCCCGTACGGGATACAGCGCCTCGAAGTTCGCCGTGCGCGGCTTCCTCGACACTATCCGGATCGAACACGTAAAAGACGGGCTGCACGTGCTGGTCTTTGCGCCAGGGTTTACCACGTCGAACGTTCGCAGCGCGGCCCTCACGGCCGACGGGACGCCCCAGGGCTTTTCGCCCCGCGACGAAAACAAGATGATGAGCGCCGAAAAAGTAGCCCGCAAACTGGAGCGGGCAATCGTCCGCCGCAAACGCGAGGTGATCCTCACCTTCATTGCCCACTTCGAACTCTTCGTCCAGCGCCACCTCTCCCGCCACATGGACCGCTGGGCCTACAACTACATGGCCCGCGAGCCCGGGAGTCCCCTGAAATAAGCGGGTCTTACCCCAGGCTACGCAAGCATGGGCACAAATCGCCGGCAAAACGTGCCCGCAAAGGCTAAAATGCCCTTCACGGGCACGATCTGGCGGATTTTTGTGCCCATAAGAGAATCCCGGTCGTCAATACCCCAGATTCTCCCCGTTCAGGATGCGGCTGAAATACCAGAGGTGCAGGCGGAGGGCATAGTCCCAGTAGGTCCAGGAATGGACGCCTGGGGAATAGACTTCGATGTAGGGAACGCCGAGTTCCTTGCAGCGTTCGCAGAAGGCGCGCGAACAAGGATAGAGGGTGTCGCTGTAGCCGCAGGTGATCAGCAGCAGTTTCTTGGCGTTCTGGTCTCGCTCGATGCGGTTGATGGCCGATTCTGCATCGTGCCGCGGGTTATCCGGGCCGTAGGGCCCGAGCAGGCGGGACAGGCCCAGCCGCCCGGCTTCGGCATTGAGGTCAAGCACGCCGCTCATTGAGCCAGCGGCGCGGAAACGGGAAATATGGTCGAGGAAGAGGTTGATGGCGCCGTGTCCGCCCATCGACAAGCCGGTGATGAAGGTCTTCGTGGGGTCAAGCCCGTATTTCTCCATGATCTGCGGATACAATTCCTTGTCGAAGAAAGTCCGCCACTGCATCTGCTCCGGGTCTTCCGCATTGACGTACCAGCTGTCGTAGAAGCCGTCCGGACAGATGATGATGAAGCCCGTGGAGTCGGCGATGCGCTGGATATCACATTTCCTGCTCCAGTCGCGGTAACAGCCCGACCAGCCGTGCAGCAGGAACAGGGCCGGAACGGCTTCCGGGTCACCGCAGCACTCCACACAATACTCTTCCGCGTATTGGGAAGCGTATTGTTCCGGGATAAATACCAGGATCGAGTCGTTGCAATGCAGGTTCGGCGATTCTATGACGACGAGGTCCTGTGCGGAAAGGGAAAGGGCCAGGCAGGCGGCCAGCAGGGTCAGGAGGATTTTTTTCATTTTCCGGAGTTTTTGTGTATCTTTATGAGTTGTCCCGTTCTACAAAGTTATGAAAAATTATCGGATCTATAGCTGTTTTATCATACTGGCCATCATCATGCTCGTCCTGTATCCCCGGGAGGGGAAATTCCAGTATGAGTACCAGAAAGGCCGTCCGTGGGTCTATGAGACGTTGATTTCTCCCATCGACTTCCCGATTCTGAAGACCGAGGCGGAGATGCTCAAAGAGAAAGAGGAGCGTGCTTCCGAAACCATCGATTATTACAGTTATGATCCTTCGGTGGCAGCGCCGATGCTCGAGCAGTTCGGCCACAATGCCGTCGAACTCAAGCTCGACGAACAGTTGACCCGCGACATGTACACGCACCTGAGCGAAGCTTACGAACGGGGCATCGTCTCGAACTTCGGTTCCGGCACACCCTCCGACAAAGTCATCTTCGTCAAACGCGACAAACGGGTCACGGAAACGCCCGCCGCCGACGTATATGACCTTTCCCGTGTCCTGAATGTCCTGAAATCCGACTTGGTGTACGACTATCCCGAAATGGACATCGACTCGATAGCCGGGCTGCTCGACCTGCAGCGCTTCATCGTGCCCAACCTGCTCTACGACGAGGCCACCACGAAGCTGGTCCACCGGGAAGCAGTCAATTATATCTCGCCCACCAAGGGCATGGTCTATGCCGGACAGCTCATTGTCTCCCAAGGAGAAACCGTGACAGGCGACATCTGCCAGATTCTTGATTCCTACAAGGAGGAGTATAAGTTGAGCTATGGCTATACCGGCTCTCCCAATGCCTTGCTGGCCAGTCACCTGCTGCTCGTCCTGGTAATCCTCGCGCTCTTCTTCTTCGCCATCTGGTTCCTCAACCGCCCGGTCGTGGAAGACTTGCGCAAACTGGTGTTCCTGATGCTCATGCTGCTGATCAGCATCGCCGGGACGGCCATCTTGTTCCGGGTAGACCAGCGGCTGCTCTATCTCTTCCCGTTCGCCGTGACGGTCCTTTATATGAGCGCCTTTTTCCGCGACGGCTTGAGCTGGTCGGTCTATACCGTCTCGCTGATGCCTCTGCTGGTGATTCCGGAGAATGGCGTGGAACTGTTCTTTATCAACCTGGTCGGCGGCGGCGTGGTGCTTTTCGCCCATAGACGGTTCAACCGCGGGTGGCTCCAGTTCCTGAACATCCTTTTCATTTTCGCGGCCATGTCGCTGGTCAGCTTCGCCTTCAAGCTGGGAACGGGCGACTTGTCCTACGCGCTCAAGTCGACCAACTTCCTCTATCTGGGCATCAATGCCATCCTGGTGATCGTGCTTTATCCTTTCGTGTTCCTGTTCGAGAAGATTTTCGGCTTCGTGTCTTATTCCCGGCTCTGGGACCTGTCCGATACCAGCAACAAGCTCCTGCAGTCGCTCCAGTATAAGGCGCCCGGCACCTTCCAGCACTCGCTCCAGGTGGCCAATCTGGCAGAAAACGCCGCCCGGGAGATCGGTGCCGACGCCATGCTCGTGCGGGTTGGAGCTCTCTACCACGATATCGGCAAGATGGAAAACCCGATGTGCTTCATCGAGAATCAGGCGGAAGGCGTGAACTATCATGCCGGGCTATCCCCCGAAGAAAGTGCCCGGGCCATCATCAAACACGTAGACGACGGTCTCGCCCTGGCCCGGAAGAGCAAGCTCCCGGCCGTCGTAACCGATTTCATCGCCTGCCATCACGGCCGCTCCGTGACCCTCTATTTCTACAACGTCTATTGCAACAACGGCGGAGATCCGGCCAACAAGGAAGCCTTCACCTACAACGGCATCCTGCCCCGGACCAAGGAACAGGTGGTCGTGATGATGGCCGACGCCGTCGAGGCGGCGTCCCGCACCCTGAAAGATTATTCCGAAGAGAGTATCTCCGCGCTTGTAGAGAGAATTCTCGCCGCCAAGTTCGACGATTCGCAACTGGCGGAGGCCGATATTTCCCTGAAGGAGATCAATGTCGTAAAGGAGTCGTTCAAGCGTTACCTGCAGCAGATCTACCACGCCCGGATCGCCTATCCGAAACGGCAAAGACCATCAGCATAAGCAACAGGAGAAGGAAGGCATAGCCTGCGCAACGTCCGATCCGGTCTCCATGCCGGACAAAGGGCGTCTGGGCATCGTTGCCATTGATGGTTCCCTTCAGCGTGGTCTCAACCCACCAGCCCGTCTTGGCCAACACGTCTCCGCGCTGGTTGATGAGGCCTGAGCGGCCCGTATTGGCGGCCTGTACCACGTCGCGCCGGTTCTCGATAGCGCGCAGGCGGGCGAAGTTGAAATGCTGCCGGTAGCCGGGCGTGTCGCCCCACCATCCGTCGTTGGTCATCACGGCCAGGAAGCGGGC
>JAFZAF010000028.1 GCA_017548335.1 Bacteroidales bacterium | reverse complement strand
CGATTCCCATGGCACTGCCGGCCAGTCCGCGGGCTTTTTCTTCGGCCGTATGTGGCGCATGGTCGGTGGCGATGGCGTCGATGGTGCCGTCTTTCAGTCCTTCCAGCAGCGCGGCCCGGTCCTCCGCTGCCCGGAGCGGGGGATTCATCTTGAAACGTCCGTCTTCCTGCAGGTCGTCCTCGCAAAGTACCAGATAGTGCGGCGCCGTCTCGCAAGTGACGCGGACGCCAGAGCGCTTCGCCTCCCGGATCAGCGCGACACTCTCTTTCGTCGAGACATGGCAGACATGGTAGCGGCAGCCCGACTTGGCGGCCAGTTCCAGGTCGCGGGCTATCTGGCCCCATTCACTCTCGGAGCAGATGCCTTTGTGCCCGTGCGCGGCGCACCAGCGCCCATCGTGGATGTAGCCGCCGTGCAGCAGGGTATTGTCTTCGCAATGGGCGGCCAGAATGCAGTCCAGCTCCGCCGCCCGGCGCATGGCCTCCAGCATCACATCGTCCTGCTGGACGCCGCTGCCGTCGTCGGAGAAGGCGACGCAACGGCCTTTCAAAGCTTCAAAATCCACGGGCTCCAGCCCCTTCCGCCCTCGGGTGATGGTAGCGTAGGGGAGCACCTCGATGCAGGCGTCCCGGTCAATCAGCGCTTGCTCGATGGCGATGGTCTCCGGTGCATCGGGCGCCGGATCCAGATTGGGCATCGCACAGACGGTCGTGTAGCCGCCCCGCGCCGCCGCCAGCGATCCGGTCCGGATCGTCTCCTTCTGCGGCGCGCCCGGCTCCCGGAAATGCACATGAAGGTCGGCAAAACCATAAGTGAGCAGCATGCCGGAGAGGTCGATGACCTCCGTCTCCGTGTCCTCTTCGGCCGGAACAGGGATAAACTCCCTGACAGCCTGGATGATACCGTCGACGATGAATACGTCGCGCGGCGCCAGCAGGCCCGGCCCCGTCATCATCAATCCGTTTTTCAGCAGCAACCCTTTTCTCATCGGGACAAAAAAAAGACAACTCAACGAGTTGTCTCGGTATACGTTACAAGGTTATCGGCAAGCGTCTTTTTCTGGCTCATGACCATAGCGTCATGCCCGACTTGATCGGGCATCTCTGACGTGCAAAGGTACGCCCTTTTGCCAAAATAGCAATACCCAACTTCCGGATTTTATCAACAACCCATGTTGGCATCCGGCCGTAGAAAACGCGTTGATAACTTTTTGGCGGAGATGCGGCGGAAGATTCGTATTTTTGTGGATTGAAACCAATTCCGAATATGAAAGTCAGCATCATTATGGGGTCGGGGAGTGATTGGGAGGTGATGAAAGCCGCCTGTGAGACTCTCGACGCTTTCGGCGTGCCTTATGAGAAGAAGGTGATCAGCGCCCATCGTACACCGCAGTATTTCAGTGAGTATATGGCCGGCCTGCCGGAGCGCGGCTTCGGCCTTGTCATTGCCGGCGCGGGCGGAGCCGCCCATCTGCCGGGCATGGCCGCCGCACTGACCACCCTTCCCGTCATCGGCATTCCCATCCGGAGCAAAGCCCTGAACGGGATGGACTCGCTGTTGTCCATTGTCCAGATGCCCTCAGGCATTCCCGTGGCCACGATGGCCATCGACGGGGCAAAGAACGCGGCGCTCTATGCCGTGGCTGTGCTGGCGCTCCACGATCCTGCGTTGGCGGTGAAATTGAAGGAGTTCCGGGCCGCTCAGGCGGAGAAGGTGCTGAAAACCGAGATATAGCCGTTCCAGCCGATGAAACACCGCCGTATCTTCGTCGAGAAAAAGCCCGCCTTCCGGGTGGAGGCGGAAAGCCTTCGCAACGAATTCAATGAAAACCTGCCGGTTGCCATCCGCTCGCTCCGGCTCGTCAATCTCTACGACCTGACCGGCTTCAGCGACGAACTGCTCGAAAAGTGCCGCTACACGGTTTTCGGGGAGAAAGTCTCCGATACGGTCGGCGATACGCTCGACCTGACCGGACGCCGCTACCTGGCGGTCGAATATCTGCCCGGCCAGTTCGACCAGCGCGCCTCCTCGGCGCATGATTGCGTCAGGCTGATCGATCCTTCCGCGCAGGTGGACATCCGCAGCGGACGCCTGCTCATCTTCGACGACGATTTCAGCGACGAGGCGCTCGAGGTCGTGCGCCGCTATTTCATCAATGCCGTCGAATCGCGGGAAAAAGACTTGTCGTACTTCGCTGGGGCGGAAGATGCCGCAGTCCGGCCGCTTGCCGATCTGGCAGGCTTCATCGACATGCAGGAATCCGATTTCGCGACTTTCTGCCGTGACTGGGGCCTGGCCATGAATACCGACGACCTGCGCGAAGTGGTGCTGCATTTTCGCAAGGAAGGACGCAATCCGACCGAAACGGAGCTTCGCATCCTCGATACCTATTGGTCCGACCACTGCCGCCACACGACCTTTACGACCGAACTCACAGAAATCCGTGTCGAGGATTCCTTCATCAAGCCAGCGCTGGAAGCCGATCTCCGGCTGCTCGAGGCCATCCGGAAGGAACTGGACCGCGATCATAAGCCGCTCTGCCTGATGGAACTGGCAACGATCGGCGCCCGCTATCTCAAGCACAAAGGCATCCTGGACAACCAGGAACAGAGCGAAGAGAACAACGCTTGCAGTATCGTGATCGACGTGGATGTGGACGGAAAACCCGAGAAGTGGCTCCTGCAGTTCAAGAACGAGACGCATAACCATCCTACGGAAATTGAGCCGTTCGGCGGCGCGGCGACCTGCCTGGGCGGCGCCATCCGCGACCCGCTGTCGGGTCGGGCGTACGTCTATCAGGCGATGCGCGTGACGGGTGCGGGCGATATCTGGAAACCGGTCAGCGAGACGATGCACGGCAAACTTCCGCAGCGGATGATTACCCGCAAGGCAGCAGCCGGCTACTCGAGCTATGGCAACCAGATCGGCCTGGCTACGACGCATGTCCGTGAAATCTTCCATCCGGGCTACACGGCCAAGCGAATGGAGGTCGGCGCGGTGGTGGGCGCGGTACCTGCGAAGCAGGTGGTGCGCGAGCGCCCCGCGCCGGGCGACGTGATCCTGCTGTTGGGCGGCCGCACGGGCCGCGACGGCATCGGCGGAGCCACGGGCTCCTCGAAAGGTCATACCGATGCATCCCTGACCACCTGCGGCAGCGAAGTGCAGAAGGGCAATGCGCCGGAAGAACGCAAACTCCAGCGGCTGTTCCGACGTCCGGAGGTCTCCCGGCTCATCAAGAAATCGAACGACTTTGGGGCTGGCGGCGTGAGCGTGGCCATCGGGGAACTGGCCGACGGCTTGGAAATCCATCTCGACCGTGTCCCGACCAAATACAGCGGCCTCAATGCCATGGAACTTTCCATCAGCGAGTCGCAGGAACGCATGGCGGTGGTCATCGAAGCCGCTTCGCGCCGGCAGTTCGAGCAGTATTGCGCAGAAGAGAATATCGAAGTGACCTATGTGGCCGACGTGACCGATTCCGGCCGCATGCAGATTTTCAACGGATCCGACTGCGTGGCCGACCTGCCGCGGAGTTTCATCGACAGCGCCGGTGCGCGCCACTTTGCGAAAGCGGCCATCCGGCCGGTGGAGGCGTGCGACCCGTTCGGGCGCACCTATGCCGGCGCTTCCCTGCAGGAACGCATGGAAGGGCTGCTGTCTTCCTGGAACGTGACCTCCCAGAAAGGATTGATCGAGATGTTCGACTCCACCATCGGCAGCAGCACCGTATT
>JAFZAF010000027.1 GCA_017548335.1 Bacteroidales bacterium | reverse complement strand
TGAAAAAGACTTTCTGCTTGTTGATGCTGATCTTGTTCTGGATTCCGGTTCATGCCGGAATCGTGACGGAAGAGCAGGCCCGCCGTTGCGCTGCCGATTTCTTTGCAGCGGCCCAGGTACACACCAAGTCGGAGACCGTTCGTCCGGAGGATTTCAAGCTGGTTTGCACTTTTCCGGAAGTCCGGACCAAAACTCCCGGGATGGCGCCCGCCTTATATGTGTTTGAACGGGCAGCCGGCGGCTATGCCGTTGTTTCGGGCGATGACGTGGCCCGGCCAGTGCTGGGCTATTCGTTGGGTGGACAGTTCCCGGGAGCGGAGATGCCTGAGAATTTACGGGATTTGCTCCAATGGTATGCCGACATCATCGCCTATGCCCGGGAGCAGCATTGGGAGTCGGCATCGGACATGGAATCCGATGCCGGACTCGATCCGGCTCAGACGGTGCAGTTGCAGACGGCCAAATGGAGCCAGGGTCCACCGTTCAACGACCTGGTGGCCGAAATCAATGGCAATAAACCGCCGATCGGCTGTACTGCCACGGCCATCGCCATCATCATGCGTTATCATAAATGGCCGAAGCGGGGAACCGGGACACTCCCTTCCTACGAGTATAAGAAAGACGGGGTGACTTATCATGTCGACGGGTTTGACCTGGGGCACGAGTACGACTGGGACAAGATGCCCGAAGACTATCGTAACTGCAGTACGGAAGCAGCCGCCCAGATAGCCCGCCTGCTGTACGACGTGGCCGTCATGTGCAAGATGACTTTCTATCCTGGCGGTTCGGGAGCTTTTGCGGAGACTGGGGCCCAGCGGCTGACGGAGTATTTCGGGTATGACAAGCGAGTTCGCTACTTCCGTCGTTCGGACGGACTTTCCGACCTGGAATGGGAATCGAGGGTGATTGACGAGATCAATGCCGGCCGGCCGGCCCTGTATGTGGGCTATGCCGACATCGGAGGCCACTCTTTTGTGATTGACGGCTATAACGGGCGGTATTTCAGCATCAATTATGGCTGGGGCGGCGGAACGAGCGGGCGGGAAGGACACGACTATTACGGACAATTCAAGGACTTCTATACCTTGACGCCGATTGAGGGCCATGCCGAGGACCTGCTGGTCTTCAATGATTCCCAGTCGCTCACCACGCATATTATGCCAGATGCCGGCGGTGCTCCGGAACCCGTTCTAATTGCTTATAGCTATGGTAGCGGCAAGGGGCTTTCCCCTTCGTTTGAGGCGGGAAAGGATTTCCGGCTGGAAGGCTATTTCAGAAACAATTCCCTGGGTTCGTTTACCCTGGATTTTGCCTATGTCCTCTATGACAGCCGCGGCAAAGCCAAGGAAACCGTGTCGCAGGTATTCCGACGGAGCATCGGAGTCGGTGAAACGACAGGAACCAGCCCCCAGACCTGCAAGATCACGAAGGCCCTTGCCGACGGGGATAAGATTGATTTGGCGATGAAAGATCCGGCTTCCGGGAAGTGGACGCCGCTCATCCAGTCGCGAGCCTATGAAATCGCGTTCACTTCCCGCCCCTTGCAGGAATTGGTGGAAATCGGTTATAGGGAACCGTCGGAACCTCGGGGACAAGCACCGGAACCCGACCGGGATATCTATCTCAAGTTATACAAGGACCTTGTCTGGTCGCTGACATCCGCAGCGGATCCCTCGACCATTCTGGCCTCCGGTGACCAGTATCATGATTGGTACTGGGAAGACCACATCGTCCAACGCGTCCTGTTTCCGGATACCCGGGACTTCGCCCTCCTCGAACTCTGGCTCCCCTCCGGCACCTATCACCTCTGGCTCCACAATCCCCTCACCGGAGAAAAGATGACGATCAGCCTGGAGCTGTGAGAAGGTGCTGGTCTGCTCAAGGACTGTCCAGCATTTTTGCGATTTCCGGATAGGGGATTCCGGTTACCCTGACAAGTTGATGGATTTCGGAACAGAATCTTCCCCGTATTTGTTTGGTTATTTCTGCTTGTTGCTCCCAGGTGAGTTCGTTCAGCTTTGTTTTACGGAAGAGAGAATGACACAGATCAGGAAGAAGCCGGCGTTTAGCTTTTGAAGAGTTAACAAGAAAAAAGTTGAACCGTGCCGGTGTCCTGAAAAGGGATTCGACAAAACGGACCTGAACGAATGATTCCGGTTGGATGTAACCATTCGAGACCAACAGGTTTTGCGACAAAGTCTTGTTGCTCTGGACAAGACGCTTTTGGGCCCGTCCTGACATTGTACCGAGCCTCTTTCCTTGAATGGCAGTTATTCTGAAGAAAGCATTACCGGTTCCCCAGGGATAGCCGCTTGGGTGCAGGCAAATGTTGGCGGCTACGCTGTTCATCTGGACGTAGGCAATCGCTTTTTCAAGTGACTCGTCTTCCCGTCCGACTTTTTGGATGTCAACCGAATTCCGTCTCAATAACTCCTTGTAGCCATATCTCCGCTGCAGATATGCGGAGTGATGGCATTTTAGTCCGTTGATAAATTCAAACGCCTTATCTCTGGAACAGCAGAGGACAAAGTGGACGTGATTGGACATCAGGATAAAAGAAAGGATATCCAGATTCATAGTATCTGCAATAACGGCAACGCCATTCATTCCCGACTTATAGTCATCGTCGTCGCGAAACCATAACCGGTCAACAAGATGGTCAGTCGTCACCAACTGGTACTCGAGTTTCATCATTTTCCATTTCCTGCTCGTAGAATACCCGATCCGCTTCTTCTTGCGCAACCCAGTTGTTGAACCATTGATTGAATATGTTTGCGTTCTTTTGTTGCTCTTCTTTGGAGTAGACGCGTTCCGCAGGATGGCAATCTTCTATCCACCGGAGATAATCCAGGGCGCGGGTATATTTGTCAATTAAATTGTCGCGTTCTTCTTCTGTAAGATCCCTCAGAAGGAGCGGATCGTCCGTAGGAGGAACCTCTTTGGAAAGGATCGTATTCCTCCCTTGCTTGAAGGAGATGCAATAATGCTTTTTCCAGGGAAGGACAAACCGTTGCGGGCCCAGTTCGTCGACATACTTGTTGGGGTTGAGCAGGATGTCCAATTTGTCTTCCAGGTCATAGATCATGACGTTTCTGGCAATCCGGTCTCTTCCGATTTTCCGGATCCAATCAAAATACCTAGGTGTCCACCGGGTTTCCTGAAGCATCCATCTGTCACGGATTTCTTCCGAGATAAAGTCAGGCATATTGGCTTCAAGCAACTCTTTATCCGTGACTTCTTCGGAAATGGAAATACGCCTTGTTTTCAGCGGAGGTGTCAACAAGTCCAATGACATCCCCCATTGGGGATCACCGCTGACATCACAGTGGTAAAGACCCCGGGTGTAGGATGACGCAGCATACAGTTCGTGCATCATACCGACAACCACTTCGTCGAAATTCTTGGCTTTGGCCATCACCCTGAATGAATGGGCGACGACACTGTAGCGCTCCTGGCCTTTCCAGGCCAGGGAGGTGAGATTCAGAATCTCCATACACTGTCCCAATACGCTCATAGAACAGCCCTCCCAAACACATTGTCCCGATAGGGGAAAACATCAAAGATCTTCATAACAGCACATATCTATCAATTCTGTTACAAAGATACCACCGGAATAGGCGCTTGTCAAGCCTTATTGGGGACATTCCTGCAAATAATGATGCTGACGTCCCAAAATGCGGGACGTCAGCATCAATTATCGGCTGTTTTGATTCCGCCGTCCCATATTTTGGGACGTCAGCATCAGTCGCGGATTATTCCCAAATCTGTGCGATGTCGGTTTTCCAGTGCCAGCCGCGGGCGTCGTAGAGGTCGAGCATGTGGCGGAGGCGGGGAAGGTAGGCGTCGAGATCGTGGCGGGCGGGGTCTGACCATTGGATTTCGGCGAGGGTGGAAAGGCGGGGAAGAAGGCGCCATTCGAGGCTGTCGGTATCGGCGACGCGTTCGGTCCAGATACAGGCCTCGATGCCGAGGATGTGGCGCTGCTGGCCGCGCGTCAGTCCTTCGGGGGCGACGGGCAGGTCGTAGACCCTGCGGATGCTTTCCAGTCCGGTGATCTTGTTGACGGAAGCATTGCTGAAATAGCAGTAGTCAATCGGACACAGGATGGCGTCATAGCCTTCCCGGACGGCGATTTCCGTCGAGACGGGCCGCATCCAGCCGGCGATGACGGTCTGCTTCGAGGGCTCTCCGACGACCTGGTTGCCCCAGTCGCAGAGCACGTCGTTCCAGCAGATCATCCGGCGGCCGTGTTCGGCCAGGAAGGCCTCCATCTCAGAAGTGAACCACGATTGGAGCAACTCTTCTTCCGTCTTGACGCCATTGCCTTTGAGTCCCAGTTCGCGGATCTTCCGCTGGCAGTCCGGACATTGTTTCCAGCGAACTTTCGGGCATTCGTCGCCGCCCAGATGGATGTATGGCGAGGGGAAGATGTCCATCACTTCTTCGAGTACATCCTTGACAAAAGTCATCGTCGCGTCTTTCCCGACGCAGAGCACGTCGTCGAGTACGCCGTAGCGGGTAGCTACCTCATAAGGACCGCCTGTACAGCCCAGTTCGGGATAGGCGGCGAGTGCTGCCTGCGTATGGCCGGGCAGGTCGATTTCCGGGATGACCGTGATGCCCCGCTCGGCGGCGTAACGCACGATCTCCCGCGCCTGCTCCTGCGTGTAGAAGCCGCTTACGGGGATACTGTCCAGCACGCCGGAACTGTCATAGGAAGTGCCCGGACGGTACGATCCGAATTCCGTCAAGCGGGGATACTTCTTGATTTCCAGCCGCCAACCCTGGTCTTCCGTCAAATGCCAGTGGAAATAGTTGAGGTTGTGCAGGGCCAGGATGTCAATCAACGATTTGATGTAGTCGGCGGAGAAGAAATGCCGTCCACAGTCAAGCATGAAGGCCCGGTAGGGGAATTCTGGATAGTCGAGGAGGGTACAGGCCGGTAGTGCGAGCCGGTTATTCCCGGGGGATTCAGGTACCGGGAGAGCCTTGATCAGGGTTTGGATGCCGTGCAGGACCCCCGTAGCACTACCGCCCAGGATCGTGACGGCAGATGTCTCAACGTCGAGCGCATAACACTCCGAAGCCTGGAAGTCCTTCAAACCGGTTCCCATCTCCGGGTTGACGCCCAGAAGAATCCGGTTCCGCTCGGGAAGGCGTGTTGTGGTCTTTACTTTGCAGCCCGTGATTTGTTGCAATTGTGAAGCCAGCAGACCTGCCGCCACGCGGAGGGATTCATCCCCCTCGGGATAGCAGACGACAGTCTGCGAGGAGATGACGAATGGGGTTTCCTTTTCCCCGGTGAAGAGCTCCCGCGGCAGTGGACTCACCAGCGTGAAGTCGCCGGTCAGCACTTCCGGCCGGCTGCAGCCCGGGAACAAAACCAGCGCCGCCAACAAGACAGCGCTGGCCAGATAATGGGAACGGCGCATAACGCTTATTTCTTCTCCGCAGGTTTGACGTAACGGTCGCCGGTCTGCGCCTTGACTGCATCAATGAAGGCGGGGGCGTAGGCGGGCGACGTGCGGCGGCCGCGGACGAATTCGCCATTCTCACTCGGCTGGGCGATCTGATCGTTGTGCTTGACGATGAGGAACTTGGCCAGTTTGTCCCAACGTTTCATCATCTTATCGGTGTACTCCTCTGTCTTGCGGGTCAGGAAGTCGGCCCGTTCGCCGGGCGTCAGCTTGGTGGCCCGCTCTTCCACCGTTTTCTGGTCTTCGGCATAGTAGTCTTCCAGCTCTTTCTGGGCGTCGCGCAGGTCGCCGATCATTGCGCTCCAGCGGGGATAGACCATGTTGGCCACGAAGTTGTTCATCCAGAAGGCACTTTCCGTACTGAAAGTATGGATGTCATTGTTCTCGCGGCGGAACGGCTCGGGGATGCGGTTGATGCCGCAATAGACCGGGACATAGGCGGAGGTCGTGGCGTCGTCCATGTTGAAGTAGGTCACGCCGCCCACGGCGTCGGGCAGCCAGTCACGCATCTGGCAGACCATCGTCATGCCGCTTTGCTGGCAGCCGATCGGCCGTTCGCGGAACATGGCCGTGGAGTCGCTGCTGAAGAAGTTCACCGGCTGGTTGCGGTAGGGCGAACCCCAGGGACCGGCACTCACATCGGCCGTCATGTCGAGGGCGGTGCCCTCATAGTGGTCGCGCATGTCGTTCATCAGGTCACGGACGGAGAGAGGGGCAAGCGGCTTGATCCAGAGCGGCAGGTGGTCGCAGATGTCGGTCCGGCCGTTGATGAAGGGCAGGTAGGCGTCCATTTCGGCCGTGTCGGAGTGATGGCGGAAGAAACTCCAGACACGCGCCTCGCAGTAGCGGATGGCACTGAAATCCAGCGGACCATAGGCTTCGCGGAAGCTGAAATCCGCGTCGGTTCCCTCGTAGAATCCCATCTCCCGGGCAAAGGAAATGACATCCTTGGCGTACATGCATTCGCCAGGAATCTCGCAGTAGGTTTTTTTCTTATCGGCCTTCTTCACCTGCGGGAATTGCCGGATGCGGCTGGCGTTGGCATAGGCGCAGATGCAGTCGTCGGGGACGCGCAGCGCCACCCAGACGGCGCCTTTGTGGCCGGGCCCCTTGCCGATGAGCTCCATGATCCAGGCCTCGTCCTTGTCGCAGACGGCGAAGGATTCGCCGGAGGCGCTGTAGCCGTATTCCTGCACCAGCTCATGCATTACGACGATGGCTTCGCGGGCGGTGGTGCTGCGCTGCAGGGCGAGGTTCATGAGGGTAAAATAGTCGAGATAGCCTTCCCGGTTCATCAGTTCTCGGCGGCCGTCCCAAGTGGTTTCGACAATGGCGACCTGGTTCTCGTTCATCAGGCCCACCACGCCGTAGGTGTAAGGTGCTTCCGAGATGAAGCGCTCGGCCGTCTGCGGGCCCCAGCCCCGGATGGTGATCAGTTCCCCTTCGGCATGGCGGCCGGGCGCCGACATTGTCAGCGGCGAGGCGAAGCCGAAGCCGTCGCAGTTGTAGGTACACATCACGCTTCCGTCGACGGAAGCTTTCTTGCCGACGATCAGGTTCGTGCAGGCGAACGCAGCCACCGCCGCGCCGAGCAGGATGGCCGAGAGAATCAGCTTTTTCATAGTATGGTTGGTTTTGTCTTTTATTGCAAAGCGGCGGCAAGGGCGTCTTTCGGGACGGGACGCTGCTCGCCGGTAGCCAGGTTCTTGAGCATGACGGTGCCGCCGGTCATTTCCTGGTCGCCGACAATGGCCAAATAGGGAATACCCTTGCGGTCGGCGTATTCAAACTGCTTTTTGAGCTTGGTGTTGTCGGGATAAATCTCGCAGGCGATGCCGGTGGCGCGCAGGGCTGCGGCAACGGGAATCGTGTAGGCGACTTCCTGTTCACCCATGTTGGTAAAAAGAACTGCCGCCGCTGCTGCAGCGTCTTTCGGGAACAGATCGAGGCCGGCGAGTACGTCGTAGATGCGGTCGGCTCCGAAGCTGATGCCCACGCCCGACATGTTCGGCAGGCCGAAAATGCCGGTGAGGTCGTCGTAACGGCCGCCGCCGCAGATGCTGCCGATGGCGAAATCGAGCGCTTTGACCTCGAAGATGGCTCCGGTGTAGTAATTCAGCCCGCGTGCCAGGGAGAGATCGAGTTCCACCGGTTGGGAAATGCCGGCGCCGGCGATGAGGGAGAAGAGTGTTGAAATCTCTTCCAGGCCTTTCAAGCCTGTCTCGGAAGCGGCAAGTAACCGCCGCATTTGTGCCAGTTTCTCGTCGGTCGTGCCCGACAGCGTGAGGACCGGCTCAATGACCGACACGGCCTGTTCCGTCAAGCCTTTCTCGAAGAGTTCCTGCTTGACGGCGTCCAATCCGATCTTGTCAATCTTGTCGATTGCCACGGTGATGTCGACCAGTTTGTCGGGCTGCCCTGACACTTCGGCCAACCCTGCCAGGATCTTC